>NZ_MAYF01000041.1 GCF_001684955.1 Chryseobacterium contaminans | reverse complement strand
TCCTTTATCCCAGCGGGATACAAAGAAAGCCATGAACAGAAATAATCCTCAGCACTGCCATCTGCTTTTTTCTTCCACGGAATGCTGTATACTCCATATTCATTCCTTAGTCTGGCAAATAGAGAGGACGAGGTTTTAAAATCTCCTTCATATTCATTAGGATCGGTTTCCAGCGTGGTAAAAGCTTTCTCTTTTTTATCTTTACTTTTCTTATACTGTTCAGCCACTACCTCTTTATAATTTTTGTCTCCAAAATTAGAAGTCTCCCCTAGCCGCATCCAATCGAAGCCATAATCTTCCCCTTTCCAGTAATCTTTTGGCCTGAACTGCACCACACATTTTGCAGGTAACTTTATTCCCGGTGCATATTTAGGGGTTCCATAACTAACCCCATCTTTTACTCCTGTTTCCGTAATTGAATTCCCTGCAGTAGTAATAATATTTTCATTGGAATACATACTATGTCCTTCCTGAGAAACCTTGGTATAGGTTCCCTTTACAATTCTCGTTCTGCTCATGATATAGAAATTAAGTGTTATTGTTTCTTTCTATAGTACCATAAGCAATGAGCTGTGTGAACAGCTTTGAATTTAAGATGCTTTTTTTCATAAGTGTGTTTTTAATTAATAACTCTCTAAATTTAGAAATATTATTTTATTCAGAAAATATTTTTTTTCATAAATGTCTGAAAATGTAGCAGTTTTACAACTATTCATTTTTAATTGTATGACTCATGTTAAATCAAAAATGCCACGAATACACTCACAATTCGTGTACTCGTGGCAAGAAAACTTTGGTTTTGATCCGCTGTTTTTATTCTTTATTTAAACTTTCTATCCTCTTCTTTAATAGCAAGGTCATTGATGCTTGCATATCTTTTAGCCATTAATCCGTTTTCATCAAACTCCCAGTTTTCATTGCCATAGGCTCTGAACCAGTTTCCATCTTTGGTCTGGTATTCATATTCAAAACGGACAGCAATACGGTTTTCTGTATGTGCCCAATATTCTTTTTTTAGTTTATAATGGAGCTCTTTTTCCCATTTCTTCTGAAGAAATAGCACAATTTCTTCTCTTCCATTGATAAATGTATCTCTGTTTCTCCATTCGCTGTCAATGGTATAAGCTTTGGAAACTTTTTCAGGATCCTGACTGTTCCAGGCATCTTCTGCCATTTGAATTTTTTGCTTTGCCGTTTCAAGAGTGAAAGGTGGAAGCGGGTGTTTCTGTTCCATTATTTAGGGGATTAAATGATTGACTATTTTTTTTGATTTCAATATCAGCTCATTCGATTTAAAAAGCTGGCTCTCTATAATACTGCTTTCAAAGAGCATATAAATATGATCGGAAAGAGTATCATCTTTCAACAAATCCAGGAAATAATTTCTAAGATCAGCTTTATGAGCTTGAATTACATCCAGAATTTTAACATTATCCATCGGAATTTCTGACAAAATATTCAGGAAACTGCAACCTCTGAAATTCTCTTTATTGTTCATATATATCAGGAAGTCAAAAGCGTTGATGATCTTTGAACGGAGATCTTCTGACGGAGCTGTAAAAGTATAAAGTTCATTGAACCAGTATTCGTGTCTTACCTTAAGAAATTCCACACATAAGTCTTCTTTGGATTTAAAATGAAGATAAAAGCTTGCTTTGGCCACTCCTGCATCAGAAATGATCTGGTTGATTCCTGTAGAATTATATCCCTGCTTTGCAAACAGATCAAATGTTGTTTCTACAATTCTTTCTCTTGGCGACTTCATATTGAATTTTTTATAAAACAAATGTACGAAAAAAAACAATAGACAGACAAGTCAGTCTATTTTAATTTTTGGATGGAAGCTAGAAGAAGGAAGCTGGAAGTCCTATTTGTGTTTTGCAGATATATAGCCACATTCTTATGATAATCCCATTAAAATGCAGATGATTTTATTACGTCTAAAAGTACTTTCCTCTTCCAGCTTTCATCATTCTTCACAAAAAAAGCCCCCAAGATAAACTCTCGGAGGCTATTTATATATCATAACGTGTATTACTCTTCCAACTTGTCTTTTTCCTCTTCTTCTTTTTCAGGGAAGATAACAGATAAAAGAACGGAGATCACCAATACTCCACCTACAATTCCTAATGAAATTGGAGAAGGAATGTGAATCCATGGTGCAATAAGCATTTTAACTCCAATGAATGAAAGGATAATGGCCAATCCATAAGGAAGTTTGCTGAACATGTGGATAAAATTCGCCAATAGGAAATATAATGATCTAAGTCCTAAAATCGCAAAGATATTGGATGTGTACAGGATAAACGGGTCATTTGAAATGGCAAAGATCGCCGGAATGGAATCTACTGCGAAAAGAACGTCTGTAAATTCAATCACCCCAACCACTACCAATAGCGGTGTTGCCATTTTGATTCCCTTTTGAACCGTGAAGAACTTATCACCATCATAGTTATCAGATACTTTCCAGAAGCTTTTAATTAATCTAGCTCCTGCAGTATTACTATAATCTTCATCGTCATCATCATCACCATCTCCCCAGGACTTGATTCCGGCGTATACAAGGAATAATCCGAATAAGGTCATTACCACATTAATTTTCACAGGAGTTCCGAAAATATCCATTTCAGGAAGATATGTAAGGTTAATCAACCCTACTCCTGCAAAGATAAATATCGCTCTGAAGATTAATGCTCCGATAATCCCCCAGAAAAGAACTTTATGGTGAAGGAATTTCGGAACTTTAAAGAATCCGAAAACCAGGATAAATACGAACAAGTTATCTACAGAAAGGGCTTTTTCAATCCAGTAAGCCGCCTGGTATTGGGTAAATTTCTCTACTGCCAACGCATGACTTTCCGGAGTTCCGTCTGTATTGAAAACCCAATACACGACTCCCGAAAATATCATAGACAGCGAGATCCATACGATAGACCAGATGGTAGCTTCTTTGGAAGAAACTTCGTGGCTTTTTTTGTTGAAAACTCCTAAATCCAGGAGTAACATGATAACGACTGTTACCGCAAATCCCCACACCAAGCCAGGGTGCAGCTCTAAAATACTTTGATGTTCCACTTGAGTTATGTTATTATATGATAAAAGCAATAGATGTAACAAAGTACAAATATTGCTATTTTATTTACATTTTGATGTATAAATGATTATAAATAATTCATCTGTACGGTTTGGATGGTCTGCTCCAGCTTTCTGTCGGCTGTAGGATCTCCAATTGCGTTGAATTTCCATTCACCGTTTCTTCTGTAGAACACTCCCATAACCATGGCAACATGACCTTTGAAAGAAGCATCATTTGCTATATCATATTTTGCAAAGACTTCTTTTACGTTGGTTGGTGTTCCTTCGTAGATACGGATAGAAGCAAAAGGAATAGTTCCAAAATCCTGGCCTCTGTAGCTGTTCAGTACCATTGCCACGTGGTCTACGTTAGGTTCAAGGTTACTGAAATCTACTGTAATCACCTCGTTATCCAATCCGTCATCTCCGTTTACATCACCAGTAAGATCGTCTCCACTGTGTCTTACAGAACCGTTTCTGGATTTAAGATTTCCGAAATAAATTACTTCAGTAACATTTTTATTTGAATCATATAAAATACAGCTTCCGTCTAAGTCTACTGCTTCTTTTTTAGTTCCGAAAAGTCCTTTTTTTTCAATTGCTCCCCAGTTGATTCCTACACAGGCTTGGGAAAGTTCAGCTCCGTTTTCTTTTTTAAGGTTGATTCTCTGACCTTTTTGTAAGTTGATAGCCATCTTTTTATGTTTAGTTGTTATTTACATTTTTGCAAAAAAGCACCAATGCTTATCTGCTTGTTTCAAATTTCGTTTTATTGATTATTCAGGTTTAAATTAAGCATTGCCCGCAGAATATTGGTTTCTTCATCAAAAGCAAATATCTTGCTCATAATATCTATATTTTCGAGGTTTCTGATATAATCCTTCAAAACCGCTTCTACCTCTGGAGGTAAATTGCGTTTTCTTTCATTCATCGTATCCTCCAGCTCTTCATTTTTTTTCTTAAGCTGGTCAATAATCGTACTCTGATTGGATTGATTTTCAGAAATATCAAGCTTATCCAGTTCCTTGTCGAAAAGATAAAGCTTTTTATCATCTACACTGAAAATAAAATAATCATTGGTCTGAAAGATCTTAAAAAGTTCATATTCATGGGTCCCGATCGCATAGCCACAGACAAAACGGACTTTAAATCCCTGTATGTTCAGCCTTCCCAGCAGTTTCCTTTCAATAGAATAATCTTTGTACTGATATGCCGGAAAAGACTCAGCTTTCAACAGAGATTCATCTGCTTCCAGCCTATAGAATTCCTTCGCATACTTTTTATGAAAATACAGTACATTATCCCAATTGGCAGTAAAAATATCTTCGGTAAGGTCTTTATACAGAGTTTTCAGATGTTGTGAAAATATACCGCTGTACATTTTCCTATCTGTCTGAAAACTGTCTGCCTGTCTTTCTTCAAAACCTGAAATGTATTTTTTGTTGATGTCAATTTCATTAAGGACCGCCAGCATATCATTTTCCTTCTGTCTTTTGATTTTCGTCAGAAGTTCAATGAGGCTGTCGGTATACTGCAGGTGGAAAAGTTCCAGTTTATTGTAATCAAGGGCTGTATTTTCCTGGAACAGATTGTGGATAATATCTGTTTTGATGTAAATGGATATTATGTCAATATGCTCAAAAAAATTAGCCAGAAGCTTAAGTCTTGTTAACCTTCTTCTGCTCTGTGACAATATGGTTGCTGCATCTTCCCCCACCGTAGTATCCTATAAATTAACCTCTGACATTCGCTTTCAGTTCGTGTTCTAATGTCTGAAGATCCTGATCCAGCTTTCTTCTGTTATCAGCTCCCTGTTTCTGGATCTGTTTCACTTCATTTAACGTATTGATCAACATTGAAGTTGTTTCTCTCAATGTATCTATAGAAACAATTGTCTGCTCATTCGCTCTCGCTACATTGATAGAGTTCTGACCAAGACGTTCTGCATTCTTTCTTAAAATTTCTTCTGTAGTAGAAGATACTTTCTGCTGGATCTCAATATTTTGCTGCTGTCTGTACATAGCAACAGCAAGCGAAAGTTGGTTTTTCCACACAGGAAGTGTAGTCGTAAGAATAGTCTGTGCTTTTTCCGCAATGGAAACGTTGTTATTCTGAACCAACCTGATCTGTGGAAGTGACTGCATCATAATAACACGTACCACTTTAAGATCGGCCATTCTTCTGTCTAGTCTTGCAATGAAATCCCTCTTATCCGCAATCTGATAATCCTGGAAATTCTGAGGGTTAGCCTCCATCTGAGCTAGCTCAACAGCGGCTCTTTCCATTCTGATATTTCCGGCAATCACAAGGTCTTCAATTTGCTTGATAGAGTTTACATTGCTCTCAAAAATGGTCTGAAGAACAGCATTATCCTTAGTAGAAGTAATGATTCCTGCGTTTACTTTATAAGAGATCTGTTCAATATTGTTGATGATCTTGTCATACTTAGCAAATAAGTTTTCTACCTGAGTCATTACTTTCTTCATGAATGGTAATTTGCTCAGGAAACTTTTTACTTTGTTTCCGTTAAGTTCCTCTACGTCAACATAGTTCAGCTCTACCAAAAGATCATTGATCAATCCGCCTACTTCCCCGGAGTTTGATCTTCTTACATTTCCTAAGAAGCTATCACTCTGATTGGTTAACGTTTTCTGGAGCTCTGCTCCGAAATTCACAATGGATCCTGGGTTAGCTTCATCAATAGAGTTCGCTAAAGCTTCATATTTCTGGCGGTCTTCTGATGGTAGCTGTGTTAAATTCACGTTACCCTCTCTATCTACAAGCACTGCCGGTGCTGCATTCTGAACAGGCTGAGCGGGTGTTGGCGGAACCATCGGTGTCGGCTCAAATGTTCTAAGGGGTTCAATTGATCCTAGCGGATCTATAGGTTGATTTTCCTGATTGTCCATGATTATTTCTGATAAAGTGATACAAATTTCTCAAGGCCATCTCTCTGTCCTGCTCCTACTGCCTCAAACTTCCATTCTCCGTTTCTATTGTAGATTCTTCCGAATTCTACGGCTGTTTCGATTGAGAAATCTTCATCCAATTCATATTTTAAGATCTCTTCATTCGTATCTGTATTGAAAATTCTGATGAAAGAATTTCTTACCTGTCCAAAGTTCTGTCTTCTTGAATCCGCATCGTGGATGGTTACCACTACTGTAATTTCCTTTACCGCATCATCAATTTTTGTAAGATCAATCTTGATCTGCTCATCATCACCAGATCCTTCTCCTGTAAGGTTATCTCCAGTGTGAATTACTGCTTTATCCGGAGATTCAAGGTTGTTATAAAAAATAAAGTGATTATCTGAAACTAATTTCTTGTCATCTCCTAATAAAAATAAAGAAGCGTCAAGATCAAAAGCTGTTCCTGTAGAAGTATTATTGATATCCCATCCTAAACCTACAGTGAATTTAGGTGCGTTGATGTTTTCTCTTTGTCCTTTTTGTAAGTTAATAGCCATAATATAATTCCGTTTGTGTTAAAGTATTGATGTTATTTTTATATTCTTTTATTAAATGATAATTGTTACTGATGGCCAGCTCCAGCAGGTGATCCATCTGTTCCTTTTTTACTTTAGACGTAAGATAGTCAAAATTACTTGAATCTAGGCCTAAAATATATTTTACAATCCTTGTATTGAACTGAAAACTGGTTTTATTCATTACTTCTGCAATGTGTTTTACATTTTTCACTGCATAATAATTGAAAAAGTTTTCAATTTTAGGATCCAGATCAAAATTCATCAGTTCAGCATAATACAGGAACATGAAGTCTGCTTCCACATCATATTCATCCAAAATTCTGTTCACTGTATACTCATGACTACCAGTAATTTTTATATCATCTATAAAAATACAAAGTTTTCCTCTTAAAAAGTCTTTATCAATATAATAAGTATCATTGGCAATCAGATTTTTACGATCCTCAAAATTAAGATTCCCATAATCTGTGATATAGGTATGATTTCTATTGATTTTGGATAAAATACTTGACTTTTTTTCTTTCTGAAACAGATAATAATCCAAATGCTTTTTAAAATAAAAACACAGGAAATTAGAAGCCGTAGGAATTGCCATATATGGGCTTGGAAGCACTACGATCTCTTTATCTGTATTTAAAAGGTCTTCATGTTCGGAAATAAATCCTTCGAATAATTCTTTTGCAAATTTTTCAGCATACGACTTATCGCCATATTTGAAATAACTGTATTCTGCGGGTGAGAAAGTGAACTCATCCGCTGAATGAATGTGGTGTAAGCTGTATCTTTTGTTCATGTTTATGGTTAGTGTTTAAGTAAATGTGCGCTGAACCCGAAGTCTGCAGCTCCTTTATAATCTGCCACAGGGTTATCTCCGATATGCAGGATCTGATGTAACGGCAGATCCTGATCTTTAAGATTATTCTTTACTTCCTGAAAAATAAGCGGGTTCGGTTTTGAACAGTTGATTTCATCAGAATAAATATGAAAATCAATATACTGATCCAGGTTTTCATGAATCAGGAATTTTCTCATTGTTTTTCCTTTGATAAATCCTGTATTGCTCAGAATATTAATGGTTTTTCCCTGATTTTTAATTTCACCAAAAAAATCATGAATATTTTCAAAAATGATAACAGGTTTATACTCTAAAAACAATTCTTCACTTCTTACATAAAACTCATTCAGTTTTTCCTTGTTTAAAAGCTTTACATCTACATTCAATGCACCTAGAATCATCAGATAAATTTCAAAAGTATCTATATTTCCTCCTGTAACCTCATTAATGGTATTGCAAAGATCATCGTAATATTTTACTGTTTTAGCAACTTCATCTATAGGCTTATCTACATTAAAAAACGAGGAGAACAGCTCAACTCTTTTTGTTTTAAATTCAGGATGAGATTTTATTAGGGTGAGCCACAAGTCAAAGGAAAAATGACAGTGGTTATGAATGTCGATATCTGTTTTCAATATGTTTTAAGTTAAAAGTTTTATTTAGCTTCTTGAAAAAGATTTAAAATGTATTCATCATCAAAAAGTGTTTAATTCTCTATTCTTCCCAAAGATAAAATTTTTATCATTACTGCATGGCTTTACCCCTATGTTTTAAGATATTTTATGATTTGAAGGAAGAAATGATAAAAAATAAGGACTGTAGATTTATCTTACAATCCTTGTGTGGGTTTTAGGTATTTCTTTTTGTGAATAGTCAATTCGCTTCGCTTGTCAATTTCGACTGTATTTCAAAAAATTCACGATTCACTTGCAAAGCAAAATTCACTTATTGACTTCTTCCCTATTTTTCCGGCATTACCTTATACGTAGGATCTTCCTGAATATTCACTTCTACCACGGCTTCTGCATTTTTCAGCATTTTACGGCAGTCTTCACTGAGATGGCGGAGGAATAATGTTTTGCCCTGCTGTTTATATCTTTTTGACAATTTATCTACGGCATCAATTGCACTCATATCTACAATGCGGCTCTCTTTAAAATCTACCACTACTTCATCAGGATCATTCATCGGGTCAAATTTATCTGCAAAAGCTGTTGCTGAACCGAAAAACAATGGACCATATATTTCATAATGTTTGGTACCATTTTCATCAGTATATTTTTTCGCACGTATCCTTTTGGCATTATCCCAGGCAAAAACCAGGGCAGAAATAATCACTCCAACCAACACTGCAAGGGCAAGATTATGTAATATTACGGTAATTAAAGCAACCGTAATCCCTACAAATATATCAGACTTCGGCATTTTGTTTACAATTCTGATAGAAACCCACTGAAAGGTACTGATCGCCACCATCATCATCACTCCTACCAAAGCTGCCATTGGGATTTTTTCTATAACAGGTGCTCCAAAAAGAATAATCAGCAAGATCATAACGGATGCAATAATACCTGATAATCTGGCTCTGGATCCTGCATTAAGATTTACCAAGGTCTGGGCAACCATTGCACAACCACCCATTCCACCGAAAAAACCGTTGGTAATATTAGCTAGTCCTTGTGCTACTGATTCTTTATTAGCGCTTCCTTTGGAATTGGTTATTTCATCTACCATAGATAAGGTCAACAATGATTCAATAAGACCTACCCCGGCCATAATTACTGCATAAGGGAAAATAATCTGCAATGTTTCCAGAGAAAAAGGAATCTGCGGAATATGAAAGCTTGGAAGATTACCACTGATATGAGCAATATCTGAGACCGTTTTTGTCTGAATATTAAATCCTAGCACTACAGCAAACACAACAATTATGGCCGCCAAAGACGCAGGAATAGCTTTTGTGAGCTTTGGAAAAAAGTAAACGACTGCAATGGTGAGAGCTGTTAACCCACTCATAATGTATAATGGAATTCCCTGAAGCCAACTTACAACTCCATGAGCATCTGTAATTTTAAACTGTTCTACCTGAGCCATAAAAATAATGATCGCCAGGCCATTCAGAAAGCCATACATAACCGGCTGCGGAATAAGCCTTACAAATTTCCCCAGTTTAAAGATCCCCACAAGCATCTGGAGAGCTCCTGCAAGGGCAACTGTTGCAAAAAGATATTCTACCCCATGAGATTTTATCAGGGCAATAAGTACAACAATAGTGGCTCCAGCTCCTCCTGAAACCATTCCCGGGCGGCCTCCTAAAACAGCCGTTACAAACCCCATCATACATGCAGCATACAATCCCGTGAGTGGGGAAAGCCCTGCCAGGATGGCAAAGGAAAGAGATTCGGGAATCATGGTCATCGCTACTGTAAAGCCAGCCAGCAATTCATTTTTATAATTTATTTTTTTCGAAAAATCGAATAAGCTAATGGTATTCTTCATTGAATTGCAAAGGTATAGACTTGGTGATTCGTATACAATATTTTCTTTTTCAAGTTTTTACTCCATATTTGTGTTTTATTTTATTTCACACATTAGTTCATATAATATGTTAATTTTAATTAAAAT
>NZ_MAYF01000040.1 GCF_001684955.1 Chryseobacterium contaminans | reverse complement strand
GGAGAGTGAGGGATTCGAACCCCCGGACCTGTTACAGTCAACAGTTTTCAAGACTGCCGCAATCGACCACTCTGCCAACTCTCCTTAAACTCCGATAGTATCGTTGTTTTTAGTGGTGCAAATATAGGAAGTTTTTGAATATTGGCAAAATATTTTTTAATAAAATTTAATATTTTTTGATTTGGTCAGCAAAGAACAGACTTTCAAAAAAAAATTACCATAAGTATAAGATATATTAAAAAAAATATTGAAAGGTATTGTTCCGGGTTGTAGATGATTTTGATTTTTAGTTGAACGGAACTAAAGTTTAATTATAATCAAGATAGAACGTTTGTCGTCATTTTATTGATGTTTATTGAACATTAAGGATAAGAATATAATAAAAATCGTAGAATTACTACAAATTTTTAATTTGTTCCCACTTCATTTGTATGTGAATTTTATAGCAACTATATTGCATGTTAAATAGTTAAGTATCACCATGAAAGAGTAAAAAATCAAATAACCATGAAGAAAGTACAGAAGAAATACGAGATAGAGGTTGGAGATACTACTTCAGCCATCGCGGATAAATTAGGCTTATCCGTTGCTGAACTTGTGTACTATCATAATCTTCATAGTGGAGTAGTAGATGAATATATCTATGGAGATATCCTTCCTCAAAAACTAAAATATATATTGCTTCCAATAAGCTATGAACAGGAAATTCCTATTCCCCCAAAAGTTGAGTATTCCAGTGCTAATGTGACGAAGGCTACCGGAAAAACAATGAAAAAATATGGAATTACCGAGCGCTATTTTCAACATGAAAAAATGATAAATGAGCTGGATTTTGAAATCGATATTATGGAAGAGATTCATGATGATCTGTATGTGGCTACTTTCAATAAACATTCTGTAAGGATAAATAATAGTGACAGCTTCCGGCTGGCAGAACAGCTTTATTATAAAATTGATCAATGCATTTATCCGCTTAAGCTTAGCAGTAATCATGATGGAAGTTTTAAAAGTGTGGTTAACAGTAAAGAGATTAAAGAACGATGGATACGGCAGCGTCCGGAATTAGAGGAATATTACCAGGGAGAAACAGGTGCTGAAATTCTATCCAAAGCAGAAGAAGCTCTATGCAATGCAGAATTATATGGAAATAGACTGCTGAACAGTATTTTTTTCAAATTATGGCATACCCCTGTTTATAGAAGTTATGCCTATGGAAAGACTGTGGAATATGAAGATCATTATCTCATTTTTCCACAACATACAGGAATTAAGTTTAAAGTGAGTCTGAATTCTGATCTGAAGATCAATGAAAATAATAAGTTCATAATCCGTCTTACCGGATCTTGTATTGATAGCAGATCTGAAAATGAGCTATGGAATGCACCTTCCAATGCTTTGGTTAACAGGAATCCTGAACATACAGTAAAAGGAGATATCAGGATGGTATTTAAAATAGATGAAACAGATAAGAGAATTTTTTCCGTGGCAGGATTTATTGAATTGCAAGGAAAAAATCATCATAAGAGAATTGAAATAGGCATTTATGAATTGTAAATGAACTATGTATGAAGTGTACAGGGCAAAAATGCTGTTCACTGTTTGGATTTTTTCTATATTTGGATTCACCAATTATAGAGTTTTATACACCCAATCAACACAAAAAACAAATAATATGAGTGAAAAACACTTGGTTTGTCAGGGTGCAGTCTGCAAATGCAATTTCGGTACAACACCTGATAAACTTAAAGTAAATACCCAGAGCAGACGTTATATTAACGATAAGGATGGTAAACAAAAATTAACTGCAACCCATGTAGATATTGGCTCAACTTTCGAGAAGAATACATTCGGAAGCTGTTCTAAAAAAAATAATACTCCTTGTACTGCTGTGGTTACACAATGGAGCGGATATTATGATAAAATAATTATTGAAGACAATGGAGGAATGGTTCTGCTGGAAGATAGTAAAGCAACTTGTCCGATTGGTGGTACTGACTGCATTACTATTATTAATCATGGCCAGATTGCCGAGCTAGGTCCTAAAAATATGGAAAAAGCAGACCAGGATATCATGAAAGAGCTTTGTCCAATTCTTACAGAGCCTGAAAAGCCACAGCATTCTTTAACTTTTAATACAAGATAAGATCATGGCCAGAATAATAGTTACTAATCATAATATAGACGGCAACAGGATTGTTGTTAATTTTGATGCAATCAAAAATGATTCCTTCAATCTTGAGTTGGAACTTGTAGAAAGTACGGCTGCTTCCAAAGCAATTTGGGGAATATTCGATAATGGTGGGCAACTTGATACAGGAGATCTCACCAGAGGAAATAAAACAGAGCTTATCGTTTTAAAATCCTATGCAGGATCTCACGAAAGACCACATGTTTTTACTATTTTCGCTAAAGATGAAAATGGAAATCCTTTGGCTTCCATACAGCTTATTGTAGTGGCTAAACCAAGAATTACAGAAGCGAAATGGTGGAACAGTAAAGAGGATAGAGAAGCTTATGAAGTAGGGATAAATAACAATAGTACAGTTCATATAAAAGGGATTGGACTATACGGGCATCCCCTGAAAATAGATGTTTATTTTAAAAGACAGGATGGAGAGTCTAAGATATTGTTTACCAGTATTTTTACCATCACTGAACTTTACAGTTTACAGGGATTTTATCTTTCTCACGAAGAGTTTCTGAAAAATAAGAGTTTTTATGCTGCACTTCTGCCTATTCTTATTGCAGACATGTTGCCTGATACGTTGGCTTTTACAGGAAAGATAAGACATAAGTCTCTAGGAAAACTGTATTTTGTAATTTCCTATGATGATCTGATGCTGTTTGATGGAGATAAGAAAAAGAAATATCTTGATGTTTTCTTTGATTTTAATCAACAGGAACAGCCTATTGCTAATATAAGTCCGGTGACGGTATATGATGAGAAATACTTTACCCAAAAGTATGAACCTTGTAAATATGAAAAAATATTTTATAAATATGGGAATGCTCAGGAAATAAAACTTTTTGATGAAAAAGAGCCAGTCAGAAAAGATCAGAATGGGCAATTCAGAAACATGAAATTTATGGTTTCTGCCATTGCTCCGCCTAAAGACAGTAAAAATATCAAAGAGTTGAGCATACGGTTGGAGAATGTAGCTACCAAAGAATGCCAGTATATTGAGGAAAATATAAAACAGACTTTCTTTTCAGAAAATGATGAACGTGAGAGAAAAAAGCCACATAAGGGTAGGGTAATAGATACTCAGATATTGGAAGATTCCCAGATAAAAGTTCAGGTGGTAAAAGAAGATGAGAGAGTTACCATTTATCCTTCTTTCAATTATCAGTATGATGAAAAAACCAGCTGGGACTTTTTAAAGAATTATTTTCTGTTTTCCAGCTTGATGTCCAGTACAGATCCTGCATATTCTACATTGAAAAGTGTATTGATGGATTGGGAGATCAGCAGTAAAGATCTCATACAATATTATAGAATACCCGTAGAAACCTGCCGCTATCATAAAAGTCTGTATTTAAAAACATTTGCAGATGTTGCGTGGGGATTTCATGCATTGTTTGATGATCCATATATTCCTGAATACTATCTTTTTGGCCAGCAAAAAACAATAAAAACCGTGAAGGGGCTGAATGAAGAATTAGATTGGATTAAAAACAGTCCTATAGCAGATCGTCTTTCAGCAACGATTATTAGCCCTGTAATTGGAACTGCTTTTATTCGTAATTTTATTCTTGATATCATAAAAGATATGGCTGATAGATACGAGTTTGGATTTACTGCTTACTATGATTTTGATAATGCAGGGAAAAAGAATTCAAAACAGATTGACTATGCAGAAAAATACCCCGCAGTATTTAAGGCTATGGTTGCTGGTGTAGTTACTCTGGAAATTCTTATTGATGTGCTGCTCATTATTCTTACGGAAGGAGCTGCACTTGCTAATTTTATTTCGAAAGCGGGAAAAGTAGCTAGTGTTGTCAATAAAGGAGCAAAGATTGCAAACGCCGGGAAAAAAGCAGGAAATATATTGACTAAGTATTCGAAAACTTTTGAAACTGCAAGAAACGTAAATATGGCAAAAAATACTCTTGAAATGATGAAAGGATCATATTTTAGAGGCTATAGATTTGCAGATGATCCCAATATTGGGGTTCAGCCAGTTATGGAAGAGCGAATAAAAATTAGTCCGCTCCTCAATATGGGAGTAAAGCAAAAGAAGAGTTTGGGAGAATTATTACTGGATAAAACTCCAGCTGGAATGACTCTTAATATGGCGAAAGCGGCAACAGGAGGATTTGGTCTGGGTGTTAGCAGAATGTTTCTTACAAAAGTAAAAGGAGGAAAGGAGGTTGTTGGCTGGTACGGAGCTATTACTTATCCTTTACATGTTGCCAACACGGCTTTGGATGGAGTGTATAAACTTTTGGCATTTGCTACAGATACAGCGCTGAAAGAAGTTTTTGGTGCTGAAGCAGAGTTTGAAAAAGATATTACGGCCCATATAGACCTCGATTTCTGGTTAAAGATTCATAATGCTGAAAAGAGTCTCAATATGGTAACTCTTGCTGAAGGTAAAAGTAAAAAAGATCATTCTTCAATCAGTGTTGCTCCTTCAGGAGCTTTTACTGTAAGTTTAAAGCTCTCGGGAAGTATCACAAATGAGAATCTATTAGTAAGAGGTATGCATGTATTAACATGGAATAATAATGAAGAAGAAAAAATGCAAAATTTAAATGTAAAAGGAGCGTTTGAGGTAAATGGTAATGTTTTTATTGAAAGACGGTACTATTTTAAAGCGGATGGTAAGCCTTATCATGAAGATAAAATTGCTTTTACGGGATTGGCAGGAGAATATGAGTATACTGCTGAAGTGGTAGGACAAAGAGGTAAAGGTAAAACTACAGTATTGGCAAAAAAAGAACCTACTCAGTTTATGTTAATGGAGCCTTGTCAATTAGTATTTAATTCTTCAGAAATGACTAAAAATCCATCAGAAAGATAATATGAAAAAACTATTTTTAATAATAATAGCTAATACTTGTTTATTAAGTTGTGCTCAGAAAAAAGAAAATAATCAACTAACAACAATAAATAATTCTAAAAATATGTACGATATCAATCAATATATCTTTCCAGAAGCAAAGGATATTACAGAAGCTAATTTTGTGACAAAAGTAAGTTCACAAATTAAGCACTATGATAAAGAGCCCATTTATTATGTTAGAATTAATAAGCAAAATTGTTTGATTGAAGTATATATTAACGATGTTTTTAATAATAGTGATTATGAATTATCAAATGTAATTACTCCTATTGGAATTTATCCGGTTTTGAAATCAGGCTCACAGAAAGTTACTGTAAAAATGTATCCTGTTGGAGATTTAATTAATAAAGATTTAGGGTTAGAAAATCAACTTCCAGCTACCAAATTATCAGACAAAGCAAAGGTTGATATTTCAGTAGTCATGATGGATAATAAATCTAAAAAAAGCTTTGATGATGAAAAAATAATTACAACACAAGTAAGCCCAAAAGAAGCTGCTGGGAAAGAATTTTATGAGTTTAGCTTTACATTTAATGCCGAAGTTCCTTATGAGTTTGAAGGGTGGACAAAAGGGCAGGATTTGAGAAAGTTAGATCAGGATTTGGTAAAAAAGAAAGCATTAGAATTTTATAAAATGATTGGCCAAATTCATGTGAATAATGACATAAATGCTGAATTAAAGCTGGTTTATCCATCTACAATACGAATTCAACAAGTGTTATACAAAGACAATAATATAAAGAACATATTAGAAGAATACAGAGGATATGTGATAGATAAGTATAAGCAGCTCCCCATTACTAAATATAAGATGGATTACATGGGGGATGGAAAATTATTATGCCTTATTACCGATAGCCTGGATCCTAAATTAAGAGGTGGAGGAGCATTAATGCTTGAGTATGGAGAAGAAAAGAGTGTTTACCAACCCGGCATTACTCTCTACCTTCCCGAAGGCCGTGACCTGGCTACCCAGGGATTTATGATGTGGAAATAAAATTAATAGGAATATGATTGTATTGGTTCTATTTCTTCAGATAGTAAGCTTAGTATTTTTCTTCAAAATTATCATGGAGAGTGAAATTGATTCATTCGGATGTTTTTGGTATTGTATTGCAGGTCTTCATTTTCTTTTTATCCTGCGTTTTATTTATGTAGAGATTAATTTTTCATATCTCTGGTATGAACAGATTATGGAGTTTATTTCATTAGGAATATCCCTGCTCATCGTAATCCCAACTACAATATATTATCTCATTAAGCGCAATAGAAAACAAAAGAAGAAACAGTAGCTCCAAGAGCAGATATTAGAATTTTTAGAACCTTAAGAGCTTTATTAATTGGTATTTAATACCTATTCAGTATTCAAATTGAAAATATGATTGAGTTTCAACAATATCTCCTTGAGTCATTCTATAAAAAAATGGGACTTCACAGAGTGAGCTCTGGAGATCAGGAAGAAGTTAATTCAGAAAAATATAAATCCTATATTAAAATTTTATACTTGCCGGAAGATTATACTCTTACTGTAGATTTCAGGCAATATACAACAGAAGTTCCTACAGTTTTCTTTATCAATAGCAATCAGCATTTCCATATTGAAAATACAGGTGAAGAGCCAGGGCTTATGATTTATTATAACCGGGATTTTTATTGCATTCAGATTCACGATGCTGAGGTTGCCTGTGATGGTCTTCTGTTTAATAATCTCAGCAATATGCCTATGATTACTTTAAATGCTACAGAGGCAATTGTTATTAAGCATATCCTGAAAGCAATACAGGATGAATTTAAAGTAAAACAAGCCCAGCAGGAAGAAATGCTAAGGGTTTACCTGAAGCAGATCATCATCCTTTCTACAAGACTGTGGAGTGTACAGCATCTGGACAAAGTAAATGACGGAGTTGACCATGACACAGCTTTCTATCGTCAGTTTAGCCTCTTGGTGGAAAACCATTACAAAGAAAAGCATACTGTTGCAGACTATGCAGATATCATGGGGATTGCTCCAAAAACACTGACGCATCGTCTGAAGAAAATGAATATGTCTCAACCAAACGAAGTCATCAAAGACCGGATTATTCTTGAAGCAAAAAGATTATTGATCCATACCATAATGAGTGCTAAACAAATTGCCTATCAACTTGGCTATGATGATCCGGCCTATTTTAACAGATTGTTCTCACTGAAAGTGGGTGATACTCCCTCAAATTTTAGAAAAAAGTACATCAAGGGAAAAATGTACAATTAATATGGCTTTTTGTGTCTTACAAAACTATCCGATGGGAAGTAGCTTTGCAGTATCAAATTATTATTAAAATTCAGAACGTTCAAGCAATATATGTTTTACATGCTTTAAGTTCTTTTTATTAACATTAAATACAAATATCATGGCACAGCAAAGACCTTTCAAAGGAGAAAATGATCCTCAGATTTTTACAGAAGTACGTACGTTTTTACAGGCGTTGAACTCAGGTGACGATACCCCAATGGAATTATTAAGTCCTGAAGAGGCTCGTCAGATTCTGATAGGCGCTCAGAAATCAGTTGAAGTTGATTATTCAGGAATTGAAGAAACCGAACAGGTGATTAGTCAGAACGGATATGAAGTCAATATTCATATCACCAAACCTAAAGGAAGCCAGCCTAATGCACCCGTATTTATCTTTACTCATGGTGGTGGATGGGTATTGGGAGATTATCCTACCCACCGCAGACTCGTAAGAGATTTGGTGGTTGAAAGTGGTGCAGTAGCTGTATTTCCGGATTACACACCTTCCCCGGAAGCAAAATATCCGGTGGCTATCAATCAGATTTATGCAGTAACACAATGGGTAGCTGAACATGGAGAAGAGATTGGTGTTGATGGAAACAATCTTGCTGTTGTAGGAAATAGTGTGGGTGGTAATATGACCGCTGTAATAGCATTGATGGCAAAAAATAATAATGGCCCGCATATTAAATTACAGGTATTATTATGGCCTGTTGCTGATGCTGATTTTGAAACTGTTTCTTATAACGAATTTTCTGAAGGGAGATTCTTAACAAAAAATATGATGAAATGGTTCTGGGATAATTATTTACCAGATGCAGAGAAACGTAAAGAAATATATGCTTCACCTTTGCAGGCTCCCATTGAGCAATTAAAAGGATTACCTCCGGCTTTGGTTCAGACTGCAGAAAACGATGTACTTCGCGATGAAGGAGAAGCCTATGCAAGAAAATTAAATGAAGCAGGGGTAGAAGTAACCCTTACAAGATACGGCGGATTAATTCATGATTATGGTTTGTTAAATCCATTAGCAGATATACCAGCTATACAAACTGCAATTTTACAGGCTGCGGCAGTTATAAAAGATAAACTTAGCCAATAGATCATTAAAATAGATTTAAAACGATCCAGCTCAAAATGAGCTGGATCGTTTATTATAGATACTGTTAAATATTTTCTTTGATTCGATGAATATGGTTACAATTTATTTTTTCTTTGAAATACAAAATAAACTATAATTGCACTAATAACTATTAAAACAGAAGCCAGGAAAAATGGAGCTCCAGAAAATCTGAAAGGAGCTTCGCTATGAGTGAAATAATAAAATAAATTAGTCATTATCGGAGGTCCTATGATAGAAGTGGCACTCACTAAACTTGTCAATGCCCCTTGCAGTTCACCCTGTTCATTGGAAGGAATATTTTTAGTGATAACTGATTGCAATGCCGGGCCACAAATTCCACCCAGGCTGTATGGAATAAGGAAGGCAAACATCATCCATCCTTGCGTAGCGAATGCAAATAATAACAATCCTGCTGCATAGCATATTAAGCCATAATATATGCTTTTTTCTTCTCCCAATTTAGGAGTTGTCCATCTTATCAGGATACCCTGAACCAGTCCCAGTAATAAGCCTAATACTCCAAGTGAAATACCAACCATTCGTTCATTCCATCCAAACTGATACATGGTAAAGAAATGCCAGTTGCTCTGTACGGCATGAATTCCAATATAGACCAGGATTAAAGCTATGATTAAACCGGAAATTTCACGATATTTCTTTAAAAAAAGTAGTGATCCGATCGGGTTGGCACGTTTCCATTCAAATGGTCTGCGTTTACTTTGGTCGAGACTCTCCGGAAGAATAAAGTATCCATAAAGAAAATTTAAAAGGCACAGTCCGGCAGCAGCATAAAAAGGAATTCTTGCCCCATAATGTCCTAACAGTCCACCCATAACCGGTCCGATAATGAATCCCAATCCCAGAGCAGCTCCAATCATACCGAAATTTTTAGCCCTGTCTTCATGAGTGGAGATGTCAGCAATATATGCACTTGCTGTAGAAATGCTGGCTCCTGTTAATCCCGCAATGATTCTTCCCAGAAACAGCCATCCGATAGACGGAGCGAGAGCCATAAAAATATAGTCTGCTGCAAATCCAAAAAGGGAAATTAAAATGACAGGCCTTCTGCCATACCGGTCACTAAGGTTTCCCACCACGGGAGAGAAGATAAACTGGGTAAAAGCATAGGCAAACCCCAGCCAGCCGCCATATTGAGCGGCCTGGCTAATGTCACCATGAATAAGTTCTTTAATCAGTTTCGGAACTACGGGAAGAATGATTCCCCATCCTGTAATATCAATCAGCAAGGTGATAAATATGAATCCTGTTGCTGCTTTTTTCGTTGAATTTTTCATGGTGTAAAAGTAAAGCGAGGTTCACTTTATTTCTTTTACACTTTCATGGGGTTTGTATACAATTTGTAAGATAAAAAGAGGGTAATTGATGTTGTTTCTTCTTAAATATATCTTTTCTTAAGATTGTAACAGGGTTGGTGTATAAGATTGGTCAGCTGTTTCTGAAGGTTCTTGGTGAAATCCCGGTGATTTTTTTAAAGAACCTGCAGAATACGCTTGAATTTTCAAAATGTAATTCATGACTGACCTGTTTGATGGATAAATGAGTTGATTTGAGTAATGTTTTAGTATG
>NZ_MAYF01000039.1 GCF_001684955.1 Chryseobacterium contaminans | reverse complement strand
GCTTTAAGCAATTTGATTCTTAGATGAAGAAATCTATATAAAATTAAAAAAGTCCTGCGAAATATCACAGGACTTTTTGATTTATTTTTTAGGTTTTTCTACTCCTTTCCATTCGTCACCGGCTTTTCTATACTGGCTTAAAGTGAAATTTTTGAAATCCTTTGTTTTGTATTCAATATTATCGGTATTCTGCTCGAAAGGCATAATGTAATAATAGTCTATATCGGTTTTATCTGTTTTGTTTCCTTTTTTTACAGTGGGAACATATTTTGAAAACTTATAGTTTGGAAGATACTGTCTTAACCTTGTGTAGAATGATTTGTCATCTTTTTCACTAGGAATAATATCTACAATGTTAAGATCATCTTTTTTCTTATCCACCCAAAGGTAATAGGTTTTTTCCTCCCCTAAATTTCTGTTGTATGAATTGAAGGCAAACAATTCTTTTGGAACCAGTTCTTTAATTTTTTCAGGGTCAACCTTAGTGTAGAATTGCCCTTTTGAAGGATCAACGTATGTTTCAAGATTGTACATTAAAACAGAATTATTCTCAAAGTTTTTGTTCTTGAAGTATTGATTTAAAGATAACTCTGCCGTTGCTCTAAGTTCCTTAGATCTGTCATCTAATTTTTTTGTAGGATTCTGAGGATTTACTTTTTTTACAAATTCATACAGTACTACCGGCTTTATGTCCTTAAGGTGAGGGTAGGTTTTAAGTTGCTCTGCTTTTACCAGCCAGTAAAACTGTTGGTAATAGTCATCCTTATCAGCATCTTTCACGCTTTTATAGGCTAAAGCAAGCTTTTTTGAGTTCAGATATTTGCCATATTTTCCCTGTCCAAAAGCAAAACTGATGGATAATAAGGCAAATAAAACAGTAAGGTTTCTTCTCATTTTTTTATAATTGATATTTTCGTTTTCCAAATATAATTATTTATTAGATATTATTTTTGATTGTCAGTTAAATTATGCCATATTGTTGTTGTTAATTCAAAAAATAATCCTGTATTGCTACAGGATTAATAAATTATTGTGGTAGAAGTTAGAAATAAGAAGGCTAAGAATGTTATTTTAAATTACAACTTTTGCATAGCAATTGAATTGTGAACAAATTCAGTAACATGATAACCTTAAACCTTAAACTTTGAACATCTGAAATTCAGGCATCTCTTTTAATCTAAAACCCTCTCACTCCCAAACTCAGTTAATACGAAGTCTCATGCACTTTCACTGCTCTTCCGCTTGGGTCGTTCATCTTTTTAAAAGATTCATCCCATTCCAGGGCAATAGGAGTTGAGCACGCTACAGATGGAACAGAAGGAACCGTTGCTGCTGCTGTTTCACTTGGGAAGTGTTCTTCAAAAATAGTTCTGTATCGGTATTCTTCCTTGTTTTGCGGAGTGTTTAACGGAAATCTGAACCTTGCGTTAGCCATCATCTCATCCGTAACCTCTTTTTCAGCCACTTCTTTTAAAGTATCAATCCATGAATATCCTACACCATCCGAGAACTGTTCTTTCTGTCTCCATGCAATAGAAGCCGGAAGAATGTCTTCAAAGGCTTTTCTTAATACCCATTTTTCAATTTTTCCTTCAGATGCGTTAATCATTTTATCTTTTGGATTAAGCGTCATGGCAATATCCATAAATTCTTTGTCAAGGAAAGGAACCCTTCCTTCAATTCCCCAGCTCATTAAAGCTTTGTTCGCTCTCAGGCAGTCATATAAGTGAAGCTTTCCAAGTTTTCTTACTGTTTCTTCATGGAATTCTTTAGCGTTAGGGGCTTTATGGAAATATAAATAGCCACCGAACAGTTCATCAGAACCTTCTCCGGATAGCACCATTTTAATACCCATAGATTTGATCACTCTTGCTAAAAGATACATCGGGGTGGAAGCTCTGATGGTGGTTACATCATAAGTTTCAAGATGATAAATCACATCACGTACTGCATCTAATCCTTCCTGAACTGTAAAGTTAACCTCATGGTGTACAGATCCGATATGTTCTGCTGCTTTTTGTGCTGCTGCTAAATCAGGTGATCCTACAAGTCCTACAGCAAAACTGTGTAATCTTGGATACCATGCTTCCTGGGTATCACCGCTTTCAATTCTCTGTCTTGCAAATTTTGCTGTAATCGCTGAAATAACAGAAGAATCTAATCCGCCGGAAAGTAATACCCCGTAAGGTACATCACTCATCAATTGTCTGTGAACAGCATCTTCAAGGCCTTTTCTCAGTTTAGAGATATCTGTTTCGTTATCTTTCACATGGTCAAAGCTTTCCCATTCTCTGGTGTACCATTGCTGAAGCTCAGCGCCGTCTTTGCTGTATACCAAATGTCCTGGTAAGAAAGTTTCAATGGTTTTACATACTCCTTCCAATGCTTTCAGTTCAGAAGCTACATAATAGTTTCCGTTTTTATCCCATCCCTGGTAAAGAGGGCAGATTCCCATATGGTCACGGGCAATCAGATATACTTCATTTTCAGTATCGTATAGGGCAAATGCGAAAATACCGTTCAGCTTTTCCACAAAGTCCTTTCCATATTTTCTGTAGAGTGCAAGAATCACTTCACAATCAGATTGAGTCTGAAACTCATAATCAGGAAACTCTTCTTTTAATTCTCTATGGTTATAAATTTCGCCGTTTACGGCTAATACTACTTTTCCGTCTTTAGTAAATAGAGGTTGTTTTCCGGATGTTGGATCTACAATGGCAAGTCTTTCATGAGAGAAAACTACTTTCTCATCCTGAAAAACTCCACTCCAATCCGGTCCTCTGTGACGGATTTTTTTTGACATTTCTAAAACCTGAGGCCTTAATATCTCAGTTTTTTGCTTGGCATCGAATAAGCATACAATTCCACACATATTTTTATTATTTATGAGACAAAAGTAAAAGGGATGTTTATAAATAACAATGAAAAATGTGTATAAATTAAAATTTTTAATTAAATGAATTATTTTAAAGAAAAATATTAACTATTTAGAGAAAATACTATGTTTTTGATTAATTTTTTTCGTTAGGCTAAAATTAATGTATTCTCTATACAAAATAAAAATGACATATTTCTTAATATATGATAATTTATTATGCAAATTTTAGCCCTTACTTTGTGGCTCGAAATAATTTTTTTTCATCATTTGTGTTTTTACCTTCTTGCAATTCTCATGCAAGAAGGTTTTGTTTTATTGGGATCCAAGTAATGCTCCTGAAACATTCCAGGAACTGAAACTTGTTCCTTCCGTAGGTCCTTGTGGAATTTTTACCTGAATTGTATGTTTACCCGCTTTCAAATCTCCAAGAGGGATGAAATTAGGGTTGGTAACTGTTCCAGGACACCAGTTTGATCTGCTGAGGTCTGAAGATGAAAGTCCGTCCTGGAAGTTTCCAGAAGCTGGATTGTATAAACGGTATGAGCCACAGTCTGTTCTCCATGGTACAAATGAAAATACAGGATTTCCATCTACCAGAATAGAATTGGCTTTCGGAACGAACTCATCTCCGTTTTCCCAGCCGCCGTGTCCGGTTGTAGTATATCTTAGCTGTGCATTTTTCAGATCTTTATCCAGATTGAAAGTAACCAGCAGTCCTTTCTCATGATTAAACATCGTAGAGTAGTCCTGCCCCGCCATTTCCATTATATTTAAAGTATTGAATAAAGGTATGGCCGTATTATTTTTATTTACGCTTTGATCGCTTTTATGAATCGTAATATCAAGACTTACCTTATGTCCTCCTTTATCATAGTTGCCAATAAATGTACCTATCCAAAGTTCTTTTCCCGATAATGCAGGTTTCAATTCTGTAATATCCTGTCGATAAGGACTAACGGTGTGCCAGTTTTTTCCTTTAAGCTGAATATGATTGAATTTCTGGATACCAAAAGCGGTAAAGAATCTCATCATTTCTACAGCAGGGCTGTAATGCTCAGTAGCTGTTACTCCATAATATTGTTTTCCGTTGCCATTTTCGTAGGCTGGAAGCATTTTCACTCCTTTTTCTAACCCATCAAAAAAAGATGTTTCTTTATCCTGTGGAATAAAAAAGACGGTTCCTGTTCGGTCATAGGCATCTCCATTGGACTGTTGTTTCAGTTCTACAAAAATATTTTCACCTTCTGTAATGGCGGGGAATTTTATTTTTTTAAGGATGATGGTTCCATTAGCGTATCTTTTTATCTGATCGTCAGATTTTGAAGCATCAGAAAAATTGATTATTTCATTTTCAAAAACATTCAGTGTGGTAAATCTACTTTTCCAGAGTAAATCCTTATATCCCAGTTGATCTGTTATTTGTATGTTTCCTTTTAAAATGTTTTCAATTCCGGTATTTTTTACTTTTTTAATTGATCCGGCTGTAATTAAAGAATTTTTATTTCTTTCCACTTCCAGGACCAATCCTAAATTTTGTCCCAAAACGGATGGTCCGCCCTTTAAGTTCAGATCATTTGTATACCAGACTTCAATGGTGTTTGAATTGACTTTTGTAATTGCCTTTTTACAATTATATCCTAAGATCTTTTTTGTTTCATTGGTGAGATCGAAATCCTGTTTTCCTACAGATTCAGTATCAGACGTTGAAATAATTGAACCTGGTTTTAAAAAGGCATAAGAAATAATGGTATTGGATGGTCTTTCTATTTTCGTGATCTCATAAGGATAGCTGCTTTTCTGTTCTTTGATGGTATTGTTGAGAATAAAATTTTCTTTTTCATTGAGCCAAACGATGGTAGAAGGCTGATCCGTTATTTTTTTTCCGTTGTAAGAGCTGATGTACTGAATTTCATATGTCTGTGCAGAAAACAAACAGTATAAAAAAACAGACAGAAAATTGAAGACAATTCTTTTATGCATAAATAGATGAGTTTACTGCAAAGTTATTTTAAACTTTTACAGCATGAAAACGGTTAATCTATACAGTTAGTAGACAATATGTTTGAAATGTTACAAAAATTGTTACATTTTTTCAGAAAGAAGAATAAAAAAACTACTCCAGTAAATAGAGTAGTTTTATATATCTTTAATTGATTTAGATTAAGAAACTCTTTCAATCAATGCCATATAGAATCCGTCGTATCCTTCGCTTGGCATTACCTTTTCATCCTTAATCATTTTGAATCCAGGATTGTTTTTAAGGAATTCTTCTACCTGAAGGTTGTTTTCAGAAGGAAGGATGGAACAAGTCGCGTATACCATTTTTCCTCCTTTTTTTAGCATTTTAGAATAATCCTGAAGGATCTGCTGTTGCTCTTTTTTGATTCTGTCAATAAAATCCTGATCAATTTTCCATTTGCTGTCCGGATTTCTTTTCAAAACTCCAAGACCAGAACATGGGGCATCAATTAACAGTCTGTCTGCTTTCTCGTGAAGACGCTTGATGACTTTATTGTCAGCAATCATACGGGTTTCAATATTGTGGGCTCCGGCTCTTTTAGCACGACGTTTCAGTTCAGCCAGTTTCCATTCGAAAATATCTAAAGCTACAATCTGGCCTTTGTTTTTCATTAAAGCTGCCAGGTGAAGTGTTTTTCCTCCTGCACCCGCGCACGCATCCACTACTCTTTGTCCTTCTTTTACATCAAGGAAATATCCGATCTTCTGAGATGAAGCATCCTGAACTTCAAACAATCCTTCTTTAAAAGCTGTAGTAAGGAAAATATTCTTTTTCTCTTCCAACTGTACTGCATCAGGATAATTTTTGATAGGGTAGGATACAACCCCTTCGTCTGAAAGGTCAGAAATAAGTTCCTTTGTAGTCGTTTTTAATGAATTGGTTCTTAAAACGGTAGGAGCCTGCTCATTTAAAGCAATCATTTCCCTTTCCCAGTTAGCTCCTAATTCTTTCTCCAGAGTTTCTGCTAACCAATCCGGGATAGAGTGTTCAATGGCTTTGGTAGGAACTGTGTTCTTTTTAAGTTTGGTAAGGATGTCTGCAATTTTGATCCCGTCAAACTCTTCAAACTTTTTATAATTGGTCTTGCTCCATAAAAGGTAAGCAATGATAAGTTTATAAATATTGTTGGGTTTCACCCCTTCACCCATATAATATTCAAGGCGTTTTTTCCAACGGATGATATTGTAGAAAATCTCAGAAACAACGGCTCTGTCCTGGCTTCCCCATTTTTTGTTTGCCTTTAAAAGTCTTTCAATAACTTTATCGGCATATTTGTTTTTCTCAAAAAATGTTTCCTGTAAGGCATCGTGAATTCCGATTGCCAAGTTTCTGTGAATAAGTTCCATAAGTTTGCTTCGCTGTTTGAATCTGCAAAAATACGAATTAAAGTTGAGAGTTGAAGATTGAGTTGGAGAGTTTGAGTTTGAGGGGTTTTGAGTAAGAGAGTTAGGAATCTGATATTATTGATGAAAGATCAATCTGTTTATTAATTTTTAAATAGTAGAAATAAATTTTAATACTGAATTTGTAAAGATTTTCCTAAAATTTATATTTTTTTATTTGTTTGCAAAAGTCTTTCACTCAGAGATGAATATACCTGTGTTTTTGCTTAAATGAAAAATCTTTGCTCACAAAATATGCACTGCTCATCAATATACTTTATTTTCTTTGCATTTAGCTTAGTTAATTTGTTGTAATTCACTAGTTGGTGTAAAACGAAAACGAGCTTATTGTCTACTATACTGATCTTTACCTCTTGACTTCAACCTTTAAAAAGCCCTACCTTTGCAAAAAATTAAAAATATGAGTGATACGGTACTTTGTCCGAAATGTAGCTCTGAGTTTACCTATCCGAGCGATAACATGATGGTATGTTCTCAGTGTTTCTACGAATGGAATCCTGAAGAAGCTGCTTCTGAAGCTGCAAATGAAGGAAAAATATTGGACTCTAACGGAAATGAACTTCAGGATGGCGATTCTGTTGTGGTTATAAAAGACCTTCCTGTAAAAGGAGCACCAAAACCGGTAAAAGCAGGAACTAAAGTGAAAAATATCCGTTTAAGACCGGGAAGTGATCACAATATAGACTGTAAGATTGATGGTTTCGGAGCAATGGCTTTAAAGTCAGAATTTGTGAAGAAAGCATAATTACCTTTATATGGTTAAAACCATAAAAAAAGGAAAAAATTGGACAGTGTAATCTTTCAAAGACTTAATTGCAAGATTGCTAATGTCTGTCTAAAAGGCAGAAAGAGAAATAACCAATAATTTCCTTATGCTGTGGAAATACAAATGTAAGAAAAAGTTTAATAACTGATTCTTATGTTTGTATTTTTTTTATGGATAAGTGTAAGAAAATGTATGAGTTATCTGTTGTTTTGTGGTAGTGAAAATGACAGAAGACGAGACCGCGAGGGGTGTGTGTTAGAAGACAGTATCCTCATGTTCCTTACTTTAAATAAATGAGATATTAACTGAATCATGCAATTGGTCATCAGTATAAATTACCAGTTCTTTATTCCTTAATTTAATTTTGTTCCAATAATAATTTCCTGCAAACCTGCTTTCCAGCACTTCAGCTTCATGGCCATTTTCAGATACTTTTATCCCTTTTGGATAATAGAAAAACTTGGGAAGCTGGAAATCTGCCGCTTCGGTTTCGTTAAAGATATTCACTTCACCAAATAATTTGGCAACGTAGGAATTGTAAGGATTTTTATAGGTTTCTTCCGGACTGTCGTTCTGAATAAGTCTTCCGTTCTGGAGAACAACTATCTGATCCAGCCATGGCATAATGTCCTGGAGTTCGTGGGTAGAAATAATCAGGGAGATCTGATGCTCCTTTACATAACGGAAAAGTCTTTCTCTAAGTTCTATTTTTCTTGGAAAATCAAGATTACTGAAAGGCTCATCAAGGATAAGAAGTTTAGGCATAACGGAAAGTGCTCTTGCAATAGCAACTCTTTGTTGCTGTCCGCCACTTAAATACTTAGGAAGCACATTGGCAAATTCCTGAAGACCTACTACTTCAAGAAGCTCCATAACGGTTTCTCTCTTCTTGGTTAAATTGATATTCGAAATAAATTTACCTACATTTTCAGCAACAGTAGCATAAGGCATCAGGTCAAAATTCTGTGCTACAAACTTCATTTCAGCTTCTCCGGGAACAAGATTTCCTTTGGGACCCAATAGTTTGGTTCCGTTAAAAATGATTTCTCCGCTTTCCCAATCAAGCAGTCCGTATACAAGGCTTAAAAGAGTAGATTTTCCACATCCACTTTCTCCTGCCAGGGCAATGATTTTATTGGCCTCAAATCTTAAGTTGAGGTTTTGAAACAGCGGTTTTTCTTTATTATGAGAGAAGAATAAATTGTTTATTTCTAAAAGCATAATACAAATGTAAGGTTTTTATGAAAAAATAATTTTTTTTATTATATTAGCAGGAGTAATAAAAATATATCAAAAATGAGAAAAAAACTGTTTTCGTTAGCTATTCCTGCCTTATTCGTTGCTGCTGTAATGGTTTCTTGTAAAAAAGACAAACCGCTTACCAGTGAAAGTAATGAGGTGACTACAACCAAAGATGGTAACCAGTATACTTTGGACACGCTAAACAGTAAGGTTGAATGGAAAGGATACAAAGTATTTAAATCTGAAAATACAAGCCACTTCGGAACTATTAAGTTTGAAAGTGGAGATGTAACGGTGAAGGATGGAAAACTGGAAAGCGGTAAATTCGTTGCTGATATGAATTCCCTGACTTCTGTTGACTTGAAAGACAGTCCGGATGATATGGGTAAATTAAACGGTCACCTTAAAAGTGGTGATTTCTTTGAAGTAGAAAAGTTCCCAACAGCTTCTTATGAAATTACAAAGGTTACTCCTGCTACGGAAGGTGATTATAATACTCTTTTGGATGGTAATTTAACCATTAAAGGCATTACAAAACCCGTTCAGTTCAAAGCTAATGTTTCTGTGAAAGATGGAGAAGTAAGTGTAGCTACTGAGCCTAAGGACATCAAAAGAGAAGAGTTTGGCGTAAAATTCCAGGCTCCTGCTGAAAACGGAGTGATTAAAGATGAGGTAACCCTTCAGATCAACGTTAAAGCTTTAGAAAAGAAATAATTTTTTTATTTAAGTGAAATAAGTGATTGAAGTCTGCCTCCCGAAAAAGAGGCAGATTTTTTTATGACGGACTTATTATTCAACTTAAAAGTCGTATTTTTGCAAAACATTTTGAAAGGGTAAAATAATGATAGAAAAGATAGAAGAACTACTGATCGAAGTAAACGGCTTCAATGCTACCTCTAAGGAAGAGATAGAGAACTTCCGTATCAAGTACAACGGTAAAAAAGGAGTTCTGAATGATTTTTTTGAAAAATTTAAAGAAGTTCCTAACGACCAGAAGAAAGAATTCGGTCAGAAGATCAATACTTTGAAGCAGGCAGTTGCTGTGAAATTGGAAGACTTGAAAAGTGCTTCCGCATCTTCTGTTGTGGTAGAAAAAGAAGATCTTACAAGACCTGCGTTTCCATTGGAACTGGGATCAAGACATCCGATCAACCTGGTTAAAAACAGAATTATTGAAATCTTTAAATCAATTGGATTTGCAGTAGCAGATGGCCCTGAGATTGAAGATGACTGGCATAACTTTACCGCACTGAACCTTCCGGAATACCACCCGGCAAGAGATATGCAGGATACTTTCTTTATTGAGCAGAATCCGGATATTCTTTTGAGAACGCATACTTCTTCTGTACAGACGCGTTACATGGAAGAAAACCAACCGCCA
The DNA here is from genome assembly GCF_001684955.1 of Chryseobacterium contaminans. Taxonomy (GTDB): domain Bacteria; phylum Bacteroidota; class Bacteroidia; order Flavobacteriales; family Weeksellaceae; genus Chryseobacterium; species Chryseobacterium contaminans. The sequence continues at coordinate 423 of NZ_MAYF01000039.1, read as the reverse complement.
ATCAGAATTTTATCTCCGGGAAGAGTATTCAGAAATGAAGCCATCTCTTCACGTTCTCATTGTATCTTCCACCAGATTGAAGGATTATATATTGACGAAAATGTAAGCTTTGCAGATTTAAAGCAAACGATCCAGTTCTTTACTACTGAGCTTTTCGGAAAATCTAAGATCAGAATGAGACCTTCTTATTTCCCGTTCACTGAACCAAGTGCTGAGATTGATGTATACTGGGGATTAAACTCTGAAACTGACTACAGAATCACGAAAGGAACAGGTTGGTTAGAAATTATGGGTTGTGGAATGGTAGATCCTGCCGTATTAAAGAATGTAAACATTGATTCTGAGAAATATTCAGGATATGCATTCGGAATGGGTATTGAAAGAATTACCATGCTTCTTTACCAAATGAGCGATATCAGAATG
>NZ_MAYF01000038.1 GCF_001684955.1 Chryseobacterium contaminans | reverse complement strand
TGTTCAAACCAGCCGTAGTTTTTCATGAATTCCAGATATCTTTCTTCAGCTGTTTTCTGCTGGAATAGTATCCTTTTTTGAAGGGAAACGAACGCATTCAGGAATATTTTACGGAAATAGCGTTCCAGTTGTGGTATTTCTATATAAAGCTTTTCCAATTCATTCTTTCCGATCATAAAAACTTCCGAATTCTCCATGGCTTCAATATTGTAAACGGATGGCTGTGCATGAAGCATGCTGTACCAATCGGAAATCCACCAGTTTTCAAAAGCGAACTGTACTGTATTTTCCCGGCCATTGGGGCTTACTTCATATTGTCTCAGGCATCCTCTGATGACAAAATAATCATGGCTGCATATCTCACCATCTTGTAAAAGATATTGTTTACGTCGAAATTTCTTATAAATCAGCGCAGAACAAAAGATGTTCTTCTCCTGATCTGATAGGGTAACGTGTTGGCTAATATGTTTTAATATGCTGTCGTAATGAACGGACATGGATATAAGTATATAGGTTTACCCAAATATACTTAATCTTCTGTTATCAAAATTATCTTTTCCGGATGATAGCTGGTTTCCAATGTGTCTAAAAGATGCTCAGATTATATTGCTTTGCCAGGTCTAAAATTATGTGGTATCCCGCTAAAGAGTTTCCATGCTGATCCAATGCAGGACTGAATACACCGATACCCATTTTTCCCGGTACACTTACGGTAATTCCGCCGCCTACTCCTGATTTGCTTGGTAATCCTACGGTTCTGGAATATTCTCCACTGAATTCATACATTCCGGCAGTCAGCATCTGCGATTCTACCAGTTTGGCAACATCTGCATTTTTATATTGAGAGTCACCATCAAAACGTACACACTGGTTAGCGAAGAAGTATCCGATTTTTGCCAGGTCTTCAGCGGTAAGCTCAATAGAGCATTGTTTAAAATAATTATCCAGTTGGTCTTCATTTCCTGAGATCAGTCCGCTGTTTTTCATGATGTAGAACATTCCACGGTTACGGTGTCCGGTAGATTTTTCAGACTCGTATACGGATTTACTGTAATCAATGCTTGGGTTTTTGGTGATGTAACGAACCATATCCAACACTTTAAGGAATGGTTTTTCACCTTCACCGGAAATTAAAGAAGTAGTAAGGATTGCTCCTGCATTCATCATTGGATTAAGCGGTTTTCCCATTGTTTCAAGATTGGAAAAATGATTGAAAGGCTTATCTGATCCAAAATACCCCATCTTATCAAACACATTCGCTTCACCCCTTTCATTTACCGCAACCATTAGCGCGATGATCTTGGAAATACTCTGCATGGTAAATTTCTTTTGAATATCGCCGGTGCTGAATACTTTACCGTTTTTATCCACTACAGAAAAGGCAATTGCTTTAGCATCCATTTTACCCAGTTCAGGAATATAATCAGCTACTTTACCTTGCGTGTAATAATTTCTGTTCTTTTCCAGAATGCTGCTTAAGGTTTTCTCTGAAATGGTTGAAAGATCTGCCGTTTTCTGAGCATACATTACTGTGTTTAAGGACAAAAATCCTGCAATAAGAATTCCTTTGGCGGAAAATAAAAAGCTATTTTTTTTCATGTAGAATATTTTCGAATAAAAAGTTTATAATGTTCCTCGAAAAAACAAAGATAAGATATTTCATTTTTTGTGCAAGGTTGTCCAGAACCGGGATGAGACAAAGATGGGTAGAAGTGAATGTTTGACATCTCTACTGGAAGAAGTGAATGTTAATCTTTTGATTGCGATATTGACTACAGCAGTAGGGTTTTAATTCTTTTGCCTTTATGTGATCCTATTTATCTTATAAGTTCAAAGTCTTTATAAAGGAATATTCCATATTGATCCAGCATATGGGTTTTGCTGTTTTCAGTCTTTCCACTTTCTGTATCGGAATAGTAGAGCACATATTTTTTATTGATAATATCTTCCTGATCTTTTGGGCTAAGGTATTTGACGATTTTTATATTGCTGTTTTTATCAAAGTTTCCCATAAGTGAAACCTGCTCAGAATAATTACCCACATGGAAAATTGAAGGCTGATTTCCTGAGTGTATTTTGATTTCCCGAATGAGGTCATTGCAATATTTTAATTGCTGATTTTCATAATTTTCATTGATGAATATTCCTCCTGTAATCTGAATTTTTTTTGCATTGACATGAATTAAAAAAGGGGATAGAAACAAGACAAATAATACGGATTTCATCAGGGTTTCATTTAGAATATAATAGAGCAGGATAAGAACAAAAGGGACAGAGGGGATTAAATAACCTGCTTCTAACGGATATCTGATAAAAAATACCAGATTGAAAACAATCATTAGGATGCTGAATATTACAAAATGATTTTTGGATACATTTTTTAATTCCCGGTAGCCTCCCGTAAAAAGCTGAATGATTAAACCAAGTATAATAGCCAGCATTCCTAAAGCACCATAGATATATAATGTAGCCAGACTTAATAGACTGCCAAGGCTAACCTCTGAATCTCCGTAACTTTGAAAGAAACCCGTACCATATTTTAAAATGACCGGCGAAAAGAAAAAGCATATGGAAAGAAAAGCTAAAACTGAAAATTGTAAAACCTTTTTAATATCCTTTCCGGAAAAAGAATACAGAAGAAAGGCAAATGCAGGAAGGAAAATAATATTGTTGAACCTTGTACTTACCATAAGTCCGCACAGTAAAGCGGAAAGCCAAAGGTTTTTCTTAAGAAGATAATATACGCTTCCTAATAAAAAGAATAAAGACCAGTTGTATTCCATAGCGGTTGTACTGCTGAGGTAGATTATTGGTACAAACGGGAATACTATAGCCATAAGAAAAGCTAACTTTATTGTAAGAAAGTTTAAAATTTTAAAAAAATACAGACAACAGCCGGCTGTAAATACAACTGATAATAAATTGATTACCCAATAAGGCTGATAATATACTAATGAATATAAAAATTCTGGAAACGGATACCCTGGGAAACGGGACACATTATAAATGTGATCTTCATGTAATATCTTTCCTGTGTATACTTCTCTCCAGGCATCTAAGTCGATCCCTAGGCTATTAAAAATAAAAGGCAACCGTGATAACAATACAATGATTACTATCATTATTTCCCTGAAGTATTTTTTCATTTTTGTCTATTATTTATTTTCAATGTAAAATAAACTCTTTTTATTTAAAACAGAGAGAATTTCTTTTTTCTAAAAGCTTGAGCAATTGTTTGTATATAATCTCCGTATTGGTATTGACGTAAAAAATTTTAAAAGAATTTTTATCTGCTATATTTTTTGTTTAATTCATAAGTCATTAGTTTTTAATTTATTTTATGCTGGGTATTGCTTTTTGAATAGATTAAATTAGTATTTATTTTGTTTTAAAACGAAAATACATTGTTTTTATATTAATAATTATTGAGGTAAATTAAGGTATAGTCAGTAATTGAAGTATATTATTGATATTTATATTAACTAAAAGTAATATTTTTCATTAATAAATAGTTTTTGAATTAAAATTTTCATTAATTTTCAATCGAAAATTAATACATTTTTATTAACCATGAAAAACACTACTTACTTTAGTAGGCAGCACATCTTCAGATGGCTCCTGCTATGTTGGCTCCTGGTACCTTGGGGGCTGCAAGCACAATCATCAACTCATGTTACCTGGGATTCTCAGGTTGGATGCCAGGTTCATCGGGGCGAAAAAGGCAATGACGGCAATTCGGTTGCTGCTGCCAGCGTAGAGACTGGTACCTGTATCCGTGTTTGTGAAAATACTAATGTGACCTATACAGTTCACGGATCTAACATTTTAAATGTACAATGGACATCTGCGGGTGGAACAGTACAAAGTGTCTCAGGTGCTTCTAATACAGAAGCTGTTATAGCCTGGGGAGCCGCAGGCGGTGGGTTTGTACATGCCGTTATTCAGTTTTTAGACGGAACTACCGAGAATCAAAATATTTGTATAGAGAAAATAAACAAACCGATTCCCAACTTTACGATGCTCAACATGAAGGATCGTGTTTGTAAAAATACGGAGGTTCATTTTCAAAACCTTTCTCAAGCAAACGGAGGAAGTGATATTGTCAATTATTTTTGGGATTTTGGGGATGGAACAACTTCTACAGCCTTTGAACCTACTCATACGTATACTTCAGCAGCAGGACTTACTGTTAGTTTGACAGTAACCAATAAATGCGGTTGTTCAGAAACCATTTCTCAAAAACTGGAAGTTCTGGAAGCTCCACCTGTACAGATTAACTGTGCTTCTGTAGTGTGTGAAGGAAGTATTGAAAAATACAGTGTGCTGAATGGATGCAAGGGAGACTGGAAAGTGATTGGAGGAACACTGTTGAATAATTATGGAAATGAAATTGAAGTAAGATGGGATCATGTAGATCCGGAGGATGGCTTTGGATATATCATGTACAAATCTGAGTGTGGATGTCCGGAGTGGACTACTGCTAAAATTCCTGTAATTTTAAAAACAGCAAAAATTAAAGGGCAGGATAGAGTGTGCACCGGCAGACAATATACCTACTCACTTCCTAAGTGGCCAACTACAAGTGTTGACTGGGATGTAACAGGTCCTGCACCAGCAGAACTTACGTATAACCAACAAAGAAACGAGATCCTTTTCAAGGCAACAGTACCAGGTACATATACATTAACAAGTAAATATGCCAATACATTAATGTTATGTGGAGGAGACGCAACTAAAACAATTGTTGTGGAAGAACCTGTTACCATATCAGGAGGAACACCTGAAATCTGTGTAGGGGCATCTCAAACATTTACAGCTACTCCTAACGTTCCTGTTATCTGGAATGTCACTTTAGATGGAGGAATAGTATATACCTCTCCACAACCAATCAGTGTACCTTTTAGTTATGTTTTTGCAACACCGGGTACTTATATGGTGACAGCAGTTAAAGCAGGCGGAGGATGTGAAAGTCAGGGAATACAGATTAATGTAGTAGCCCCACCAAAACCTCCGAAGGGACCAATTATAGGGGATGATATGGCATGTCCGGGAAGACCGTATGTGTATTCAATTGGCTTAACCCCAGCGAATGTGATCCCGGTATGGAGTGTAACAAATGGTACAATCCAGGGAAGTAATGCCGGAAATTCTGTAACAGTTGTCTTTGATACTGGTGCAACGACATTTTCAGTGTCAGTACGTTATAGAACGATTGGGCAGGCAGGTTGTCTTTCCAATGCGATAACAAAAAGCGTAAAAGCAGTAGATCTTAACAGAATTTCTCTTGTTCAGAATATAGGACCTTTCTGCCCAAGCAGCACACAGAATTTCAGTGCAATTTTAGGAAATATTGTTCCGGATTCTATGGAATGGAGTTTTGATCAGCCTAACTTTGGAAGTTTTTCTTCCGGACAGGGAACTGCTAATGTGGTGGTAAATATTAATGAAGTTTCGGGTGGGGTATATTCTACTAACCTTAACTTAAAAATTGTGAAATGTGGTCAAGTAAAGACCCTTTCTATGAAGATCAGTAAACTGGCCCTTCCTGCGGTAAGCTTTACCAATGTTGGAAAGATTTGCTTAGGTTCAGATCTTCATTTCACAGTGAATCAAGGAACGATTACTTCGGCAACAAATGTGACGTTTACGTTTGCTAATGGAAGTTATACTACGGCGTTTAATCCATCCGGAGTTTACAATTTCCCAAATAACGGATATATTCAGAATAATACCGGAGGAAATGTTTCTCAAACCGTTACGGTAACCTATGATGGAACTAATGGATGTTCTTACAAACCAACAGCAAGTGCCAATTTTATTATCCTTCCTGAAACCATTATTACGGTTTCACCGGTATATAATCTTCAGGTTTGCGATAGCCAGCCTTTAGCACCGTATACACTTACAGCCAACAGTTCAACGGGGCTTACAAATATTTTAGAATGGCAATGGTTTAAAGATGGGCTGCCATTGAACGGATTTAATACAAATTCATATACCTTATCAGGTGTGGGGCTTGCAGGAACTTATCAAGTAAGAGCTAAAGATATCAACGAATGTTATGTATATTCGCAAGAGATTAAAGTAATAAATGCTTGTCCTACAGGAAATAACTGTACCTCACCACCTACTGTTTATTATGCCGCAGAATGGACTGGTTGCAACACAATCAGTGTAAATTCTTTTAGTGTAAATAATACTCCGGATGAAATTCAATGGGTATCTAATAGTGTACTTACTTTGATTAGCGGACAGGGAACAACTTCACCTGTATTCCAAACAAATCTTGCAGGTGCACACATTGTTAGTGTTCGCTTAAGATACGGTACATGTTGGTATTCAACAAGTATTGAGGTCCGTAAACATTATGAACCGAAGTTTGATATTTCGCAGGTTTGTAACGGCAATGGCTATAATGTTACTTTGTATAATACTTCTACAATATTCGATATTAACCCGAATGCTATTGTATATACATTTAGTGCGCCTGGGCTTCCTACACAGACAGGTCAGACCGCTACTTATAATAACCTGCCGCCGGGAACATATACCTTTACGATGACAATGTCTGCTCCATCGTATTTGTATCCATCTTGTACGATTACAAAAACAGTTACTCTGGCACCTGTTCCTAGTACAAACTTCTTACTTCCGGCTATTGCCTGCAAAGGAGAAGCGATTACTCTTTCTCCGGTGTCATATACTCCTGGAAATATTTACACTTGGTATTTTGACTCAACGTCTTTTATCACTTCACAGCAGAATACGATTGTTACGTTTAATACAACCGGAACAAAGAGTATTAAGCTTGAAATCAGAACACCACAGGGATGTGTTTATACTTCAGGAACCGTTAATCTTACAGTAAGGGACGCCAACTTTACTGGAAATCTTACTCCTGTGAGTGCTGTTGTATGTCAAGGAAATGCTCCGGTAGTTTCCTTTGCGCCAACAGGTACAGCACCGTCAAGTTATATTTGGATGAACGGCTCTCAACAGGTATCAGGAGCACCTAATTCAAGTACTTTTGTTCCAACACAATCAGGAAGCTATTGGCCGGTATTAGTATCTGCAGAAGGATGTAAATCTAATATCATGAGCGAAAAAGCAGTACCTGTTACAATTAAAAAGCCTCCGTATGTTAGTATTTCCGGGCAAACAAATATTTGTTCCGGAAGTTCAGCAATACTTAATGGTATTGTAACAGATAATACCTTAGAGTATAGATGGAAGAAAAACGGGACTCCAATTGGTACACAATGGTTAAATATCTTCCCTATAGTTTTCAATACAGGGCCATTGTATGCAGGTACTTATACCTTTACGTTGGAAGTACGTAACCCTGGAACAACAGACTGTACTTCATCTAAAGACTTTATAGTTACTGTAAGCAACCCTCCGGCATTACCAACGATTACCTATACTCAGGTACAATGTCAGCCGTATACGGTTAAGTTAACAGCATCCGGACCGGCTAATGGAGAATACAATTGGAGTAATGGAATGACGGGACAAAGCATTACGGTGCTTGAAGGAGGAGTGTATAAAGTGATATATACAGCCCCATCAGGATGTAAAGTAGAGCAAGAAATAGCTATACCTCTGAGCATTGAAAGCCTTATGTGGGTGTTCCCTACAGGTTGCTACAGCTATTGTAGAGATAAAGATCGTCATATTCTGGGACCAAAAGGTACCTTCGATTACCATCAGTGGGAGAGATTCGGAATTAGCCTTCAAAATGGGACTAATACTATCATTGATCCATTCTACTTTGTAGATTCGCCGGGAACTTATAGGCTGAGAATAGACCAGAATGCAGGCGGAATGCATTGTGAATATTATTCAGGAGCAATGAACTATTATCCTGGAAAAGAATGTGGTATAGAAACACAGTGTAACTTTGATGTAGATATTACTTCATTCAAATGGGATGGTGATCATTATAACGTTAATGGAACGATATTTAATGCAGGAAGCCAACCGGCCATGCTTACTATTTCAAGTGCTAACGGATATGGAACTTATCTTCCGTCTATAATTAGCATTCCGGCAGGAGGAACATATGATATGAATGCCAACCCATTGGCTTTCTATCCAAATGCAAGCTTCCCTGGTGGTAATGATGTTATCCTATTCTTAGGACAGGATGATTGTAAGTTTGTTGGTGAGCCGAAAATTATAGGTAAACCTGCTTTTGCTGATGCAGGAAAGGGATTAAGCCTTACTGCAGCATCTTCTCTCAAGTTGATGCCAAATCCGGCGAAAGATGTGGTTAAGGTGTCATATGATACAGGTAATGAGAAATTACTGGCAACACAGATCAAGGTTTTTGATACCATGGGTAATGTCAAATTCCATAAGGAGCTGAAATCATCTTCAGGAGAAGTGAGTGTAGATGTTTCTAACTGGTTGCAGAGTACTTATATTGTTATTGTACAGGCAGGAGAAAAATCCCTGCAAGGTAAGTTGATTAAAAATTAATCCATACTTCATTCAATAAGCAGTGCCCTCCAAAGAGGGCACTGTTTTTTTATATTATAGCCAATGAAAATTCAAAAGTATATTATGCATATAAATACTGTGACTGATGATTACAGCCAGACCGTATTAAACTGTTTCAACACTATTCAGCTGATTAATAAAGTATGAAGGTGTAACTCCTTTTTCCTTCTTAAATGCAATAACAAAAACCTGTGATGAAGCATAACCGCATTCCTCTGCCAGATAGCTTATTTTATATTCCCTGTATTTGGGATCATTGTATAAATGGTCAACAATATAATTAATTCTTAAGCTATTGATATAGGCATTGAAATTCTGGGATTTGTAATTTTTGATGACCTCAGAAAGGTATTTAGGATTAGTATTCAGAAGATTAGACAGGTAAGCAATGTTGATCCCTTTTTTGAGGAATTTTTCTGAGTTTTCAAAGGTTTCCAGTTTCTTTAAAAGTTTTTTCTCCGTTTCAGAGGAGATGTTGGATACTATCTGATCCTTCACTTCAGAACTTTCATTGGGCTCTGTACTTTTATGTTTTAGTTCGCTGATAAGATCATCGTATTTTTTGCGATGTTCACGGTCTTTCTTTCTGTTATAGTTCCAGAATAGGAAAACTATTAAAAGGATAATACCGGAAGCTGTTACTATAATAATGAGTCTGTTTTTATTGCTGGCATCTTTATACGTATTGATCTTTTTCTGAGACTGGTTGATGATGCTAACCTTTTGAGCATTCTTAATACTGTCATTCAGATTGGTGTATAGAGTAAGATACTTAAGTTCCTGCTCTTTATTGCCTAAAGCATTGTAAGCATCCTTAATATTTTCATACGCTGCCAGTCTTTCTTCCGGTTTTTTCTTTTTCCGTTCCAGCTCCAGAACTTTCTGAGAAAACTCAATGCTCTTATGATAGTCCTTTTTCTCATAATAAAAGGCACTTACAGACTCATAAACTTCTATATCACATAATTTGAAATACTGAGGATGAGTCTCCGCATACCCCAGAGCTTTTTTAAAATAAGGCTCTGCAAGATCTAGTCTTGGATTTTTAGGATTAAAAGCATAGGCAAGCCCCAGGTTCATCAGCTGAAAAATTTCAAGATAATAATATCTGATTTTCTGATAATCGGTAAGGGTATCGATAGGAGTGGATTCAAGGATTTCAAGGCTTTTCTTTTGGTATTGCAGCATGGTTTTCTTTGCTCCCATGTCTGAATATATACTTGCAAGCAGCATATAAGAATTACAGAGATATATATTTTTATCTGCTACATTATCCATTTTTTCCCCGTAAGAATTGCTTTCCAGAATGTTTTTAGCTTCGGCAGGCAGGCCAAGACCTATCGCTACACAAGCTTTGTTGAGCTGAATAAGTCCCAATGCATAATTATTATCTTCAGCCTGGGCCAGTTTTTCCGCCTCGTCACCATATTTCCCTGAAAGATTATAGTTTCCTCTTCTCAATGCATTTCGCTGAAGAAGAATAAGTCCTCTCAGCTCTCCCGGTGCGAAATTGATCTGTTTAGATTTACTCACCATGTTTTGGAGATCATCCATATTGGTAAGTCTGCCCACATCATTATATTCAATGAGGTCATATTGAGCCATGATCTGTTTTTCTTCATTTTTAATAGCCGGAGTTTGGGCAGGAAATAGGGGAGAAGTAAATAGTAGAAAAAATAAAAATTTGAGGGAAA
>NZ_MAYF01000037.1 GCF_001684955.1 Chryseobacterium contaminans | reverse complement strand
GAAGGATTTCTCGTGAAATGTCTTATCTCGGAAGGAGAGAAGTACTTACCGGAAAAGCTAAATTCGGAATTTTTGGGGATGGTAAGGAACTTCCTCAGCTTGCAATGGCGAAGGTTTTCAGAAATGGAGACTTCCGTTCCGGGTATTACAGAGACCAAACTTTTGCATTAGCAATTAATGCTTTAACGGTTGAAAGTTTCTTTGCTCAGATGTATGCCGATACCAGCGTAGAAAGAGAACCGGCTTCAGCAGGAAGACAGATGAACGGGCACTTTGCGACAAGAAGTTTAAATGAAGACGGAAGTTGGAAAGATTTAACGGCACAGAAGAATATTTCTTCAGATATTTCTCCTACAGCAGGGCAAATGCCAAGATTATTAGGATTGGCTCAGGCTTCTACTATATATAAAAGTGTGAAATTTGAAGGTTCTGAAAAGTTTTCAAAAGAAGGAAATGAGATTGCTTTCGGAACTATTGGTGATGCTTCTACAGCAGAAGGACACTTCTGGGAAACATTGAATGCTGCTTGTGCGCTTCAGGTTCCAATGATTGTTTCTATCTGGGATGACGGATATGGAATTTCAGTTCCTACTAAGAACCAGAGAGCGAAAGCGGATATCAGCGAAATGCTAAGTGGTTTCCAGAGAAAAGAAGGAGAGAACCAAGGCTGTGAAATCATTCAGGTAAGAGCCTGGGATTATCCGGCATTATTGGATGCGTATGCTAGAGCAGAACATTTTGCAAGAACAGAAAGCGTTCCTGTAGTAGTTCATGTTGTAGACGTCACTCAGCCTCAGGGGCACTCTACATCAGGCTCTCACGAAAGATATAAAAACGAAGCACGTTTGGCTTGGGAAGCTGAATTTGACGGGTTAGCAAAATTCAAGGAGTGGATTATCAACTATTCTATCGAAATTGATGGAAAAGAAGAAGTAATTGCGACTGCTGAAGAATTGGATGCTATTGATGAAGAAGCTAAGAAAACAGCTAAGGCAGGGCAAAAAACAGCTTGGGATAACTACCAGACCGCTATTAAAGAATTAATTCAGTCTATTGTTCCTTTAGTAGAAAATCTTAAAGGTCAGAATGCTGAAGTAGAAGCAGCGCTTACTCATTTCAGTAAATTAGTTTCAAAAGCTAAGAAAGATGTGTTCCATTTAGCAAGAAAAGCTTTATTGGCTACAAGAGGTACAAACTCTGCAGAAAGAAATCAGTTGATGCAGAAATATAATGAAGCAGCTGAAATTGAAAAAGACAACTATTCATCTCACCTATATTCTGAATCTGAATGGAAGGCTGAAAACATTAAGGAAATTAAGCCTGTTTACTCAGACAGTTCTGAAGATGTGGACGGAAGAGTGGTGATCAGAAACAACTTTGATAAAATCTTCGAAAAATATCCTGAAACATTAATCTTTGGAGAGGATACCGGAAACATCGGTGACGTAAACCAAGGGTTGGAAGGAATGCAGGAAAAATACGGAGCATTGCGTATTGCAGATACAGGAATCCGTGAAGCTACAATTCTTGGACAGGGAATTGGTATGGCGATGAGAGGTTTAAGACCTATTGCTGAAATCCAGTATTTGGATTACGTTCTTTATTGCCTTCAGGGAATGAGTGATGATTTGGCAACTGTACAATACAGAACTAAAGGAGGTCAGAAAGCTCCATTAATTATCAGAACAAGAGGGCACAGATTAGAAGGAATCTGGCATTCAGGTTCTCCAATGGCAGGTATTCTAAACCTTTCAAAAGGTATTTTAGTATTGGTGCCAAGAAACCTTACTAAAGCTGCCGGATTCTACAACACAATGCTTCAGGCAGACGAACCTGCAATCATTGTAGAATGTCTGAACGGATACAGATTGAAAGAAAAACAGCCTGATAACTTAGGAGAATTCACCGTTCCTGTAGGTAAAATTGAAGTAACAAAAGAAGGAAAAGATGTTACTTTGGTAACCTACGGTTCTACATGGAGAATTGTAACAGAAGCAGCTAATGAACTAGAGAAACTAGGAATTTCTGCAGAAGTAATCGATATCCAGTCATTAATTCCTTTCGATTTATCTCACGAAATTGCTGAAAGTGTTAAGAAAACAAACAGATTAGTTGTAATCGATGAAGATGTGGAAGGAGGAACAACAGGATTCATCTTACAGCAGATCTTAGAAAAGCAAAAAGCGTTCAGATATTTAGATTCAGATCCATTGACGATCTCTGCTAACGATCACAGACCAGCCTATGCAAGTGATGGTGACTATTTCAGTAAGCCATCTGCAGATGATATGGTAGAAAAGATCTACGCGATGTTTAATGAAACGAATCCTCAGAAATATCCTGCGATATTCTAATTGGATTAAAGATAAAGACGGTGGGCTTTCAGATTTCTGAAAGCCCGCTTTTTATGGGAATTGGAATAAACAAGAAGCCATTATTTTTCAATTCTTTATTCTTTTGCTGCTAATGTAATCCGAAGCTTGTTCAAAGCACTCATCAAAGCAATACTTGAAGTTAATTCTACAATTTCTCTTTCCGTAAAATGTTGTAATAATCTTTCTTTGATGTTTTTCCAATCATTATTGTAAGTAATTGCTTCTGCCCATTCCAGGACTAACTTTTGTTTTATATCAAAGAGGTGGGTATGTTTCCAACCTGGTAACTGATTGATCGTATCCTGTTCGATGCCAAAATTAAACAGTTCTTTAGCGTGATAGCTGCAACAGTAAGCACAGCCATTAATTTGGGAGACTCTTAGCTCAGCCAATACAATCAGTTTTTCATCAATGCCGGATTTTCGGATACTGGTATGAGCTTTATACAGATGTCCAATAGTTTCCTTCGCAATTTCTTTGTAATTCATAATGAAAATTTTTTCTGCAAAGTTGGATCAGAAATAGTGATGAAACTATATGCTTACATTTTGGTGATATACTTACTTTTTTGAAAGTAGTCTTATATCATGCTGTGATTTATGAACAAAAAAGCCATCAAACATTGACGGCCTTTTTCGTTTTTTTATCTGCCAGACTACAGTCCTCATTGTATACTCCTTTCACCTGGTATTTGGCTTCCCATTCTTCCAGCAGGTATAAAATAGGTAGCAGGGCTAATCCTTTCTCCGTAAGTGAGTATTCAACTCTTGGAGGAAGTTCTTTAAATTCTTCACGGATTATTAAACCGTCAGTTTCCATTTCCCGTAACTGATCGGTTAATACCTTTCTGGAGATGACATTAATACGTACAGCAAGTTCTCCAAAACGTAACTTTCGGTCTTTAATTACCAATACAATAATCGGTTTCCATTTGCTTCCCAAGGCGGCCATGGCTTTACCCAGAGGACAGCTGTATTGCATTAATTCATTCTTTTTCATACGTTACTTTAATGTTACTAATGTAAGTTACTGCGAAGTTACCACTATTTTTTTAATGAAAGATACAAAAACGAACTATTATTAGTTACTTTGTGTAACAATTATAAAACAAAATTTTAAATATGAGTACATCATCATTATTTAAACCGTTCCAATATAAAAATTTACAGCTTAAGAACAGAATTGTAATGGCTCCAATGACCAGAGCTCAGTCTGATAATGGAGTTCCTACACAGAAAATAGCTGATTATTACGGAAGAAGGGCTGCTTCAGAAGTAGGGTTGATCCTTTCGGAAGGTACCGTTATTAACAGACCAGGATCAAAGAATATGCAGAATATCCCGGATTTCTATGGTAATGAAGCTTTAAAGGGCTGGAAAAATGTAATTGATACCGTGCATCAGAATGGAGGAAAAATGGGTCCCCAGATCTGGCATGTTGGAGACACTAGAATGTCTGAAGACTATCCGTTATTACCTATGGAAAAGGCTTCAACCATGACTATTGAAGATATTCAGGATACGATTGCACAGTTTGCTGCTTCAGCAAAATCAGCAAAAGATCTTGGTTTCGACTGCCTTGAAATTCACGGAGCGCATGGGTATCTTATCGACCAGTTTTTCTGGGAAGTAACCAATACAAGAACCGATGAATATGGTGGAAAAACCTTAAAGGAAAGAAGTCGTTTCGCTGTTGAAGTGGTGAAAGCCATCAGAGCAGCAGTAGGAGAGGATTTTACTATTATCCTTCGTCTTTCACAATGGAAACAGCAGGATTATAAAACAAGATTAGCCTTTACTCCAACCGAAATGGAAGATTGGTTACTGCCATTAAAAGAAGCCGGAGTTGATATTTTCCATTGTTCACAGCGTCGTTTCTGGGAACCTGAGTTTGAAGGTTCTGATTTGAACTTTGCAGGATGGGCTAAGAAAATTACCGGACAACCAACCATAACAGTAGGTTCTGTAGGGTTGAACGGAGACTTTTTAAATGCTTTTGCTGGCCAGGGAACAGAGAAAAAAGATCTTACAGAGCTGATTAAAAGACTGGATAATGAAGAGTTTGATCTTGTGGCAGTAGGACGTGCTATATTGCAGGATTATCAGTGGGTAAAAAAGATCAAAGAAGGCAATACGGAATCTCTTTTAGACTTTTCAGCAGAAAGTATGGGCGTATTATTTTAATATGAATAAAGAATAGGAAATACTTTCTTCACAGTTAATTTTTTACAGCATATTTTATTGACTGATGAAGCAAAATTGACGATTTACTATTCATATTAATCATCATAATTCACTTTATTTTATATTTAATTTTCACCTATTTATTAAAGAATCGGCTTTCAGAATTTTCTGAAAGCCGGTTTTTTTTAGTTTCTGCATCCGAATGCTATAGGTTCACATACCCAAAAGGCAGGATTTCCGTCTGAAGGAGGATAGCGACATGCTATTTCGTCATATTCACAAGCAGGGGCATCTCCACCTTGGATTTTCTTAAGTTCTGATTTTACAATTTTTTTTAAATTTTTCATAAGTAATAATCTGTGGGTTGGTAAAAGATAATATTATAATGCTTGATATAATATTCTTCTGAGAATTAATCACATTCCTCGGTAACTGAAATACATCTCCAACGAGCACGCCCACCAGAAAAATATAAACAAGGAGTTGTATCCGGAGGACAGTCTGGAGCATTTCCGCCATTAATTTTCTTTAATTCTGCTTTTGCTAATTTTCTTAAATTTTTCATAGGTAATAATTTGTTGATGATTACAAATGTAATATTTTTTATGAATGCTGCAATGTTTTTCTTTAAGAAGTGAAATAAATTTAATTTTATCGGTGCTGCGGTTCTTTTTCTTTGCCAATAAGTTGATCACAAAACAGAAATTTTTTAAACTGCGTATTATTCAAGATTTAATTAAATCTGAGAATAAATGGCTATTGAGAGAGTCCTAAACCTAAAGCAGATTGTGCCCCAAAACATGCATAAAAATAAATGCGCTCCCGAACATATGGGAGCGCATTTTTTTAACAGATTTAAATATCTAAAACTGTCACATTAATAGGACAGAAGTGATTTCTTATAAACCAATATTTTTTGTCGGTTTCAGTTGCTTTAAGATACTTTTTGGAATTGCATTTTTGTGAACAAGAATAGCAGTCGATTTGTATTCAACATAAGGTCTTGTTACATACAGATATCCTGCGAAGTCATTGGTTACTCCCCAAGAGTTTTTCACCATATAATATTCTTTGCCGGTTTGGTCTTTTGCCAATCCTACGATATGCATACCATGGTCATCCGTTGTAGAAAGGTTGTTAAGTCCTTTTTGACGCATGTCCTCAGTAATTGTTTTATCCTTTTTAGGCTCTGTAAATAATGTTTGTTTATTCTCTGCATTGATTTGGTCTAAATCCATATCCGGAACATAAGCTACTCCGTTTTTATAAGAGAAATAAGGTTCTGAAACGTCAGTTGCCCAACCTACAGAATACCCTTTGGTTACTGCATTGTCAATGATTGCTGTAAGGTCTTTCATAGGTACATTCCAGTCAGAATCGTGGCTCCAGTTGTCAGGAATCGGAACTACAAATTTCTGGTAGTAAGGATAATCTTTGTAAGAAGATAATTCTACATAATCTTCAGGGTTAATTCCTACTACTTCCTTAGCAAAAGTTTTTGGTGTGTAGTTCTTTCCTTCGTATGTGAAGTTGGCAGGTACTTTACCTAAATATTCATCAAGAATAGCATCTACGGAATCCATCCAGTTGTCAGTAAGCTTTCCTTTAGAAGAAGCCTGAACAAGGCTGTCAAGAACCGGCTTTAATTTTCCCTGCATTTCTTTGAAATTGTTGGTAGTCTGTCCAGGTTTCAATCCTGAATAAACATCCTGTGGAACCGCACCATATTTCTTGTACATATTGATTACATCATGAAGTTCTCCACCATCACCCCAGCTGATAGCACCGTTATTTAAAACATATAACTTCGCTTTATCATGATAAGAATTTCTTGCTGTAAAGATTTCAGCAAGATCTACAGGTTTTTTGCCCATTCTCTGCATTTCAGATTCAAGGAAAGAGTTTCCTGAGTAGCTCCAGCAAGTTCCTGATGAACCCTGGTTCTTTACAGAAGTAGCACCAACGTCTTTTAACGTTGTGAACTGAAAATTAGCATTTTGTGAGTGGTTGTTTTTTAACTTGTTGATTAAGTCATCTTGGGCAAACATCATACTTCCTGCAGACAAAACAAAAAGTAATGATGCAATTTTCGCGTTTTTCATTACTATAAAAAGATTATTTGTATTAATAGTCGTTAATAATAGAGATTTGTTACAAGGGGAAAAGTTAAATTTGAAATTAAAATATTGTAGAAGTAAAAGTAGGTAAAGCTAATTTTAAATTAGTTCTTTGTTTTTAAAAAAGTTTATCATGCTTCCAACCCCAACCAAAGTTCCTGCATCTATACTTATATAACTCCTGACTATGGAACGAGAATTATTACTGGAATGTCAGCGTAACGATCGCAAAGCGCAGCGGCAAGTCTACGAGAAAATGGCAGGCAGGCTGTATTCGGTCTGTAAACGCTATCTGAAAAACGATGAAGATATAGAAGAAGTATTAGCCGATACTTTCTATAAAATTTTCACGAAAATCAGCCAACTTCAAAATCCGGACACTTTTGAAGCCTGGGCTAAAAAAATTGCAGTGAATGAATGTCTTCAGAAATTAAGAACTGGTAAAGCCTTATTTATTTCTCTGGAAGAAAGCCCAAACGAACCTTCAGAAGGATCATCGGAACATATTTCCTTTGAAAAAGATATTCTGAACCTGTTGAATTTCCTTCCCGAAGGGTGCAGAGCTATTTTTAATCTCTTTGCGATTGAAGGATATCCACATAAGGAAATTGCTTCCATGCTTTCTATCAGTGAGGGAACTTCAAAATCCCAGCTCAATTTTGCAAGAAAAAAACTTCAGGAACTTTTGGTGAATCAAAACATTTAAACTTTTACAACAATGGAAAATAATCATATAGATCAACAATTCAAAGAAGCTTCTAAGCATTCAGAAGAGCCAACTGTTTTTCCTGGTTTTGATAAAGTTTGGGAAAAAGTGGAAGAAAAACTGGATCAGAAAAAAGAGAAAAAGAAAATCATTCCTGTATGGTTTCCTTATGGCATTGCAGCAAGCTTAATTGTAGGACTGGGAGCTTTGTATTTCCTCAATAAAAAAGAAACAGCAGAACCTGTAAAGCCTTTAATAGTAGAAACTAAACCTTCAATAGAGAAAACTCATATTGATACTCATATTGCGAAAATAGATGAGATAACGAAAAAGAATATCCAGAAAGAGAAAAATAAGGTACATACTTCAGTAGAAAGAGTGATAACGTATATTAACCCTGTTCCTGAACCATTAAGAGAACCAAATCTCAGTAATATACCTTCACCACCACCTGCGATTGAACACCATATGGAGACTTCTGATGGAGTTAAGAATATTGAGGAGGTTGTTATGACTGGCTATGGTATTAAAAGAGAGGTTGCTACTACTTCATCAAGTGTAAGCACTGTTTCAGAAATGTTAAGCGGAACTGTTCCAGGAGTAACAATAACTAAGCCAGGGAAAGATACTAATATACGGATAAGAGGAATGAGTACTATCAATGGAAGCACTGAGCAGCCATTGGTTGTTGTTAACGGAATCCCTACAACAATTGATGGTTTGAAAGAGATCCATCCGGAACGTATTAAAGGAGTTACAGTGCTTAAACCTGAAGAATCTTCAGCATTATATGGAAGCAAAGCGGCAAATGGGGTAATTGTTGTAAAAACAAAACATTTACGAAAGGCTGAAAAAGAAAGACTGGAGGAATTATATAACAAAAACTTAAAAGAAGCAGAAAAAAAGCCTGTAGAAAAAGAAAAGAAGTTTCCCAAAGCAGGGCAGCTTACAGCAGGAGAAGTAAATGATTTTTCTAAATGGGAATACTGGAAAGATATTGCCGCGCCAAGTCTGGATCAATACAAAAAGACCTGGAAATTTTATCCGGACAGAAGAGTTTCTGTTCAATTGACCAATAAAAATAAGAAACCTGTAATCGGAGAAAAAATAAAGCTGTTAGATGACAAAAAGAATGTAATCTGGGAAGCTGTTTCAGATAATTTAGGAAATGCAGAATTATGGATCAATCCAATAGAAGTAGAACTTTCAGATTCTAAAAACTATTATTTATCTGATGCTTCCGGGCAGATTATCAGCAATACAGTGAATGAATTTAAAAACGGACAGAATTTAATTGTTCTGGATAAACCATGCCTTGAAAAAAGAAAACTGGATCTTGCTTTTGTTGTGGATGCCACAGGATCAATGGGAGATGAAATCACTTATCTGCAATCTGAACTGTTGGATGTTTTGAGAAAAGTGGAATCTAATCTGGAAAATTACGAAATTAGATATGGATCTGTATTTTACAGAGACAAAGGCGATGAATATATCACCAGAAGATTTGATTTCTCTGATAAAGCGGAGGATCTAATTAAGTTTATTAAACAGCAGAGAGCAGCAGGTGGGGGAGATACTCCTGAAGCTGTAGTAGAAGCATTGCAGGTTTCTATTGATGAATTGGAGTGGAGCCAAGGAAATTCTACTAAAATAATGTTCCTGATTTTGGATGCTCCACCACACCAGTCCGAAGAAAATATTCAGAAGCTGTATGATAAAATAAAAACCGCTGCCCGAAAAGGGATAACGATTATTCCGTTAGCTGCCAGTGATACCAATAAGGAAACCGAATACTTAATGAGAACATTTGCATTGCTTACCAACGGAACCTATACATTCCTTACCAATGATAGCGGTATAGGTAATAATCATATAAAACCTACCATAGATTCTTATGAGGTAGAGAAACTTAATAGCCTTTTATTAAGACTGATTCTTCAGAGAGCTACACTTCCGGAATGTACAAAAGGCATTTCCAACGAGAACATCAATAAGAAAATGGAAACAGAAATAGACCGTCAGTCTGATCCTAAAACAGTAATCTTTCCGAACCCAACGAAAGGAATGATTAAAATAAGAACAACCTATAAGATTGAAGAATTGTATATCTATGATGTGGCAGGAAAGATAATCATGCGGAAAGAAAATTTAGAGGAAGGTAAGAATACAATTGATATGACCCCTTATCCTCAGGGAATCTATTTGGTTCGTGTGCGGAACAACAAAAACTGGGAGACTTTTAAAGTTATTAAAAATTAAATTGAAGGCCGTTTCATTAATTATGGAACGGCTTTTTACATCCAAGCATTCCTGAACACTAAAGGGAAAAATAGTTATAATTTTATTTTCAAAAATTATTGAAAATTCAAAAAAATATAATTACATTTGTATAAGAAATTAAAAGTACAGACAAAATGCAACTTTCAGAAGCTAAAGAAAAATACATTCAAACCTGGGGAACTTTTGCTACCAATTGGGGAATCAACCGTACGATGGCACAAGTGCATGCGTTGCTTTTGGCAAGTGGTAAACCATTGTCTACAGATGAGGTGATGGAGCAGTTGGAAATTTCAAGAGGAAATGCCAATATGAACCTTCGTGCTTTAATCGACTGGGGAATTGTAAGAAAAGAATTTATAAAAGGGGATCGTAAAGAATATTTTGTGGCAGAAAAAGATGTATGGTATCTTTTCAAACAAATTACCAAAGAACGTAGGAAAAGAGAGATTGAACCAGTAATTTCTTTCCTGGAAGAACTAAGGAACATTGATGATAATGACTCAGAAGAAGCAAAGGAATTCATCAAATTAATGGATGATTTCAGTTCTGTAACCGGAAAAATCAACAATATTATGGATCTGGCGATAAAAAGCGACGATCACTGGCTGGTAGGCAAAATTACCAATTTGTTGAAATAGAA
>NZ_MAYF01000036.1 GCF_001684955.1 Chryseobacterium contaminans | reverse complement strand
ATGTGAAGGATCTTTACGTTTCACTGCCTTTCAGAGTAGTTTCTGTAGGACAGAGAAAAAGTGATAAGAAACTGTATCAGATGGTGATGAGCTCCTCGCCGGGAATCCTGGATGGCGATCATTATCACTTGGATGTAGCCCTTGAGAAAGGATCCTCTCTTCAATTGCAGTCGCAGTCGTATCAGAGGCTGTTCAATATGGAAGATAAGGCTGTTCAGGAATTGAATGTAATGATGGAAGATGAAACTTCTTTTGCTTACGTTCCCCATCCTATTGTTCCGCATGAAGATTCCAACTTCAAAAGTAAAGCGAATGTTCATATCGGGAAAAACAGCCAGCTCATTATCAGCGAAATTATTACTTGTGGAAGGAAGCATTATGGAGAAGTTTTCAAGTTAAGACGTTTCCAGAACCTTATGGAAGTCTATCACAATAATAAACTGGTAGTAAAAGATAATGTGGTGATTCAACCAGACCTTATTCCGATCAGTAGTATTGGCAATCTGGAGCAGTATACTCACCAGGGAACTTTAATTTTCTACAGTACAAAGGAAAATGTAGATAAGAACGGGCTGATTGAAGAGATTGTTGAAGCCGCAGCCCAGCATATTGAAGAAATGGAAGTTGGAGTTTCAGCGATGGAAGATAATGGTTTTGTAGTAAGAGCTTTAGGCCATGGCGGAGAATTGATGTACAATTTCTTCCTTCATGTTCAGGAAATCCTTTGGTCTTTGGAGTAAAAGAATATTGCTTTAATGAACTCGGTCACCCTGAGCGGAGTCGAAGGGTGCTAATGAGGACAAAAGATTTTATCACTCGCTGATTGAGCAGATAAAGCAGATTTACTTGCAGGTTTTGTACATAATCATCAGCGTAATCTCCAAAATCTGCGTGAGCGTCTATTCAATAGGAGCGGGCTTTAGCCCGCACAAATAAAAAGAAACAATCCATTGGCTTTAGCCAAAACATAAAAAAAATCTGAAACAACAGAATTAATAGAAAATGGACAGTACAGTTTGGGCATTGCTTTTAAGTGCCGTTTCAATAAGTTTTATACATACCGCCTCTGGGCCGGACCATTACCTGCCTTTCATCGTGATTTCAAAATCCAAGAAATGGAGCGGAATGAAAACTGCAATATTAACCATAGTTTGTGGGCTAGGGCACGTTCTGAGTTCCCTGATCCTTGGCTTTATCGGAGTATTTCTGGGCTGGCAGCTGAATAAAATTTCCTGGTTTCAGGATATCAGAGGGAATTTTTCAGGATGGACATTGCTGATCTTTGGGGGAGTTTATCTGGTATATGGTCTTATTCAGGCGATCAGAAATAAGCCACATAAACATTTTGACGTGATGGGTGATGATGTTTACGTATATGAACACAATCACAGTGAAATGGTAATGCCCCAGACAAGAATAAAAGTAACGCCGCTTGTCCTTTTTATGATTTTCGTAATGGGGCCTAGTGAACCTTTAATTCCTTTATTATTCTACTCAGGAGTAAAACATTCTATGTCTGAAATTGCTGTTCTGGTAACTTCATTCACTGTCACTACCGTTTTAACGATGCTTGGAATGGTTCTTCTGGGACGTTATGGCTATTCAACATTATTCAATACTGAAAAACTGGAAAGATACATGGGCGTGGTGAGCGGTGCTGTGGTAACAGTCTGCGGAGTTGGTATGGTCTTCCTGGGATGGTAAGGAGTTGCGTAGTTTGGGAATGAAACTGTTTAAAGTTTAAGGTTTGAAGTTTAATGTTTAATGTTGTCATACTTTCACTGATCATTAAGAATTCTTTCTTCACCATTCACTTGCGAAGCAAAATTAACCATTGACCTTTAAGTTTACAATGTCTCTCATCTCTTCGTCTCTCATTTCTTATCTCTCATCTATATAATCAATATTACAATTAAAAAACTATGAACGAATTTTTCAAAAAACTACCTTTTTTAGACCATATTTTAAAAGGAATAGGGCAGATTATGCTTCAGGAAAACAGATGGACCGGGCTTCTGTTTCTGGTAGGAATCTTTATGGGAAGCTGGCAGTGCGGAGTAGCGGTTTTACTTTCAACAGCAGCCGGAACTTTTACTGCGATGAAGCTTAAATATGCTCAATCTGAAATCAATGCCGGATTGTATGGCTTCAGTGCTGCATTGGTAGGGGTAGCATTGGCTTTCCTGTTTGAAACAACTCCGGTAATTTGGGTGCTTATTCTGTTGGGTGGAGCATTGGCGGCTATTATCCAGCATTTTTTTATTCAGAAGAAAATTCCGGTGTTTACTTTTCCTTTTATTGTGATTACATGGGTATTGGTATTTGTATTACACCATTTTACCCATATTCCGCCATCTGCGATGCTGAGCGCTGAGGTGGTTCCTTCCAAATATGATGATTTCCTTACCTGTACCAATGGTTTTGGTGAAGTTATATTCCAGGGGGGAGTTCTTTCAGGAATCATTTTCTTCATTGCTGTTTTCATCAGTTCACCAATAGCGGCTTTATATGGATTGGCTGCTTCTATTCTTGGTGCCGGATTATCACAGTTCAACGGGGAGCCTATTAAAGAAATCCACATGGGATTATTTGGATTTAATGCTGTTCTTTCGGCCATTGTATTTTCAGGGGTTAAAAAAACAGATGGTTTATGGGTTCTGATAGCGGTTCTTTTAACAATTGCCGTTGATGATCTTTTAATCGATAATCATTGTCTGGATGCTGTAGGTGGAGTCTTTACTTTCCCATTTGTTGCTGGAACATGCATCACCCTTTTCATTCAAAAAATATTTATTAAAACTAAAGCGTAAACTTAAGTTTGAGAGTGATAGAGTTTGAGGGTTTTAGAGTGGGAGTAGGATTGTTCAAAGTTTAAGGTTTAATGTTCAAGGTTGTGGTCCTTTCACTGGTGGCTGACAATTCACCATTCACTTGCGAAGCAAAATTGACCATTGCCTTTTAAGTCTACAATATCTATCATCTCTCCGTCTATTATCTATCATCTAACTTAATATTTAACTAAAACAAAAAATGAAAATAACTAAAATAGCAGCCGCTTTTCTTGTCATGGCATTCAGTGGAAAAATGATGGCGCAGGAAGTAGAAAAGCAGTTGTCGATCAAAGATGCAGAAGATAAATTCCCCATTGCAGATGTATTGGTAAAATACAATCACGGAAACAGCCACACGCACACAGGAACAGATGGTACTTTTGCCATTCCTGTTCAGTCACTTCCTGATACGTTGGTCATCAGCCGTCAGGGATATGATGAAGTAAAATGGGTGGTTACGAATGAAGACGATAAAAACAAGGTTATTTTTTTACAGCATAAGCCTTTTCAAATCTCTGAAGTAGCCATTAATCACAGTTCTTTTTTGTCTGCGATTACAAAGGTAGATCTGAATAAATTTCCTGTCAACTCAGCACAGGATTTATTGAGAAAGGTACCGGGATTGTTTATTGCACAGCATGCCGGGGGTGGAAAAGCCGAACAACTTTTTTTAAGAGGATTTGATGCCGACCATGGAACAGATGTAAGCGTAAATGTAGACGGAATGCCTGTGAATATTGTATCTCATGCCCATGGACAGGGATATTCTGATCTTCACTTTGTAATCCCTGAAACGGTCAACAATATTGATTTTGGAAAAGGATCTTATTATATGGATCGTGGAGATTTCAATACGGCTGGATACGTCGATTTTCAAACGTATAATGGGTTGAAAAACAGTATGATTAAACTTGAAGGTGGTTCGTTCAATTCCAAAAGAGTATTGGGAATGTTCAATATCCTGCATGATGATCTGGAAAGAAAAAATGCCTACATCGCTGCTGAATACAATTATACCGATGGCCCTTTTGATGTAAAGCAAAATTTCAACAGGGTTAATATTTTTGGAAAGTATAACCAATGGCTTACGGATAACGATTATTTTAATATCCAATTTTCAACATTCAATTCCTCATGGAATGCTTCGGGACAGATTCCGGAACGTGCAGTAGATGAAGGAATCATTGGCAGATGGGGAAGTATAGATCCTACTGAGGGCGGGAAAACTTCAAGAACCAATCTTCAGATGAATTTTAAGCATATTATTTCTCCTTCTGAACAGATTGATGCAATGGCTTTCTATTCAAAATATAACTTCAATCTGTATTCTGATTTTACATTTTTCTTAAAAGATAAAGATCATGGAGATGAAATTCAACAGACAGACGGAAGAAATATCTATGGAGCAGAAGTAAAATATACCAAAAGTTTCTCCCTTCCGAACAGCTCACTAAACTGGACTTCCGGAATCGGATTAAGAAATGATGATATCAATACTTTACAACTCAATCATGTTTATCACAGAGATATGCTGCTTGACAGATTATCTGATGTAAACGGAACAGAAACGAACCTTCATGCCTATTCAGGACTGGTTTGGAAAACAGGAAAATGGACAATCAATCCGGCGGTAAGGGTAGATCATTTTATTTTTAATATGCATAATCTGCTGGATCCTGAACAATTGCCTTCAGGACAGTCAAAAGAAGCCACAAGAGTAAGTCCAAAACTAAACTTCTCCTATGCTCAGAGTGATAATGTAATGTGGTTTCTGAAAACCGGCATGGGATTCCATTCCAACGATATGAGAGTAGTGGTGACCAATAAAAATGAAAATACACTTCCTTATTCTATCGGAGCTGATTTCGGAGTAAGATTACACCCGTTCAAATCATTGATTATTACGCCTACCATTTGGTATATGGATCTTCAGCAGGAGTTTGTATACGTAGGAGATGATGCTGTGGTTGAACCATCAGGAAAATCAAGACGTTTTGGTGCGGATCTGGGAATCCGTTTTCAGCCATTGGAAAACTTCTATCTGAATGCAGATATCAATTATTCCCATGCAAGATTCATCGAAGAAGAAAAAGGACAGGATTATATTCCGTTAGCACCGGTAGTGACCAGTACAGGATCTGTAAACTGGGATTTCCTGAACGGATTTTCTTTAGGACTTCAATACCGTTATCTTGGAGAAAGACCAGCAGTGGAAGACAATAGCATTAAAACTAAGGCTTACTTCGTTAATGATCTGGTATTGTCTTATAACCGTCCGAAATGGGGAGCCAATATTCAGGTCAATAACCTGTTCAATGTAAAATGGAATGAAGCCCAGTTTGCTACAGAAACCCAATTGAAAGGGGAAGCAGAACCTATTACAGATCTTACCTATACGCCGGGAAGTCCGTTTGGAGTAAGAGTGGGAGTGTACTATAAGTTTTAGAGTGAGAGGGTGAGAGGGTTTGAGTGTTGAAATGTAAAGCCATTTTCAAATTCATTCATTCTCAAATTTTCAAATTCTCTTCTCTCTACATTACAAATTTTGTCTAATTTTAATTAATCATAATATCGGATATGGAAGTATTATCCAATTTTCAGTATAAAAAACTTTTTCTGCCGAATATCACGGAGAAAATATTAGCCAATAATGCAGATATACAGCTTTACCGGATAGAGAATTATCTCAAAGGGATTTTGATGCCGGTGATTCCATACCGTACGACGTTTAACTTTATTATTTTCGTTACCAACGGACATATCAAACAGTATCTTGAAAATAAAGAATACCATGCTGAGAAAGGTGGAGTAATCTTTATCAAACAGGGAACAATTACTGCTACCATAGAGCTTTCCGATGATGTTGAAGGGTTTTTCCTTGCCTATGAGAATAACATTCTTTCCGAACAGGAATTACCCAAACATAAGAGCAGTATTTTCTTTATGACGCCTTTCCTGAATCTGGATAGTCTGACTTACGGAACCATTACCCAGCTTCTTCCCATTATGGAACAGGAGTTATGGCTGAATAATCTGAATATTAATGACGTGGTAGTCACCATGCTTCACCTTATTCTTATCAAAATGCTGAGCACAGATTCAGATACCCACCATAAATCTGCCACACGCCCTATGGAATTATCCCTTCAGTTCCGGGATCTTTTATTCAAATATCATGTGGGAGAAAAACGGGTAGCTTTCTATGCTGATAAATTATCCGTAACAGAAAGCTATTTGAATAAATGTGTAAAAAGTGTTACTCAGAAATCTCCAAAACAATGGATCAATGAGATCGATATCAATTACAGTAAAGCATTGCTGCATTCCAGTAAAGACATTGCAGAAATTGCCTATGAACTGAACTTTCATACAGCCTCCCATTTTACACAGCTTTTCAAAAAAATTGCTGGCATCACTCCAAAAGAATACAGAACCCAGTTTTTGAGCAATAGAGTGAAAGGGTAAGTCTGAGGCTGGAAGCTGGGAGAGGGAAGCTTGAAGTTCTTGAAGCCTCCAAAATCAATTGTTGGCTTTTTAACAGATTTATATTTATCTACAGGCCTATTGGATAACTAGTATTTACTCATGGTCTTTTGTCATTGACTGCGTCGAATCTTCGATTTCTGACGAAGGAAGAATCTCATATACAGATAGATTTCTTTCGTCAAAAATAAAAAACCAATATAAAAACATTAAAAAATTAAAAACGACATCCAGAATAATACCGTCGAATAGCACTTCCAGCCTCCAGCTTCCCTCTTCCATCCCACCTACATCTTCTCATTCTCCAGAATCTTAATCACCAGTTTCTCTTCTTTCGTAAGATCAGCTTTACCGTCATTTTCTTCAATGATTTCCAGCTCATCAAGATATTTTTTGATGGTATTGTTTTCATAGAGATTGATCACTAAAGGATGAACGTAATATTTTTTGCAGACGGCAGTGGTATTTCCCAGATGTTCAGCCACCATTTCCAAAGCTTCCTTTACTTTTTGTTTGTATTGAGTATCGTTTTCCGCATATCCAATTTCCTTGAAAGCAATCAGCGCGTTTACCGTTCCGGACCATGTCCTGAAATCTTTGGCTGTAAAATCATCACCGCTTATTTCTTTGATATAGTCGTTCACCATCCCGGAATCTATAGAATGCCGGTTTCCTTCATCATCGAAGTACTGAAAAAGCTCTTTGCCGGGAATATCTTTACATTTCTGAACCAGTCTCGACAATCTCTTACTTTTTAGATCAATATGGTGCATAATCCCTTTCTTTCCTTTAAATGAAAACGTTATTTTTTGACCTTTAACTTCAACATGTTTTTCCTTTAAAGTGGTGAGGCCAAAAGAACCGTATAGCTTCTCATACACATTATTACCAATACGGATGTTGGTTCTCTGCATCAGACTTACGATCAGAGCCAGTATTTTTCGCTTTTCAAAATTCCTTAAAGCAAGATCCTGCTCAATATGAAGCCTGATGTTGGGTAATGCATACCCGAACTGGAGCATTCTGTAAAATTTTGTATGATTTCTTAACGCACTCCATAAAGGATGATAACGATATTGCTTTCTCTTCTTAACATCAAAACCTGTGGCCTGAAGATGACCGTTTTCCAAAGCACAAATCCATACATTTTCCCATGCCGGGGGAATAACCAGTTTATTGATACGGGTTATTTCATCCTTATCACGGATTTTTTCTCCATCCTTATAATAAGAATATTTTTTTCCTGTTTTTTTGCGCGTGATTCCGGCGGTTTCTGCATCGGTGGTATAAATAAGATGTACCGCCTTTGCAGAAGCTTCCGGATCCTTCATGATTTTAACAATCTTTGATGGCTTAAGGTGAGAAATAATCTCCAAATCTGTATTCTTCTCCATAGGAAATGGTTAGGAGTTTTTACCCTTCGAAAAAATCAGGAAAAGAATTACTACGACTACAAATACTAAGAGGATTCCCCACCACATTCCTGCCTTAAAGATGGTCTCTACTGCGCTGCAATTTGTGAGTGTCAATACACTTAATATCATTATACTGTAAAAGCTCAATTTTTTCATAAGTGTAGATTTTATTGGTGTCTGTTAAATGCGGAGCTTGTCAGCCTTCCAGTTTTTGATGGATCTTTTGATCTCATCCCCTGAAATATTCTCATGAAGTGCCTTATACAAAAGCTCCTTAAATTCATCATCATAGGTAAACCTCAGGGCTGCAATCTGATCAAACCTTAATTTTTCAACTATTTCATCAGATCTTCTGTTAAAAATCTCGAAATACCGTTGTTTAAATTCAAAGATAACCATACGGTTCTGAAGTCCCAACGCATAATGCTGCCTGGTCATGAATGCCAGGTAAAAAAGCAGAAAAATCACTACTGAAAATAAAATCCAGACCAGCTGATTACTGGGATCATCCCAGATTTTATAGATTCCTAAAATCTCCAAAACAATTAATAAAGGGAGATAAATAAAATGATGCGGCGGATAAAATTTTCTGTGGTTATTATAGTTCTGCTGTTTCATAGGTGTAATGTAGCAATAATCTTTCCAAAAAATTATTATTTTAATATAAAAATGGATTTTATGGTATGAATTTTACTTTTTTAAAAGAAATATACAAGTTGAACGCGGTAATTATTTGTAAGGTGCGACTTATCAGTGATACTTTATTCCCCAGAGATTGCGCAGATTTAGACAGATGTTTATGCCTTATTGGTAAAGTTATTTAAATTTTTAAGATAAACAATGGCAAGCTATTAGTCATTAATTAGTTCATAAAATAATTTGTGCATCTGTGGCCGACAAAACATGTTCTTTATATTATCAGTCAGAATTCATAAAAAAAATAACATATTATAAGGAAAATAGGGACTTTATTTGATCCTCTGACTTCAAATTTTTCGTAACTTTCGGTGTTTAAAATGAAAAGAATGACTTCAAAGGAAAAAGTTGCTGCGCTTCGTGAAGAAATGCAGAAAAATAATGTTGATGCATTTATCGTATATTCTGCAGATCCGCATATGAGTGAGTACCTTCCTGAAGAATGGCAGGAGAGAGCATGGCTGTCAGGATTCTTAGGTTCTGCCGGTTTTGTGGTAGTTACGAAAGATAAAGCAGGTCTTTGGACAGACGGAAGATACTTTACACAGGCCGCTATTGAGCTGGAAGGTTCAGGAATCGACCTTTTCAAAGACGGAATAGAAGGAACTCCTAATTATATTGACTGGATTATTTCTGAAATTCCGGCTGGAGGTAAGGTTGCTGTGAATGCTTTAGCCGCATCTAATGCTAACTGGGAATTACTTTCTCAAAAATTGAATTCAAAAAATATTACCCTTGCTGATATTCCACTTCTAAAAGAGGTTTGGAAAGAAAGAGGAACTCCGTCTGCTAATCCAATCTTTGTACAGCCAGTAGAAAGAGCCGGGAAATCTGTAGCCGATAAACTTTCTGCCATCCGTCAGAAAATGGAAGAGCAGGAAGCTACCGTTCACATTATTTCAAGTCTTGATGATGTGGCATGGACATTAAACCTTAGAGGAAGTGATGTACAGAGCAACCCAGTATTTTTAGGATATATTGTCATCACTAAAAATGATGCTGTTCTATTCACAGGATTAGAAAAACTTGAAGTAGAAGCAAGAAAACAAATGGATGATTCATTTGTAAAAATGATGCCTTACGAAGAGTTTTATAACTATCTGAAAGCGTTCAAAAATGAAAAAGTACTGGTTTCTCCTAACAGCAACCAGCAGATTTTTGAAACCTTAAAGGCAGATAACCAATTTATCAAAGCTTCGGTACCAGGAAACCTGATGAAAGCCCAGAAAAATGAAACTGAGTTGGAAGGGTTCAGAACCGTAATGGTAAGAGATGGGGTAGCAATGGTAAAATTCCTTTACTGGCTGACTCACAACGCCGGAAAAGAGGCTATGAATGAGTATTCTATCGGTGAAAAACTGAGAGGTTTCCGTGCTGAAGGGAAAAACTTTGTAGGAGAAAGCTTCGGTTCTATCGTAGGATATAAAGACAATGGAGCGATTATGCACTATTCTGCAAAAAAAGAAGGCAGCAAGGAAGTGACCAATGAAGATACAATCCTTGTTGATTCTGGAGGCCAGTATCTTGAAGGAACTACAGATATTACAAGAACTTTTGCATTAGGAACTCCTTCTGAAGAGTTTAAAAGAAATTCTACATTGGTATTACAGGGCTTGATCCGTTTATCCATGGTAAAATTCCCTAAAGGAACAAGAGGAGTACAGCTTGATGCCATTGCAAGACTTCCGTTGTGGATGGAAGCTAAGGACTTCAACCACGGAACAGGACATGGAGTAGGAAGCTTTATGAATGTTCACGAAGGGCCGCAAAATATCAGAAAAGACTTAAATCCTCAGGAACTTCTTCCGGGAATGGTATTATCCAACGAACCTGGATACTATCTTGAAGGGCATTACGGAATCCGTCATGAGAACCTTATTGCTGTAAAAGAAGCAGAAAAAACAATTCATGGAACATTCTATGAATTTGAAACATTAACATTCTGCCCATTCTTTAAAGATACTGTGGTAAAAGAAATTCTTTCAGAAAGTGAAATCGCATGGTTAAATGATTACCATAAAACATGTGAAGAAAAACTGGCTCCTCATTTGGAAGGAGAAGTGAAAGAATGGTTCCTGCAATTGGTAAGCCCATTGTA
>NZ_MAYF01000035.1 GCF_001684955.1 Chryseobacterium contaminans | reverse complement strand
CATTTCGCCCTGCATTGGCGGTGCTGTTTTAGTAAGCTTAAGTTTGATATAGTCGATTTGTGGAAAACGGTCATGTATTTTTAAAATAATTCTTCCAGCTACATGTTCCAGAAGCTGGGATCTGATCTTCATTTCCTGATGAATGATATCATTGATATCTGCATAGCTTATGGTATCATTCAGGTCATCGGATTCTGCTGCTTTCCACAAATCGGTATGAAGTTCTGCATTTAAAATATAATAGGTGCCAATAACGTTTTCTTCGGGTAAAACTCCGTGATAGGCATATATTTTTACATCTTCAAGATATATCTTACTCATTGCATTTAATTTTTATCAAGCAAAAATCGTTTTAATTCTTCAAAATCTGCATTTATTTCTACAGTTTTTTTCTCCTTTTTCATCAGAGCATCCAGGGATTGTGGAATTTCAATTTTTGTATGGATGGCATTTTCTACAGCATCAGGAAATTTCACAGGGTGGGCCGTTCCCAGAATGAATCCTTTTTTACCCGGATTTTCTTTTAGATATCGCTCGAGAGAAGCAAAAGCTACAGCACTGTGAGGATCTAGAATGTACTGATCTCTATTATAAACCACTGTAATTGTCTCCATAGTTCTGGCATCATCAATGGAATATCCGGAAATTTTATTTTTTAAAGAATCAAATTCATGATTAAAGAGCTCAAGAATTCTTACAAAATTACTTGGATCACCTACATCCATAGCATTGGATAAGGTTGCTACAGCTTTTTTAGGATTAAAATCCTGGGTTTCCAAATAAGTAGGAATTACATCATTAGCATTGCAGGCAGCAATAAAATGTTCTGCCGGAAGACCACGCAAATGTGCTAGAATCCCGGCACAGATATTCCCGAAATTTCCACTTGGAACACAGATGACGGGCGCTTTATTTTCTATTTGCTGCCATTGTTTTAATGCTAACAGATAATAAATCTGCTGCGGAAGCCATCTGGCAACATTAATGGAATTAGCCGATGTAAGAAATAAGCGGTTGTTGATTTCCTCATTGGAAAAAGCCTGTTTTACCAGACCCTGACAATCATCGAAGCTGCCATTCACTTCCAGGGCATAAATATTTTTCCCCAATGCGGTAAGCTGCTTTTCCTGAACCGGACTTACCCTGTTTTTAGGATAAAGAATTACAACATCAATTCCCGGAAGATCATAAAATCCATGAGCAACCGCACCGCCGGTATCTCCGGAAGTAGCGACTAAAACAGTGACTTTTTTCTGCTGGTTTTCTAAAAAATAAGACAGGCATCTGCTCATAAATCCTGCACCAATATCTTTAAAGGCGAGGGTAGGGCCATGAAAAAGCTCAAGAACTGAAATATCATCGTTGATTTTTCTTAAAGGAATTTCAAAACTGATGGTTTCAGCAACGATTTTTTTTAGTATTTCAACCGGAATTTCATTTCCGATAAAGTCTTTCATACATTGATAAGCAATCTCTTCATCAGAATATTGGCGAAGATTTTGAATAAACTCCTCGTTGAATGAAGGAATATTTTCAGGGAAGAATAATCCTTTGTCTTTTCCCTGTCCTTTTATAGTTGCAGTTTTGAAATCTACTTTTTCTTCCCTGTCTTTTAAATTATAATATTTCATCTGTTTTTAATCTAGTTTGGGTTCTTCAATCACTTCAATTCCTACCGGATTTATTTTGGAAACATAGACGAAGTTGTCTATATTGATTTCGTTATACATGGCCTTCATCAAATCAGCAATTTTTTCTGCTGTTTCTTTTTTTTCTGCCAGCATAAAAATAGAGGGCCCTGATCCTGAAATTCCCCCTCCTAAAGCTCCAAGTTGAAGGCTTTTAGATTTAATTTCATCAAACCTCGGAATTAAGATGCTTCGTACAGGTTCTATAATAACATCATTGAGACTTCTGCCAATTAATGCAAAATCATTTTTCTGAATTCCTGCGACCAATCCAGCAATATTTCCCCATTGTTCAACAGCACTTTTCAGTGTAATATTTTTCTTTAAAATCTGTCTTGAATCTGAAGTTTTAACTTCAACCTGAGGATGTACAGCGGCTACAAACAGATCAGGTGAATTGAGTGGAATGATATCAATAGGATTGGTGGATTTTACCAAAGTAATTCCACCATAGATGCATGGGGCAATATTATCTGCATGACGAACTCCGGAAGCGAGTTCTTCCCCGAACATGGCAAAATGGACCATTTCATCTTTTGACATGATGTTTCCCAATACAATATTGGCTCCCATGACGGCTCCAGCGGCGCTAGCCGCGCTGGAGCCGAGCCCGCTTCCCGGTTTTATATGTTTATGAATAATAACTTCAAAACCATTTTTTAGATTAAAGTGTTCCTGAATTTTTAAAAGAACTATTCCTGCAACATTTTTACAAGGTTCTTCAGGAAGTCCAAAAAGGTCTTTATGTTTGATAATGATTTCAGGAGTTTCCAATAAACGGATTTCCATTTCATCATAAGGATCATTAACGGCCATTCCCAGAATGTCAAATCCACATACCAGATTGGCTACAGTAGCTGGAATTTTTAGTTTTACTTTTTTCATATTTTTGTTTTTAAACTGAACGGATGATGTCTGCGAAAATTCCACTGGCTGTAACTTCAGCTCCTGCACCAGCTCCTTTTATAACCAATGGCTGTTCGGAATATCTCAGGGTTTTAAAAATGACAATATTATCTTTTCCATAAAGGTGGAACAAGTCACTTCCCGGAGCAACATGTTGTAACCCGACCTTTGCTTTTCCATCCTTAAATTCTGCAGTATATTTCAATATCTTTCCTTCTTTTTGAGCAATTCCAAATAAAGATTTAAAGTGACTTTCATATTCTGTAAGTTTTTCATAAAAATGTTCTACACTTCCTTCCATACATGCTTCAGGTAGAAAACCTATGTTTTCAATCTCTTCAAATTGAAGTGGGTATCCGGCTTCTCTGGCCAGAATTAATATTTTTCTTGCTACATCAGTTCCGGAAAGGTCTAGTCTTGGATCAGGTTCTGTATAACCTTCTTTCTGTGCCTGTGCTACTACTTCGGAAAATGTTCTGTTTCCGTCATAAGTATTGAACACAAAATTTAAGGTTCCACTCAGAACAGCCTCAATAGACATTATTTTATCACCACTTTTGATGAGGTCATTAATCGTTCCTATTACCGGAAGTCCAGCCCCTACATTAGTTTCAAAGTGAAAGTTGCAGTTGTGATTTCTGGCAGTATTCTTTAATAAGGTATATTTTTCAAAATCTGATGAAGCCGCAATTTTATTACAGGCAACAATATTGATGCTTCTTTTCAGCAGGTTTTCATACATTGTTGGAACTTCAGCGCTTGCGGTGATATCTACAAACACAGAGTTTCTTAGATTACGGGCTATGATTTCTTCAGAAAATTTTTGAGCCGAAGCTTCTACACCAGTTTCCTTCCAATTCATGTATTCTTCCTTGGAAATTCCATTATCAGCAAAAAACATTTTTCGGCTATTGGAAAGGCCGGCAATTCTTAAATTAATAAAATGGTTTTCCCTTAGATATTGATTCTGATCATAGATCTGTTGAATAAGTTTAGTTCCTACATTCCCCGTTCCGCAGATATAAAGATGAATCTGTTTGATTTCGGATTCAAAAAATTCTTCATGAAGAACATTCACGGCTTTTTTGGCATCTTTTTCAGCAATAACCACGCTGATATTTCTTTCCGAAGAACCTTGGGCAATTGTTCTGATATTAATCCCATTATTCCCAAGGCATCCAAACATTTTTGCACTTACGCCGCTTCTGCTTTTCATATTTTCTCCTACCAATGCTACAATAGAAAGATCCATTTCTATTTTGACAGGAGCAACTCTTTTTAAGTTAATATCATCTGCAAAAGAAGCGTTGATTGCGTTTTCAGCAGCCAACATATCTTTTTCATGAATAGCAATGGTAATAGAATGTTCTGATGAACCCTGCGTAATCAGAATAACATTGATTTTTTCCTGGCTCAGACATTGAAATAACTTAGCAGAAATTCCCGGAATACCTACCATTCCGCTGCCTTCCAAAGTAAGAAGGGCAATATTACCCATGTTTGAAATTCCTACAGCTACCTGATTTTTTTCATTTTCTGAAATATTCAGATGATGAGCAACTAATGTTCCCTCTGCTTCCGGATCAAAAGTATTTTTAATTTTAAGATTAATATTTTTTACCATCACTGGTTGAATGGATGGGGGATAAATAACTTTTGCTCCAAAATGGGAAAGCTCCATAGCTTCATGATAGGAAATTTCTGCAATAGGTTTCGCGTGAGAGACAAGACGGGGATCGGCAGTCATCATCCCGCTTACATCTGTCCATATCTGAAGTTCTTCAGCATGAATGCCAGCCGCAATAATAGCCGCAGAATAATCTGAACCACCACGTCCTAATGTTGTAGTGTGGCCTTTCTCATCACTGGCTATAAAACCAGGTCCTATGAAGATGCGGTTATGATGCTTGGTGAAATAATTTTTTAAATTCTCATCAGTGATAATGAAATCTACTTTTGCATGAGTAAAATTACTGTCAGTTCTGATGAGCTCTGAAGTATTTATCCATATACAGTCCAGTTCCTGATGCTGAAGTCTGGCTGCAATAATGCTTGATGATAAAAATTCTCCATACGAGGCAATTTTATCTTTAATTCTTGAAGTAAGTTCACCAAGAACAAAAACCCCGTTGCATAGGTCTTCAAGGTCATTGAAATGTTTTTTTACAAAGCTTAATAAAGAACTTTGATCTAAAACGGGAATAAGCTCTTTAACAAGATTCAGATGCTTTTCTTCTGCATTTTTTAGCAATTGCAGATAGTTTTCATTTTGAACGGAAGCATATTCAGCAGCATTAATAAGAAGGTCTGTTACTCCATGAAGCGCTGATACAATCACTACAACGTTGTCTTTTGAAGATACCTTTTTGATAATGTTTTCTACCAGCAGGATATTCTGAGCATTGGCGACTGATGTTCCGCCGAATTTTAAGATTTTCATCTATTATTTATTTAAGATTAGATAAAGTGAGAGAGCTACTCTTTAAAAAAAGAGTACAGGATACCGGAAATAATATGTGAAAATTTACCCCTTTATGGGGTAGTTGTTGTAGTTGTGAATGTAGAAACAGAAGATACTCCTGAAATAGTAGACTTCAGGATAGAAATATCAGATATGTTTCTTAAAAAATTCATTGTAACGGAACAAATGTACAAATTATTTTGGAATAGCAAACTTTTAACATAATAAATTAGTAAATCCTTTTGTAGAGATTTATTTGGTGTAATTGATTAAAAATCTTATATTTATTGGATAAACTATAATAAAAATCCAATGAAAAATTCAAAAAAAATTAAAAGAGAGAACTTAAAATCCATTAATGGCGGAGGAATTGGTAATTGCTATGAAAATTGTCCGGTAGGACCTTATGGGCCTAATGAAGTAAAATCATGCGGAGATTTTGAAGCGCTGCCTGAGTGCTGCAAAAAAAGAGTATTGGTAAGTATGGACTGTTTTGGTCCCTATTAATTCCTTTATAATATAAGAGCATTGTTGTTATTACAGCAGTGCTTTTTTGTTTATCATCTTAAAATTAATTACTATGAAAGCATTTAAAAAATTATCAAGAGATCAGAAGAAAATTATCAATGGCGGCTTTACCCAGATGCAGATTGAAGCTTGTGGTGGTGAGCAGTTTGTGTGTTTTATGAAAGGCGGATCAGGAGCATGGGGATGTTGGTTAAAACCGGGAGGAACTTGCTACACTCCTAAACTTTAATTGAGTTTTGTCTTAAGCTTAATCCTGAAAATATGAAAAAATTATCAAGACTTATCCTTAGGAA
This sequence comes from Chryseobacterium contaminans, assembly GCF_001684955.1. Classification (GTDB taxonomy): domain Bacteria; phylum Bacteroidota; class Bacteroidia; order Flavobacteriales; family Weeksellaceae; genus Chryseobacterium; species Chryseobacterium contaminans. The sequence continues at coordinate 62,165 of NZ_MAYF01000035.1, read as the reverse complement.
TATTAATGGAGATAATATTTCTATCTGTAATGGGTGTCCCAGTCATATAATGTATGGGCCTGGCCCGGAATATGGTGGAACGTGTGAAAATTATTTTGCTTTACCTGATTATTGCAGAAGCAAGAATTGTGTAGGAGTAAGTATTTATTGCTTCGGGGATCAGAAATAATTATAATATTTTTAAAAAGAGTGCTAATTAATAACAAATTAAAACATGAAAAAATTATCAAGAACAAAACTGAAAGATATCAACGGAAAAGGAATGGGATGTGAACGATGCTCTACTTCGGGAAACTATGGGGATGGCCCGGAATATACTAACAGCTGTATGGCTTTTTGGGCATTGTCTCCTACTTGCAGAAACTGTGTAGATGTAAGTGTAGACTGCTATGGACCTGATTATTCTGATTATTTCGGGAACTAAAACAATTTTTAATAATCATGTTATTTGATAACATCAAAAAATTAAAACAACTATGAAAAATTTAAAGAAATTAAACAGAAAAGAACTTGAAATGGTAAACGGAGCAATAGGATCAAACTGCAGCAGATGCCCGCAGCATACAACTTATGGAACAGGACCAAATGATGCTCCATGCAGCGCTTATCAGGCACTTCCTTTATATTGCAAAGCATGTGTAATTGTAAGTATGGAATGTGTGGATGGTGGAGTATCCTAAATAGAATTTCTATTAAAAATAAAAAGCACTGTAATTTTTACAGTGCTTTATTTTTTAACAGTCAGTAGGGAAATAAGGTCCTCTTGGAAGGCAAATAGGTTCACCGAAGCATCCTGTTGCACAAATTTGGCTTATTCCGCAATAACTGCATGTGTCTGATCCGCCGATTAGGTTTTTAAGATTTTCTCTGTTTAATTTTTTTAAATTTTTCATAGTATTTGTTATTAGTTCGATTTATAAATATAACAATTATTCACTTATAAATGAAATATTTATATTTTAACAATTAGGAACTATATAATTTCCCTTGGTAACACATACCGGTGAACCATTGCAGTCACTGATACAAACTTCAGAAATTGCACATGATGAGCAAACGGGACCTGCTCCTCCGTTTAGGTTTTTAAGATTTTCTCTGTTTAATTTTTTTAAATTTTTCATAGTATTCATTATTAGTTTGAATTATAAATATAATAATTTATTCACTTATTAAAGAAATAATTGTATGTTTTTTTATAGAAAAATTGAATAAATTTTTAACCTTGTCTCTTTCTTGGCTGATAGAATTAAAAAAAGCACTGTAAAAACAGTGCTTTAAATTTACTTTATACTTTTAGAAAGATCGAGCATGGCCTCAATAGGTTTCAGTGCTTTTAATCTTAATTCTTCGTCAATAAGGATTTCAGGAAGTTCGTATTTCATACATAAATACAATTTTTCCATGGTGTTACGCTTCATGTAGAAACATTCTGAGCAGTTACAGCTTTCATCGAAAACCAATGCAGGAATCAATTCTTTGTGGGGCGCACGTTTTCTCATTTCGTGAAGAATCCCTTCTTCTGTTGCGATGATGAACTTCTGGCAGTCGTCTTTCTCTACATAGTTTAATAGAGCAGAAGTAGAGCCGATGAAGTGAGCTAGTTTTAAAACAGCTTCTTCGCTTTCAGGGTGTGCAATTAATTTGGCATCTGGATTATCTGCAAGCTGTTTGGCGATTCTTTCCATTGAAAATGCTTCGTGTACTACACAGCTTCCGTCCCAAAGGATCATATCACGGCCTGTTTTTTTAGATAAATATCTTCCCAGGTTTTTGTCCGGTGCAAAAATAATAGGTCTGTCTTTTGGAAGCGCTTCAATCACTGTTTCAGCATTTGAGCTTGTTACAATGATATCGCTTTCTGCTTTTGTTTCTGCATTACAGTTGATGTAAGTAGCAATTAAAGCATCAGGATGCTGTTCACGCATTTTTCTCAATCCTTCTCCTGAGCATCCGTCTGCCAGAGAGCATCCGGCCATTGTATCCGGTAAAACTACTTTTTTAGTTGGGTTAAGAATTTTTGCAGCTTCAGCCATAAAGTGTACTCCACAGAATACAATCATATCAGCATTGGTCTCTTTTGCCTGTCTTGCCAATTGTAAAGAGTCTCCAAGGAAATCAGCGATATCCTGAATTTCTCCCGGTTGGTAATAATGGGCAAGGATGACAGCATTTTTCTCTTCCTTAAGTTTTAGAATGGCTTTTACCAGTTCTTCTCCCTGAGGAATTGCTATATCTTTTATATCCAGGAATCCTTTTACAGGAATCGCAGATTTAGCTTTTTCTAATGTTTCGGTACTCATATCAACCTTAATGTTTTTTATTATCAAATTTAGAGATTAGAAATTAGAAGTTAGATTTTGATGAAAAGCAGTGTACTTCCATCTTCCGACCTCTATCTTCCGCCCATTAATTATTGATAAAACTTTTTATTAAACTTTCTATTTCTTTTTTAGCTTCATCAAGATCGGAATTGATTACGATCCTGTCAAATTCGCTGGCATAAGACATTTCTTCTTCTGCTTTTGCAACACGGGTTTTGATGGTTTCCGCATCATCCGTATTTCTTGAAATCAATCTTCGTTCCAGTTCTTCAATGGAAGGTGGTTCTATAAAAATAGACAAAGCCTTTTCTCCAAAATATTTTTTCAGAGAAATTCCTCCTTTTACGTCCACATCAAAAATAACAACTTTTCCCTGATTCCAGATCTTTTCCACTTCAGATTTTAAAGTTCCGTAATATTTATCAGTGTATACTTCTTCATATTCTACAAAGGCATCTTCTGAAATTTTCTGTCTGAATTCATCAGGTGTTAAAAAATGATAGTCTACTGCATGTACTTCACTTCCTCTCGGTTGTCTTGTAGTACATGAGATTGAAAATTCCAGTTCCGGGAAGGTTTCCAGAGAATGCTTTACCAGTGTAGTTTTTCCGCTTCCAGATGGTGCTGAAAATATAATTACTTTATCCATTTAGATTAGAGATTTTTAGATGGAGAGGTGAGACAGGATCTCATCTTCTCTTGTCTATAGGTCTATTGTCTATAATACGTTTAACGTTTGCTCTTTAATTTTTTCTAGATCATCCTTCATTTTCACTACAAGCTTCTGAATTTCGGCATGATTGGCTTTTGAACCTAATGTGTTGATCTCTCTTCCGATTTCCTGAGAAATAAAGCCCAGTTTTTTACCGTTGAAAGATTCATTGTCCATTACTTCCTTGTAATATTTCAAATGTTGGGCAAGTCTTACCTTTTCTTCTGAAATATCCAGTTTTTCTGTGAAGTAGGCCATTTCCTGATAGAAACGTGTTTCATCCACATTTTCGAATTCTTTCAGAGTCTTTTGGTAGCGTTCTTTTACACTTACGATTCTTTCTTCTTCAAAAGGAATCACTTCACTCAGATATTTATCAATATTTTGAATATTTCTGTTAAGCTCTTCATGTAAATTACTGCCCTCAGTGATTCTGAATTCTTCAAAACGGTCTACGGCTGCATTAACAATTTTAGCTAATGCTTCCCATTCGCCTTCTGTAAGTTCATCAGGTCTTGAAGTGATGGCATCCGGAAGTCTTACTGCCATTTTCAGGTATTCAAAATCAGGGCCGTCTGATGCAATATTTTTAAGTTCATTGATGTAGGAATCAATTAACCCTTTATTGATTTTTACATCATTAGATTCTTCAAGGTTTTCAATATTGACGTAGCAGTCAACTTTTCCACGGATAATTCTATCGTTAAGAATTTTTCTGATCTCAAATTCTTTTTCTTTATAACGCAAAGGAATTTTGATATTTAAATCAAAGCTCTTGCTGTTCAGTGATTTAATATCTATTGTTATTTTTTTTCCTTCAAAAACATCTTCGGCTCTACCGAAGCCAGTCATTGATAAAATCATAGTTTTTTATTGTTCTACAAAGATAAACATTTAAATTAGCACAGTGAAATCTGTAAAAGATTCTATTTTATGGATAAAATAATGAATGTGCACCGATGAAAAATCTGATTTCTGTAGTAGGACCCACCGGAATAGGGAAGACAAAACTGGCAATTGATCTGGCAAAACACTTCAATACCGAAATTATTTCCTGTGATTCCAGACAGTTTTTTAAAGAAATGAAAATCGGAACAGCGGCACCATCTGAAGAAGAACTCGCTGAAGCACCTCATCATTTTATCGGAAATCTTTCTGTAGAAGAATACTATTCTATCGGGCAATACGAAGAAGATGCCCTGAAAAAACTCAATGAACTTTTCCAATATCATAACGCCGTCATCCTTGTTGGTGGAAGTATGATGTACGAGAAAGCGGTTATAGAAGGGCTCAATGATTTGCCTGAGGCTAATACTGAGAACCAGGAGAAGCTTCAGAAAATAATGGATGAAGAAGGAATAGAAAAGCTTCAGGAGATTTTAAAGGAATTGGATCCTGAATATTTTGAAGTAGTGGATATTCACAACCACAGAAGACTGTTGCGTGCTATTGACGTGATCTGGCAAACGGATAAAAAATATTCCGAACAGATTGCTGTTTCTCAGGATTCCAGAGATTTTAATGTGATCAGAATCGGAATTGAAGCTCCAAGAGAAGAATTGTATGACAGAATTAACCGCAGGGTTGATATAATGATGGGAAAAGGGCTTTTGGATGAGGTGAAAGGGTTGGAGAAATTCAAAGGGCTTACGGCATTGAATACGGTTGGTTATGCTGAATTATTCAAATATTTTGATGGAGAATGGGATCTTGATTTTGCTGTTTCTGAAATTAAAAAGAACAGCCGCCGATATGCAAAACGTCAGTTGACATGGTATAGGAAGGCGGGTAATATTCATTATTTGCAATTGGGGTATTCTCAACAGGATTTTGAGGAGTTGCTTCAGTGGATTGCTGAACAGGTTCGGAAATAAATTATTTTAATGATAAATACGCTTTGGACAGGAATTTTCAAAAGGCTTAATATAATTTCCTACGGAATGAAGTAGGAGAATAATTTAATGATCCGGTTGTTCATTCCGTAGGTAGAAATTAATCAGGTATACATCCATAAAGATTACCCGTTCCGTCACAGGTACCTGTCCCATATCCGGATGCGCTTACCCAATCGCAAAATGCTCCTTCTTCTTTTCCTTTACAATTGTTGATAAAACCGCCACCTTTAATGGATTGCAGTTGTACTCTTGAAATTTTTTTTAAGTTTTTCATGTAATAATTTTTTTTGGTTTCCTACTCTATAAGCTTTTCGGAGGCCGCTTCTTTAAAAATAATAATTTTTTTAACATCATCATCACCTGATCTTATTTTTAACTCTGTTATTTTCAGTTAAATATAAAACAGTTCTATAAGGTTTTAATAAAAAATGCGGCTCATAATGAACCGCATCTCAAACAATATAATTTAATTTACTACTTCCAACCGCCGCCCAGCGCTCTGTATAAATCTACAATGCTGCTTAATCTCTGTCTTTTAATGGAAGCAAGATTCAACTCGGCCTGAAGTGAATTTCCCTGTGCAGTAATCACTTCAAGATAATTGGCTGAACCCCCTCTGTAAAGAAGCTGTGCACTTTTAATTCCATCTTTCAATGTAGCAGACTGCTCAGTGGCTTTCTGTTCCTGAATTTTTAAATTCTCATTAGAAACTAAAGCATCAGAAACTTCACCTACAGCATTCAAAACGGATTGACGGAATGCCAATACATTTTTCTCTCTTTGAATTTTAGCCACTTCAAAATCAGTCTTTAATTGTCTTTTCTGGAAAATAGGCTGAGTAATTCCTCCTAAAACAGATCCGAATAATGATGCCGGAATCTGAAACCAGTTATCAAATTTGAAAGAATTCACTCCACCATTCGCTGTAATCTTTAATGCAGGATACATATTGGCTTGTGCAATTCCTACCATCGCATTGGATTCCAGTAAAACCAGTTCCTGCTGGCGTACATCCGGTCTGCGGCTTACCATAGCTGCGGGAAGCCCTGCGATAATATTCTGTGGTAGGGAAGTATCAGACATTTCAAGTGTTCTGTTGATTTTATTAGGCGTTTCACCTATTAGAATACTCAAGGCATTTTCCTGAATAGCAATGTTCTGTTCCAATTGAGATATCAATAGTTCAGTGGCTTGTTTCTGAGCATTTGCCTGTTGTACCCCCAATGAAGTAGCATCTCCACTTTCCCACATTTTTTGGGTAATCATCAAGGTATTGTTGCTTAATTCCAGATTAGATTTTGCAATAGCTAACTGTTTGTCAAGCATCAAAAGATTATAATATCCTTGTGCAATGGCTGCTACAACCTGAGTCTGAATCGCTTTTGAGCCTTCATAGGTCTGTAGGTATTGCATTCTGGAGACTTCCTGTTGGTTTTTGATTTTACCCCAGATATCCGCTTCCCATGATAAATTGAAAGCTGCGTTATAATCTTCAACATGGCTTTGCCCTAAAAACAGGCTTAAGCTTTGCCCGTTCATACTGTTTTTGGAAGGCTTAGAAATTTGAGCTGCAACCCCGAAACCTACATCAGGGTATTGCATATATTTTGCCTGTTTCAGTTTTTCCTGTGAAGAAGCCACTTGTTTTAAGGCAATTTGAAGATCATAATTATTTTTAATTCCTTTTTCAATCAGTCCCTGTAGAATAGGATCGCTGAAAAACTGTTTCCATTCCAGGTTGGCAATGCTTGCCGTATCAGCAGTGGCTGTGTATTGGAATTTTTCCGGTAGCGGAAGGTCCGGCTCCGTGTATGCCAGTTTTGACACACACGAAACAGATCCTAAAGCTATGGCGAATGTTAATATAATATTTTTTAGTCTTTTCATAGTTTTGGTTTAATAGACTTTAATTGAACAATCTTGAGGTTTATTATTTCCCACGGATTACGCAGATTTACACAGATGTTTATGGGTAGGAAACTTATGTGTACTTCTTATGCAGAATGCTTTTAACTTTAAAATTACTTAAGTGTTATTCTAAAATCTTTTGGTTTATAAATCTCCCCGTTGTATCATTTAATTAATCGTTGAAGCTAAAAGTTCTTCTTCCATTTGTTTTTTCAGAAGCCTTTTTTTCTTTTTGCTTGGCATTTTTTCATGCAGATACTGGAAAATGACATACATTACCGGAATAATGAAGATTCCGAACACGACTCCTGTAAGCATTCCTCCCACAGTACTGTAACCAATGGAATGGTTTCCTTTTGCAGAAGCTCCTTGTGTCCAAACCAATGGTAACATCCCTACGATGAAAGCAAAAGAGGTCATAAGGATTGGTCTTAAACGTAATCTTGAAGCCTGAAGAGCAGATTCAATTAAGGATCTTCCTGCTTTTCTTCGCTGAACGGCAAATTCTACGATTAGGATGGCATTTTTAGCCAATAGCCCGACCAGCATGATTAATCCAACCTGTACATAAATGTTATTATCAATTCCAGCCAGTCCAGTGAAGGCAAATACTCCGAATATTCCGGTTGGAATGGTTAAGATAATAGCAAACGGCAGAATATAACTTTCATACTGAGCTGACAATAGAAAATAAACGAATAGGATACTTAAAAGGAAGATGAAGGTGGTTTGTCCTCCGGTTTTAATCTCCTCACGGGTAATTCCTGTCCATTCATAACCATAACCTCTTGGAAGGGATTGTTTAGCAACTTCCTCAACTGCTTTAATCGCGTCTCCGGTACTGTATCCAGGTTTTGGAGTACCATTAATAGTTACAGCGTTGAAAAGGTTGTTTCTGGTTACTGTTTCCGGGCCAAAAGTTCTTTTTAAAGTTACCAATGTCTTCGCAGGAACCATTTCTCCTGATTTATTTTTCACATAAATTCCTTCCAAAGAATTAATATCCGTACGATAAGGAATATCTGCCTGAGCCATTACCCTGTAATACTTTCCAAATCTGTTGAAATCTGAAACAAAGCTACTACCGTAATAAATCTGCATGGTCTGCATTAATTCTGTTACGGAAACTCCTAACTGATTGGCTTTATCAGTATCCACATCAATAGTATACTGTGGGTTTCCAGCTGCATATGTTGTAAATGCAAATGCAATTTCAGGACGTTTCATCAGTTCACCAATGAATTGCTGAGTGGTTGTTCCTAATTGTTCAAAAGAACCGTTGGTTTTATCCTGAAGCATAAATTCAAAACCTGAAACGTTACCAAATCCCTGAATGGTCGGGAAATTAAAGAAGAAAGCATTGGCATCCTTCACCTGGCTTACTTTTCCTGTTAAGGTAGCCGCAATCTGATCCGGATCCTTCATATCTCCACGCTTGTCATAATCTTTAAGCTTAATGAAACCTGCAGAATAAGGAGAAGCATTGGCATTACTGATAAAGTTCATCCCATCAGCTACCCAAAGGTGATTGGTTGCTTTTTCTCCATTAATGATTTTATCAATTTGCTCAGTCGCTCTGTGTGTTCTCTCCAATGAACTTCCCGGAGGAGTATTCACCGCATATAGTACAAATCCCTGATCTTCCGTTGGAATAAATCCTGAAGGAGCCTTTTTAATCATGAAAATACTGGCTGCCGTAATCACAACAAGACCTCCGATGGCTACCCACTTATTTTTGATTAAAAATTTAAGACTGTAAATATATTTCTTGGTCATATTGTTGAAGCTTGCATTAAATGCATTGAAAAATCTTGCTCCAAAACCTTTTTTGTGGCCATGCTCGCCATGTTCTCCCTGAGGATCATTCAGGAAAAGGGCACATAATGCAGGACTTAATGTTAATGCATTAACAGCAGAAATCATAATAGCAATAGCCAGTGTAAAGGCAAACTGTCTGTAGAAAACTCCTGCAGGTCCCTGCATAAATCCAACTGGAATAAATACCGCACACATCACTAATGTAATTGAAATAATTGCACCTGAGATCTCACTCATAGAGTTCATAGTAGCGTGCTCTACAGGCATTCCTGTCTGTTCCATTTTGGAATGGACGGCTTCTACCACCACAATGGCATCATCCACTACAATACCAATAGCCAGTACCAATGCAAATAAAGTAAGCATGTTGATACTGAAGCCAAATAACTGAAGGAAGAAGAACGTACCAATAATGGCTACAGGTACTGCAATCGCAGGGATTAAAGTAGATCTGAAGTCCTGAAGGAAAATAAATACTACGATAAATACCAGAATAAATGCAATTACTAAAGTCTCAACCACCTGATGGATAGAAGCATCAAGGAAATCTTTAGAATTATACATGATAATTGGTTTCACTCCTTTAGGAAGAGTAGTGCTGAACTGGTCTACCTGCTTTTCAATCTCAGTCAGGATTTCATTGGCATTGGAACCAGCTGTCTGTAAAATGGCAAATCCCGAAACCGGTTTTCCATCCACTCTGTTAGCCGCCGTATAAGTATAGGACCCAAATTCTACTCTCGCAACATCTTTTAATCTTAAGAAAGAACCATCGCTGTTTGCTTTGATGGCTATATTCTCATAGTCTTCATTTTTGTTCAGCTTTCCTTTATATTTAAGGATGTATTCGTAAGTTTCCTTACTTCCCTGTCCAAGACGTCCCGGAGCAGCTTCAAGGTTATGGTCTTTAATGGCACCCAGTACTTCTTGTGGAGAAAGATTGTTGGCCGCTAATCGATCCGGTTTCAGCCAGATTCTCATGGAATAATCTCTTGTTCCGAATACCTGGGCCTGTGCAACCCCTGGGATACGCTGGATTTGAGGAATAATATTAATCTTCAGGTAATTCTGTAAGAACAGTTCATCATATTGTTTAGGATCATCACTCGTTAATCCCATAAACATAATCATACTGTTTTGAACTTTCTGGGTAGAGATTCCTGCCTGTACTACTTCCTGAGGAAGTTGGCTCATTGCTTTTGATACACGGTTTTGAACGTTTACCGCAGCATTATCCGGATCAGAACCCTGTTTGAAGAAAACACTCAGGGTCATAGTCCCGTCATTACTGGAGTTGGAAGTCATGTAGGTCATGTTTTCCACTCCATTCACTGCTTCCTCAATAGGGGTAGCTACAGAACGTGCCACTACTTCAGCGTTTGCTCCCGGATAAAAAGCCGTTACCTGAACACTTGGCGGGGCAATATCCGGAAAGAGGGCAATGGGCAGATTAAAGAGAGACAAGGCTCCCAATAATAAGAGTATGATGGAGATGACCGTTGAAAGGACCGGTCTTTCTATAAATTGTTTTAACATAAGAAGTTTATTTTTTTAAGTCTTCTGTTTTTCAGAATATTTACAAAGGTTTTGCTCTCAGTAAACTGTCTGAAGAAATAACTTTAGGTCTGATGGATGCTCCGTCTTTCAGGTTCCCGATTCCGGTATAAACGATTTTTTCTCCCGGTGAAAGCCCCTCAGAAATAAAATAATAACTCTCTGTTTTTCCTGAGATTTTAATAGGTTTTCCGGTTACTTTTTTATCCTTATCCATTACATAGACGTACGTTTTATCCTGAATTTCGAAAGTAGATTCCTGTGGAATAACCACTGCATTTGAAATCAGTTGCGGCATACGTACTCTTCCTGTATTTCCGGTTCTTAAAGCTCCGTTGGCATTAGGAAAAACGGCGCGTACGCTGATGGCTCCGGTTGTTTTGTCAAACTGTCCGTCTACAATACTCAGTCTTCCTTTTTCAGGATAAGTACTGTTATCTGCAATGACAAGATCTACCATTGGCATATTTTTCAGTTTTTCCTCTAAAGTAGCTCCCGGATATTTATTCTGAAAAGCAATAAAATCAAGTTCACTTAAAGAGAAATACGCATAAATTTCACTGATATCTGATAATAAAGTCAATGGATTAGGGTCTGTTCTTGAGATCAGACTTCCTTTTTTAAACGGGATTCTTCCTATATATCCGCTTACCGGTGCTGTAATGGTGGTAAATCCTACATTGATTCTGGCACTTCCTACAGAAGCCCTGGCTTGGGATGCAGCAGCTACAGCAGCTTCATAATTAGCTTTTGCCGTTTTAAGCTGTACATCAGAAACTACTTTTGCAGCTACTAAAGGTTGAAGTCTGTCAACTTCCACTTTTGCTTTCTGTATATTGGCATTGGCTGCCTGAAGATTGGCCTGAGCCATATTCATCTGCTCGCCGTAACTTCTTGAATCTATTTTAAATAAAGGCTGTCCGGCTCTTACATAAGCGCCTTCCTCTACATAAATTCTATCAAGATATCCATCAACCTGAGATCTGATTTCCACATTGTTTTTCCCTTCCAAAGCAGTGGGGAATTCCTGATATGTGGTAGCAGGAGAGGTGATAACGGTATAAACCGGAAGTTCTGGAGCTGGTGGTGCATTATTAGATCCTTCTGCAGCCTTGGTGCAGCTCTGTAAAAGAATTATACTTGAAATAAGTACAATAAACCTTGTTTTTCCAGGTATGTTCATTGTTAATTTAATTTTTTAATGAAGTGTTAGATTGAAGTAATGTTTCTTTTTAATAAATGCTGTTTTTTTTCCTAACAGTGTTAATGATTAGTTCAAAAAAAATTACAGAATTTTTAATGTCCGATCAGATCGATTGTTTCCATAGTTGATTTTTTTAGTGTATTTAAGTATATAAAGATGTGAGGTGTAAATAATGTTAATTTTACTAACGGTGTTAATTTTAAAAGAAAAAATAACTACCTTTAACTAATGAATGAAGTAGAGTTTTGCATAAATAGTTTTTGTTTTTTGCCAGGAATCTACAGTTGAATGATATTAATTCAGTGTTAAATTTCCTAACAGTGTTAATTTTTGTTCAAAAAAATATATTATAAAGACTTAATAAAGGACGAAACTGTTTCATCCAAAGTCGATTTATTCATGGTAGACGGAATATCTCCTGTACGCATCATCATAATGGAAATCATTCCGTGTACAGCGGAAAACAGGGCATGAGACATGTGGCATGCATTATCTGTATTTGAGCCGTTTTTCTCAATAATGTTGTAAGTACATTCGTAAATTAACTCCTGAAATGAGGAGAATTCCTTCTTCATCTGTCCCTTTCCACAACATTGCATTCCCAGGCCAAACATCAGCTGGTAATATTCCTTATTATTAAACGCAAAGCTCCAATAAGCATCTACTAAAGCTACTAACTGTTCTTCAGGAGTATCATGCTGTTGTTGTGCCTTTAATAATTCTATATGTAATTTGTGGAAGCCATCTAATGAGATTTCAAATAGAATAGCCTCCTTATTTTCGAAATAATCGTACACCACCGGTGCGCTGTATTCAATAGCGTCTGCTATTTTACGCATGGAAAGTGATGCCCAGCCCTCAGATTTAGCCAAAGTGAATGCCGCCTGCAAAATACTTGCACGGATGGATTCTTTTTCTCTTTGACGACGTTCATGTAGGCCCATGATATTTTTTCTTAACAGTGTTAGCAAAACTACAAACTTTTCAGGATATCTTCCAAACGTTATTTTTATTTTTCTGGAAAAAGAAACTTACTGAAGTTGGTAAGAAGAGGAAATAGTGATTGTAGGAAAGGGCTGAAGTGTATAATTTGAAAATTATTGTAAAAATTAATGAAGTATATAGCCTTACTCGATAAATACATTGGGAAGAATAACTGCCGCCTTCCAGTTCCCCATCTTCCTTACCAAATAACGAAAGAAATTTCTATCTTTGTGAAACTAAAGAAAAAGGATATGAATACTCCCTCCAATATGTTGGCATTAGGTACAAAAGCTCCGTTTTTTGAGCTTCCAAACCCGTCAAAAACGAATGAACTTCAGTCTTTGGAAGAACTGAAAGGAGAAAAAGGAACACTGGTTATTTTCATGTGCAACCATTGTCCGTTTGTTCTTCATGTTATTGATAAGATCAATGAATTGTATGAAGACTATAATGAAAAAGGAATTGAATTCATTGCGATTAACGCTAATGATATTGAAAAATATCCGGCAGATTCCCCTGAGAAAATGATTGAATTCCAGATCGAAAGAAGATTTGATTTTCCTTATTTATTCGATGAGAGTCAGGCTATTGCAAAAGCTTATGATGCTGCATGTACTCCTGATTTTTATTTCTTTGATGATAAATTGGATCTTATTTACAGAGGTCAGATGGATGATTCAAGACCTGGGAATAATAAAGATGTTACAGGAGAGGACTTAATTATTGCTTTTGAAAATCTTTTAGCCGGGGAACCGCAGGAAGAGATTCAGAGACCAAGCATGGGATGTAATATCAAATGGAAGTAATTCCGGTTACTCATTCTTATTTATATAATATATGGCTGTTCTTTTTTAGAACAGCTTTTTTGTTTCTATAAATCTTCAGTTTTCATAGATTATTTTCTCGCAGATTTAGGGGATTACGCAGATTCTTTTATTGTGGTATTTATACATAAACATCTTTGTAAATCTGCGGAAAAAGTTATCCACAATATGGAATTGTAGAAAAGATTTTTGTGTAATGCTTATAAATTCAATTGGTTGTAAATGTTTCTGTAGAACGGTTTCTTAAAAATAAGTCTAATTTATATTGTAAAAAAGTTATCCACAATATCAGAATGTGAATTGGGAATCTTCTCAGTTTTTTCCAGTGCAGAATATCAGTTTACTTTTTTATTCCTTTAATTTTAATAAGGACTATTGATTTTGATGTTGAATTTTAACTGATCCTTGTCAAGGTTTTAAACCTTGACAAGGATATCAATCGGAAAAACCAGATGAAAAATATTTTAAAAATCATCTGGGCAAATCTGAGTAATCCGTGGGAAAAATAAAATTATATAACTATTGTTTAATATGAAAACCACAAAGTCACAAAAGATTTTAGAATAACACCTAAATGATATTAAAGTTAAAACCATTGAGCATAAGAAGTACACATAAGTTTTTGAAAATTCTTGATTTTCTTATCCGCAAACATCTGCGAAATTTGCGTGATCTGCGGGAGATTTATTACACACTCACCTTATTATGCGCATAATCTTTAATAAATTCTGAAGGCGTCTTACCTGTATACTTTTTAAACATCCTGTTGAAATACGTTACATTATTAAACCCACAATGATAACTGCATTCTGAAATAGATCTATCCTGAGCCATCAATAAACAAGCCTTATTGATCCGATACCGATTTACAAATTCCGTAAAGGTGATCTGCGTAGCTTTTTTAAAAAAATTACAAAAGGCAGGCAAGGTGAGGTTGGCCAGCTTTGCAACATCTTCAATATTGATTTCTTTATCATAATGATGCTCTACATAAGTGAAAATGTTTTCAAGACGGGTTTTGTTTTTTGAAATAATGGTGTAGGGCATAATTTCCTTATTCAAAAGGTCATAATCTTTACATTTAGAAAGCTCGAAGAGAATTTCCAGCAGTAACAAATATCTTTTATAGCCTTCTGACTCCAGCATCAATCTTAATTTCGGGAGTAAGGCTTTTTTTACCTTATGATGAAAATGAATGCCATACTTTGAGAGTTCCAGTAAATTTTTAATAGACCGGGCTTCCACTTCCTGTTGAGGAAACTGGAGAATTTCTTCTTTGAACTGAAGTACGATTTCTTCATGCGGATCAATAGAATTCAGTCCAAATCCTGAATGGGGAATATTGGAACCAATCAAAACGAGATCTCCATGCGTATAATTACTTTTATGATACCCAACATGGCGGGTTCCACTCCCGGAAATGACACATACCAGTTCAATTTCGGGGTGATAATGATACTCCCATTTAAATTCTGAAATAGGGGAGTTATTATGAATCGTTCGGAACGAGCTTTTCTCATTGGGGATTACTCTTTCAAAAGTAACTTTCATTTAATTAATCATATTTAATCACTAAAAATACTAATTATATTAATATTGTTCAAATATTGGTTTATTGTGTTAAATTATTGTGAACAGAAATGCTTCTATCTTAGCCGCAAAGAAATAACCTGAATGAAAAACTTCAACATCAAGGCGGTTCTGTTTTTGAACTATTTTGTTTTCGCAATTCTTCTGAATTCTGTGGGAACTGTTATTTTACAGGTTCAGCAGAACTTTGGCATCTCAAAATCATCTGCCAGTGTATTGGAAGGGTTTAAAGATCTTCCGATTGCCATCTGTTCATTCATTCTGGCATCATTTCTTCCTAAGATAGGAATCAAAAAATCAATGCTGATTGCATTATTTCTGGTGAGTGCAATGTGTTTTATAATGCCGTTTACTAACGATTTTTGGGTATTTAAATTATTGTTTGCCATTGTAGGAGTTTCCTTTGCGTTAATTAAAATTTCTGTTTTCACTTCCATTGGTTTGGTTACAGAAACAGATAAAGAACATTCAAGCTTCATGGGATTTCTGGAAGGTTTTTTTATGATTGGAGTATTGGCAGGGAATGTTTTGTTCAGCTTGTACATTGATGATCATAATCCGAAATCTACCCATTGGCTGAATGTATATTGGGTTCTGGGAGCTCTTTCCTCATTATCTTTCCTGTTTCTATTCTTTTCTAAACTGAATGAAAAAGAGGCAAAAAATGAGAAGACCGATTGGCTGGGAGACCTGAAAAACAGTGCTGGTTTATTCAGTTATAAAAAAGTATTGTGTTTCTTATTGTGTGCATTCTTGTTTGTATTGGTGGAACAAAGTTTTCAGACATGGACTCCCACGTTTTATAAAGAAATTTTAAAAGTGCCTACTTCCATGAGTATCCAGGCAGGAGCTGTTTTAGCGGGGGCTTTTGCATTAGGAAGATTTCTGTCCGGTTTCTTTTCCAGAAAGATAAGTTGGATTTATGTGGTGTCATTCTGCGTTATTGGTTTTGCGGTAAGTTTACTTCTGGTACTTCCATTAACTCATAATATTCATATTGATGCCAGTACAAATTGGTTGAATGCTCCGCTTGTAGTGTATTTATTTCCATTGATGGGAGGTTTGCTGGCTCCAATTTATCCCAGCATCAATTCAGTGATCCTGGCTTCCATTCCTAAATATTTACACAGTGCAATGTCTGGATTGATTGTCGTTTTCTCTGCAATTGGAGGAACAATAGGTTCCATCATTACAGGTTTTGTATTTCAGGAATTCAGTGGGCAGCAGGCATTTTACTTGTCCCTGATTCCCCTTTCGCTGTTAATTACTTCTGCCATTTTTATGAATAAGTTAAAAATCAATCCTAAAAAATAACCATGAACAATCAACTTTATATTAAAGAAATCCAAGCTCTTTTTGATGCAGTACAAAAGAGAGAGATTTTTGAAGATCAGAAAATGATGACGGATGCGGTTCCTTTATTTCCGATTGTGGAGATCAATGCAAAATATGAGCAGGAAAAAGATTCTGAAGGTTTTGACCTGAAAAGTTTTGTGATGGCTCATTTTGATTTTCTTGGAGCAAAAATATCTGTTCAGAGGGAAGATCATCTTCCGATTGAGGAACATATTGAAAAACTTTGGGATGAACTGACACGTACTGCTTATGAGGAAAAAGGGACATTATTAAAACTACCTAAACCTTATATCGTTCCGGGAGGTCGTTTCAATGAGTTTTTTTATTGGGACAGCTATTTTATCATGCTTGGATTACAGGTTTCAGGCCGGGTGGAAATGATGGAAAATATTGTGGAAAACTGTTCTTATCTGATTCAAAATATCGGGTTTGTTCCCAATGCCAGCAGGACGCATTTTTTAAGCCGTTCACAGCCGCCGTATTTCTCATTGATGCTGGAGCTTCTTGTAGAGACAAAAAATGATGAAACTATTTATACGAAATACTATGATACTTTAGAAAAAGAATATGCTTTCTGGATGAATGGGGAAGAAGAAACAGAAAGTGGTTCAGGTTTCAAAAGGGTAGTGAAAACTCAGAATGGAGATCTCCTGAACAGATATTACGACACAGAAAATGAACCTCGTCCTGAAAGCTATCTGATCGATATAGAAGACCAGAAAAAAGCTTCAGGAGAAGAGTTTTACAGAAATATAAGAAGTGCCTGCGAATCCGGCTGGGACTTTTCCAGCAGATGGTTTGCAGACGGAGAACATATCCAGACGATAGAAACCCTGAATCTTGCCGAGGTAGATTTAAACTGTCTTTTATGGCATTTGGAAACCACATTGGCAAAATCATCAGCGCTTCAGGATCTGAAAGGCAAAGAAAATTATTTTACTGAAAGAGCAGCAAAGCGAAGACATATGATTCATAAATACTTCTGGGATGAAAAGACGAAGATTTACAGAGACTATCATATTAAAAAAAACACAAAAACACCGTCTGAACATATTGCTGCTCTTTACCCTTTGTTTCTTGGGATAGCAGATCAGGAGCAAGCTCAGTCAGTATCAGAAACCATTTCTGAAAAGTTTTTATATCCGGGCGGATTGGTGACAACTACCAAAAAATCCGGACAGCAGTGGGATTTACCCAATGCCTGGGCACCCTACCAATGGCTTGGCTTTAAAGCAATGAAAAATTATGGCTTTAATGAACTGGCCGGAAAAATAAAAGATAACTGGTGCTTCAATGTAGAAAGGGTTTACAGGAATACGGGAAAACTGATGGAAAAATACAATGCATTAGATACGGAAACAATAGCAGGAGGCGGGGAATATCCCAATCAGGATGGATTCGGTTGGACGAATGGAGTGTATTTAAAATTACAACAAAATTGAAACTAACAATAAAAAATAAGGCTATGAAAAAAAAATCAATCTTTTTAATCGCCGCAACAGCTACGTTATATTTTAATAATGCTTATGCCCAGGAAACTCCACAGGATTCAGCGAAAGTTTCTTCTATCGATCAGGTTGTTATTACGGGAAACTCTAATCCTAAGAAAAAGATAGAATCCAGTACTGCTATTTCAACCTTCAGTGCTAAGGAAATTCAAAAGCAGAATCCAATCAGTGCTGCAGCATTGCTGCAGAGGGTTCCGGGTTTTGCGGTGGAAACTTCAGGTGGGGAAGTAGGGAATAACCTTTTTGCAAGAGGTATTCCGTCCGCAGGAGCTTATGAATTTGTACAGATTCAGGAAGATGGACTTCCTGTTTTTGAAGATGGAGCACTCCAATTTGCCAATGCAGATAACTTTTTCAGGGTAGATAATACGGTGAGCCGTCTGGAAGCTCTGAGAGGAGGTTCCGGATCTATTTATGCCAATAATTCTCCGGGAGGTCTTATCAACTTCATTACAAAAGAAGGGACCAATGATTTTAAAGGAAGTGCAAAACTGGAAACCGGTACTTACGGGTTAATCCGTACGGATCTTAATGTAGGCGGTGCTTTGGTAAAAGATAAATTATTCTTCAATATTGGCGGTTTCTACAGATCAAATGACGGAATCAGAAAAACAGGATTCAAAGCCAATAACGGCGGACAGATCAGAATGAACCTGAAGTATGTCTTTGATAAAGGTTACGTGAAAGTATATTATAAAAAGCTGGATGACAGAAATACCTTCTTCCTTCCGATTCCTTTAACACAGGATGGCGATAAATTAAAAGGATTTGCAGGTTTTGATCCTAATTATGGAACCTACAGCTACAGAGCGATCAGTCAGTTAAATATTCCACAGGCTGGTGGTGGCTTTTTCAGCAGAAATTTAGAGGATGGAATCCATCCGAAAGTAGATGTGTTGGGAGCAGAATTTAAATATGATTTAGGAGGAAACTTCAGTGTCATCAATAAAACCCGGTATACCAATATTGACATGAACTATACGGGGATTTTCCCGGCTGGAAGTCCTCAGAAGAGTGCTGATTTTGCTAAAAGTTTGGGAATGGCTAATTATCAATATTCATTGGTTAGCAGCGGAGCCGTGGTCAATCCTGAATATGTTCAGAAATTGGGGTTCTGGGCTATCGATAAGCAGATGAATAATTTTGTGAATGATTTGCAGTTCAACTACAAATTTGACAAAGGAAATGTAACGGCTGGATTCTATAAATCAAACTGGAAGTCTCATCAATACTGGAACTGGAGCAATATTCTGACTACTGCTACAGACAGACCTGTGTTGTTAAATCTTGTAGATCCATCTCTTGGTCCAAGTAGTGTAGGATATTCTAAAACGTATAATGGAGTTTTAAATATGTCCAGCTTACTTAGAGATTCACAGATCCAGGGAAGTCTGAATGATTTATATTTAAATCTGGATTATAATGTAACCGATGCATTAAGCTTTAATGGAGGAATCCGTTACAGCCGTGATTATTACAGAGGATATAAAGTAAATACTACTACAGCTAATCTTAATAATTCAGGTTTAACGGTGGATGGAACTCATGGTTTTGATACTACGACTGCAGATGATAATATGAATATTCTAGGGAATCAGTTTACGTATTGGTACTATGACATCAATAAAGTTTCTTATACATTAGCTTCCAACTATAAAATTAATCGTGAAAATGCGGTGTATGCCCGTTTCTCTCACGGTTTCAGATCTCCAAATGAAGAAGCATACTATAATAATATTGGAAAGTTGGATGCTGTAAAGCCTGTATTGACCAATCAATTGGAAGTAGGGTATAAGTATTATTCCCGTACTTTTGATATTGCGGTGATTCCTTTCTATTCTGCCCTTAAAAATCTTTCATTTACTGATGTTTATTCAGACGGAACTTCAGAAAATAAATTTGCCAATACTACCAATTTTGGGGTAGAAATTGAAGGCTATGCCAGATTATTCAATAATATATTTGAAGTTACTTTCAACGGAACCATTCAGAATCCAAAATACAAAGATTTTACAGGAAGAAATGCTGATGGTACTACCTTCGATTATAGTGGAAATGTTGTAAGAAGAATTCCTAAGTTCTACTTTAATATTTCTCCTGCAGTAAATATCACTAAAGAATGGAGAGCTTATGTAAGTATGAATTATTATGGAAAACGTTTCCAGAATGAAGGAAATACAGATGATAATATTCTACCATCTTTCACAGAATTTGGAGCAGGAATGTCTTATCAGCTAGGAAAAATCCGTTTTGCAGTTGACGGAACCAATATCTTTAATACGATCGGAATTACAGAAGGAGATCCAAGATCTCAAACTGTAACAGGTTCTAGTATCAGAATGGCAAGACCTATTATGGGGGCTGCTGCCAGAGCTTCTATCACTTTAGATTTCTAAACTCTATTTCTTTATAACAAGAAACCGTCAGAACTTAGTCCTGGCGGTTTTTATTTTTTTATTTCTCTCGCAGATTCAGCTGATAGCGCAGATTTTTCTTAAACACGAATTATCCTAACCTTCACACAAATAACCACAACCATCTGTGTAAAACCGTGAGATTTGTGTGAAATAAAACTCCTGCACATTTAGTTGATAAAGTAGTTTTTGTCATTCCGGCAGGAATCTAACCTTAGATATTAAACATACTGGGTTTAGATTCTTTCAGAATGACAAAAATGGGTAAAACGCTTACACCCTCAAACTCTCCGACTCTCAAACCCGACTCCTTTACTTGAAAAAAGGATTATACTGCTTTTCAAACCCTATTGAAGTAGGATTTCCGTGACCGGAGAAAACCTGTGTTTCTGGATCTAGGACAAAAAGTTTGGTTTTAATACCGTCAATTAACTGTTCGTAATTTCCTTTGTATAGATCTGTTCTTCCGATGCTGCCTTCAAATAAAACATCGCCGGAGATCATGAATTTCTGGTTTTCATTATGGTAAACAACACTTCCCGGAGAATGTCCCGGAACATGATAGATTTTAAATTTTTCTCCATCCAGTTCAAGTTCCTCTCCTTCGTTTACATATTCAATATCTACTTTTACAGGATCAACAGGGAATCCGAATCTCATTCCGCTTGCCTGAAGCATATCAAGAACTTCCTGATCTTCCTGATGCATATTCACAGGAACTTTAAAAGTATCAAATGCCCATTGAAGCCCCAAAACATGGTCAATATGAGCGTGGGTTAAAAGGATTTTCTGAATCTTCAGTTCTTTTTCTTTGATGAAGTTGTCAATGGCTTTGGTTTCCTGTTCATTCATATTTCCCGGGTCTATTAACCAGGCATTTTTGTTTTCATTATAAAGAATATAGGTGTTTTCACTTGCAAAGTTGCATACGAAGCCTTGAATCTGAAGCATAATCTGAATATTTTTATTCAAAAATACGATATTATTAAGAAAATGGCTATTTTTCGTTATCTTCGTCATAATGAAAACTTTGCGAATACTCTTACTCTCCCTGAGCGGACTGATGTATGGACAAAATATCCAAAGCATCCAGCTGTTTAACCCTCAGACGAATGATGAAACACCGGTCATTAAGTTCGGCGAACAATTGGTGTTAAGTTTTGATGATCTTACCAATGGAAGTGAGATCTACAGATATACCATCAAGCATTATGACCGAAACTGGAACGATGATAACCTTTTCTTTACAGAAATTGCTACTGGAAGTATGAACGGGCTATTGGATAAGTTTCAATATTCATTCAATACTTTGCAGGCGTATACTCATTATAAGCTGACTTTCCCCAATGATAAAATACAACCCAAAATATCAGGAAACTTTGAATTGATCGTTTATAAAGATTCTGCGGATAAACCTCTGTTCAAAAGACGTTTTTATCTTGTAGAAGATGCTGCTACTCTTGGCGTAAATGTTTCAAGGATTGCAGATGCCAAGAATCCCAATATCAATCAAAGAGTAGAAATAAAAGCTTTACCGAAAGGAGGTGATCTTTCTTCTAATGTCAACTCTATGAGCTTGAATGTGATGCAGAATAACAATCCGAATATGGTGATTTCTAACCTGAAACCAAGTACCGTTTTGGGAAATCAGTTACTTTTCCAGCAGATGAATCTTGTATTTCCTGGTGATAATGAGTTCTATTATTTTGATAACAAGAATATGACTATCGCGGCAGATATGGTTCGTGCAGTAGAAGTAAAAGATGATGCCAATCATACGTATTTACATCCGGTTTGGGCGTTTCCTTTAAATTATCAATATCAGCCCGATGTAAACGGAGCGTGGTACTACAGAAGAAATGATCTGGGAAGAGAAAGAGATGCTGAGAGAGAAGCAGATTATTCATGGGTATATTTTTCTCTTGAATCCGATCCGGTAGATAAAGACATTTATATTTTGGGTGGATTCAATGGTTTTAAACCAAGTAAGGAAAATCAGATGCAATACGATGCCACTACAAAGCAATATGTTGCCAAACTATACCTGAAACAAGGATTTTATAACTATGTTCTCGCTACAAAGCAAGGAGATGGTCCTTTAGACTTTGGTGAAGTGAATGGTAATTTCTGGCAGACAGAAAACCTTTATCAGGCATTTCTTTACTATGCTCCTTTCGGTCGGAACTATGATGGTTTGATAGGGTATGGGGAATTCAGAACCCCGGTTAGGAAATAAAAACATCCCCTTATTTTAAAATATTCAAAGGCTGTCTCTATGGAGATGGCCTTATTTTTTTAATAAATCTTTCAAATAAGAAGAATTTTATTCAATAAAATGTGGTACATAATGAAAATATTAATTCACAAAATATTGATTTTTTGTGAATTTAATTCATGAAAAATTTTCAAAATAATAAAATTATTTTTAATTATTTCTCTTTGTTTTAAAATCATTATTGTGGTTTGTTTAATGATTTATATTTTCAATTGAATTTTTTATAATACATATGTTGTTTTATTGTGAAAAATTTTTACCTTCGTTTCACACTTAACAAATATTATTTATGAAAACAAAATTTATTCTGGCAGTAAGCGTTGCGGCCTGCTCATTCGTTTTTGGACAAAACACACCATCAAAAGTAATTCCTGGTAAAAATGGATTACACGCAGACTTCTTAAGATTTGATAAAAATGGACCAACTTTTCAGGGAAATCCGGTTTTACTTGATGAAAGATCCGAGAAACTTTCACCGGGACAAGCCCGTAAATTAGGACTTGAAACTGATAAGCTGGGTTTTGAAACCCACAGATTTCAACAAACAGTAAATGATATTCCGGTAGAATATGGAATGATGGCGGTACAGACAAAAGATGGTAAAATTGTAGGACAGTCCGGAAAATGGATACTTAAAGTTCCATCAGGAGTAGAGAAAAAATCCAATATTTCTGAAAGCATCGCCTTACAAAATGCATTAAACTTTGTGGGTGCAGAACAATATAAGTGGCAAAATAAGGATGAGGAAGATTTTATCAAAAGAGAAACTAATGATCGCAATGCAAGCTTTGCTCCTAAGGGTGAACTCGTGTATTATTCAGATCCAACTGATGAAACGCTTAAGGACCTGAAGTTAGCTTATAAATTTGATATTTATGCGGAGAAGCCTCTAAGCAGACAGTATGTATTTGTAGATGCTAAAAATGGAAAAGTTCTGGGAGTGGATGCCATTATTCATGATGTAAATGCCCCTGGAACAGCCACTACAGGATACAGTGGAAACAGAAATATTGTGGCAGATTCTTATAACGGAAGCTACAGGCTGAGAGAAACGGGTAGAAATGGCGGAACTTCTGTAGAAACTTATAACCTGAAAAAAGGAACCAGCTATGCTTCAGCAGTAGATTTTACAGATACAGATAATGTATGGAATAATGTGAACACCAATAAAGATCAGTATGCTACCGATGCGCATTGGGGAGCAGAAATGACAGTAGATTATCTATACACAAAATTCGGAAGAAAGAGTATTGATAACAATCATTTTGCTATAAAATCATATGTTCATTATTCCACTAATTATTTCAATGCATTTTGGGATGGTTCCAGAATGACTTATGGAGACGGAAGTTCTACTACAAACGGGGGAAAACCTCTAACAGCTATTGATGTTTGCGGGCACGAAATTACCCACGGAATGACCTCTAAAACAGCTAACCTTGTGTATCAAAGAGAACCGGGAGCATTGAATGAAGGTTTCTCTGATATTTTTGGAAATTCAATTGAGCGATGGGCAAGACCTACTCAGGCTAGCTGGACATTAGGTGAAGATTTCAGTTATGTGATCAGAGATATGTCTAACCCTAATGCCTATAGCCAGCCGGATACCTATTTGGGGACTTATTGGAAGACTGCTACTACTTCAGGATGTGCAAGTCCAAGTCAGGCCAATGACTATTGTGGCGTTCATACCAACTCGGGAGTTCTTAATTTCTGGTATTACTTACTGGTAACTGGAGGATCCGGTACTAACGATAATGGTTTCGCTTACAATGTTTCAGGAATAGGACTAGATAAGGCAGCAGCTATTGCCTACAGAACACTGACTACTTATCTGACTTCTACTTCAAATTATGCGAATACAAGAACATATTCTTTACAGGCTGCAACAGATCTTTACGGAGCAGGAAGCAATGAAGTAACACAGGTTACCAATGCATGGAATGCAGTAGGAGTTGGAGGAGGAACTTCTCCGTCAGGCCTTATTGCTGCATCTACTAATGAATCTCCATATGCCATCAGTCCAAATCCGGCAACAGACAGATTTACAGTAGTATTTAATGGAAAAGCGGGGAAAGGAACTGTAGAATTGACGAACCTAACGGGAAGAAAAGAACTTTCTGAAAAAGTTAATCTTATTGATGGTGCCAATAGAGTAGAAATACAATTGCCAGCCAATATACTTCCTGGAGTTTATATTGTAACCGTGAACGGACAAAAAGCCGGAAACTTAATTAAAAAGTAAACTCTCTTTAATATATTTTAAGAGAAAGGCCGCAGAAATTTTTCTGTGGCCTTCTTATATTTTGAATGAATCGTTTTATACCAGATAAAAATCATTCAGTTTTTCTTCACAAAGGATTTTTACGACATCAATCCATCGGTCCTCATCATTCAGACACGGAATATAGTGGAAACTTTCACCACCACCATGCATGAACTGTTCTTTTCCTTCTTCTGAAATTTCTTCCAAGGTTTCAAGACAGTCTGAAACGAAAGCCGGACAAACCACGGCAAGGTTTTTAACACCTTTCTTAGGAATAGTTTCCAATGTTTCATCCGTATATGGTTCAATCCATTTGTCTTTTCCTAATCTGGATTGGAAGGAAACAATTGTTTTTTCCTTTGGAAGCCCCATTTTAGCAATCACAGCTTCAGTAGTTTTATAGCACTGATGTCTGTAGCAATATGCATTGTGGGTGTCTACCTGGCTGTTAATACAATTGGCATCATCAATTTTACAGGTGTTGGAAGGATCTGTTTTGTACAGGTGTCTTTCCGGAACTCCATGATAAGAAAACTGAAGCGCATCAAAATTTTCAGGAAGTTTTTCCTTGATGCTTTCCGCCAGACAGTTAATATAAATATCTCTGTTGTAAAAAGGCTGGATATAATTGATCTTTACCTTTGGAAACTTCTTTTTTCTTACTTCTTCCGCTTTTTCAATAACGGTTTCCGTAGTACTCATGGCATATTGCGGGTACAAAGGAAAAAGAACGATTTCAGAAATCCCCTGATCCACCAATTTCTGGATTCCGGTTTCAATGCTTGGTTCTGCATATCGCATCCCGATTTCTACAGGTACATCTACCAGCTTTTGAAGCTTTTTCTGGATCTTTTCTGTAATGACGATCAATGGTGAACCCTCATCAGTCCATACCGTTTTATAGGCTTCGGCAGATTTGGCAGGCCTTGTTTTAAGGATAATTCCCTGAACAAGCAGTGCCCGAAAGATCCAACGGTAATCAATTACCCTTTCATCCATCAGAAATTCATCAAGATATTCCTTTACATCATTTACTGCCGTAGATCTTGGTGAGCCAAGATTGACTAATAAAATTCCTTTTTTACCCAACGTTTTTTTATTTTAATGATGAAACAGATTGTTCAAAATCTGTTACCAATTCTAATACTTTAGCAAAGGTATTGTTTTCAACCGAGCCATCAGGCTCCAATTTACCCTTTATCCCTTTTATTAATAGCTGATGTTTATCATCAGTTTTTGCTCCAAGTGTCTTTAAAAGCAATAATAATTCTTCATGACCTTTTTCTCCGCTGGCCGAACCTGTGATGAATGCTACAGGCTTATCCAGAAAAACATTCGTGGAAACACACCATTCCAACAGATTTTTTAATCTGCTCGGAATACTGAAAATATATTCCGGCGTAGAAATGATTACACCTGCCGAATTATCAATGTATTCTCTGATCTTTACAATTTCCTCAGGAGTATCCACATCAGTTAATGAAGTGTCAAAATGAGGAAGAACAGAAAGATCATCATATATCCGGAAATGAATATTGGGATTTTTTTCCAATACCTGTTCCATCAGTTTCTGGTTACTGGAATTCTTCGTAGCACTTCCAATAATAATAAGGATCTTCTTTGAAGCGGCCATGAAATACTGATTATCCGTTTACAGCTTCCACTCTTTCTACAAGATCCGGAACGAATTGTTTTAAAATATTTTCGATTCCGTTCTTCAGAGTAGCGGTAGAACTCGGACATCCTGAACAAGCTCCCTGTAAAAGCATTTTAGCTGTTTTGCTGGCTTCATCATATTCCATTAAAGAAATTTTTCCGCCATCATTTTCCACAGCTGGTGCTACATATTCATTTAAGATATCAGAAATTTTCTGCTCATCATCAGTGTACTCTCTGTTGATGATTTTTTCTACAGGATTTTCGTGCTTCTGAGGTTCGATATTGGAAATTTTACCACCGTTCTGAAGATAATCTGCAATAAGAGCACGAACGGTAATCATAACCTGATGCCATTCTACAGAATTGTCTTTCGTAACAGCCACAAAGTTATCAGAAATGAAAACCTCTGTTGCAAATTCGAATTCATTGAAGATAGCCGCTGCTAAAGGAACTTCGGCTGCAGCTTCTTTTGATTTTACTTCTACAAACCCTTCCATAAGCAGTTTGCTGGAAACAAACTTCATTACATTAGGATTAGGAGTCATCTCAGAGTAAATCTGATACATCTCTTTTTTCTTCTGAAGATAGATTCTTGGGTTAGCCAATAATTCATCTTCAATTACATTTTTCAGGCTTTCAGCTACATGTTCCCATTCAATAGTATCCTGTTTGGCTACCGCTACAAAATTAGCCGTAATGAAAATTCTTTCCACAAACGGATAATTGAAAAGCTCCTGTGCCAAAGGGATTTCTGAAATATCTGAGTTTCTGTCCAACTCCAAAGACCCTGGAATCAAGTTGTAATCTGCTACAAATTTCATCACTTTTGGGTTTTCGGTTGGTTCTATAAGTACGGTACGCATTTTTTCGTTAAATTTGAGATACAAAAATACGCATTAGAAGTTAGAAGCTGGAAACTGAGAGTTAGATTTTTGCTATCACTGTAATTTAGAAGTTAGATGCTAAAGACCAGAAGATAAGAAATAATGATTTTCAAACGGGCTTATTTTCAAATATTCAAATTAAAACTATGGCACTTGTAAAAGAACTTTTAGGGAAAATACCACAGATCGGAGAGAATACATTTTTAGCTGAAACCGCTACTATTATCGGAGATGTTACGATGGGAAAAGATTGCAGTGTTTGGTATAATGCTGTAATCAGAGGTGATGTTCATTATATTAAAATGGGAGACAAGGTGAATGTTCAGGATAACGCAATGCTACATTGTACGTATCAGAAACATCCTTTGAATATCGGTAATAATGTTTCTATTGGGCATAATGCTATTGTCCACGGATGTACCATCAAAGATAATGTACTAATCGGAATGGGTGCTATTGTAATGGATGATTGTCTGGTTGAAGAAAACTCAATCGTTGGGGCAGGTTCAGTAGTGACTCAGGGAACCCATATTAAATCCGGGGAAGTCTGGGGTGGAGTTCCTGCTAAAAAGATCAAGGATATCAACGCTCAGTTATTGGAAGGTGAAGTGAACAGAATTGCGGATAATTATGTGAAATATTCATCCTGGTATAAGGAGAATGTGAAGGATTATGAGTTGTAGGCGTGATACGGGGTACGTGTTTTCGTGATGTGTGATGCGGATGTAAAGGTTTGATGGAGATGTTTATCTTTTAAATCCTATGTCTTAACTCTAGTTTATAAAATAACAAAAGCTCTGTCGGAAGACGGAGCTTTGTATATCAAGTCTTAATATCGATTTGATATAGAACCTTTGCTTTTGTTTTTTATTTTGAGTCTGGTGTAATCAGTCTTGCTTCTCCTTTGATACACTTAACATACGCTGGAGGAGGAATCACCATACAGTCAGACATAATATTATATTTTTCGTTAAAAATCCTTACTTTATCCGTATACTCATTGATTCTCGGAAGAATTGAAGTTTCAATTTTTTTAGGATAGGCAATGTATTGCTGAGGTCCGCCACAGGATTTGATGCCCATGGGAGCAAAAGTCCAGTCACTTCCATTGGTACATTCTTCCCCTTTAGCTTCAGATTCAATAGAAGCTTTTAATCTATCCAGTTGTGCTTGCTCATATTTTTGACTGTCTTCATCAGCAGGGCGGTTGGCAATATCTATAGGAAGATTAGTATCAAGGTTCTTCGTAGAATTACAGGAAACCAGGGTAAGAGTAGTACATAATACTATCACAGGAATATGAAGTAAAAATTTTTTCACAATAGACTTTTTTCTTTTTAAGAATTTTCAAAACTTATGCCAAGGTAAGAAAATCAAATTCATTTCCGTATTTTTGACAACGATGAACAATCATTTTTTTGACTTAATAGAGTACACCAACAGAAGTGTTTTTCTGACTGGGAAAGCCGGAACAGGAAAAACAACGTTTCTTAATGATTTTGTAAGACGAACAAAGAAAAAGCATATTGTTGTTGCTCCTACAGGGATTGCGGCAATTAATGCGGGTGGGGTAACCATCCATTCTATGTTCGGATTGCCCTTGCGAACTTTTCTGCCTACAACGGAAAGGATAGATACCAGTTTGGCTAATAATATTGCCGATCTGATGCCACATTTCAAATATCGTAAAGATAAACTCAAGCTTTTAAGAGAAGTTGAAATTATTATTATTGATGAGGTTTCCATGTTAAGAGCTGATGTTCTGGATATGATGGATTTTTCATTAAGGTTTATCAGGAGAAATAATCAACGTTTTGGTGGAGTGCAGATGCTGTTCATCGGGGATTTGTTCCAGTTGCCACCAGTCGTAAGAGATGAGCATATCCTAAAAATGTATTATGATTCCCCTTTCTTTTTCGATAGCCATGCCATTAAGGATATTCCGATTGTAACTATTGAGCTTACCAAAGTTTACCGGCAGTCTGATCAGGAATTTCTGGAAATATTGAATGCAATCCGTGACGGTGATGTAGCCAATATAGATTTCGATCACCTTAACCAAAGATACGATCCGGATTTTGACATGGGTAAAGAATCTTACGTTTATCTGTGTTCTCATAATAAGATGGCAGATGAAATCAATCAGGAGAAACTGAAGGAAATAAAAGTGGATGCAAAAACCTATGAGGCAAAATTAGTCGGTGATTTTAAAGAAAGTCAATTTCCGAATGATCAGTTTCTGGAATTGAAAATAGGAGCCCAGATCATGTTCATCAGAAATGATATTTCCGGAGAGAAGAAATATTTCAATGGAAAACTTGGGGAGATTATTGGGCTGGATGAAGATGAAATCCGTGTTGTGCTGGATGAAAGTGAAAGAGAAATTACTGTAAAAAAGGAAACCTGGGAACAGAAGAAATATTTTCTGGATACTGATAAAACAATCAAAGAAGAAGTATTGGGAAGTTTTGAACAGTTCCCGATCAAATTAGCGTGGGCCGTTACCATTCATAAAAGTCAGGGACTTACTTTTGATAAGGTGATTATTGATGCAGGAAAGAGTTTTACAGCGGGCCAAGTATATGTAGCCTTATCACGTTGCAGAACTTTGGAAGGAATTGTTTTAAAATCAAAAATTACTCCTGAAGTTATCTTTAAAGACAACAGAATCCTGAGTTTCCATAGCGATACAGTTGCTAATGATCATGTAGAAGCTATTCTGAATCAGGAAAAATATGATTACAGCATCAGAAAAGTACTTCGTACAGTTGACTGCATGTGGTTCTTAAATGAAGTGGAAGAATGGAATAAACTGTCAATAGTTACTAAAAATATAGACCATGTTAAAGCTAATCAGCTTTATCTTCAGTTGAAACATGAAGCAACCAACCTTGGCAAAATTTTCGAAAAGCTTGAACGTGTTATCTTTCAGAAAGTCAATAATTTCATTGAGCAGAAAGAAAAATGGTCTGAAATTGAAAGCAAATCCAAAGGAGCTGTTAATTTCTTCTTTACCGAAACCCGAAATAAAATTTTCGACCCTTTGAAAGAATTTTATGCTGAAATTAAAGGGGCGAAGGGATTGAAACAGTACAATGAAGAAGTAAAAAGCTGGCTGGAAGATATTGAAGAATACCTGAACAGTTTAAAGGATATTCATCTGCTTGAGACGAGGCTTTTGGATGAAAAGAATGATAAAGAAGTTAGCATGAAGATTGTTAAAGTTCCTTCTCAGGTTCTGACATTCCAACTTTTTGAGCAGGGAAAAACCATTGGTGAAATTGCATTGGAAAGAGGCCTGGTAAAAGAAACCGTGATTGGCCATCTTGCCAAATTTGCAGAACAGGGGTTGCTGGATATTGCAAGAGTGATTACTTCGGATAAAATTAAAGCATTTGAAGATGAATTTTACAAAAATCCACATGAGACCTTAACGGAATGGAAAAATGCTTTACCGAGTCATTTTGAATTTAACGAGATCAGGATTTTGATCAATCATTACAACTATAAAAAAGAAAAGAATTCCTAGGAATTCTTTTCTTGCTTAAATATGTTAATAGGATTAAAGTCTAAGGATACATCGCATTGATCGTATTGATATCCCCTGTAGTAAATCCTGTTCTGTTGTAGGTAAAGTTAGTGCCATCAGCTCTTTTAATGGTAGGCAATCCATTTTTGGAATAAGAATTTGGCCAATACATCATTACAGAATTAATATTAAATGGACCTATATCTGTTCCCGAAGTATATTTATTAAAATTATAAGCTTGCCCGTCCTGGATGTTGTTCCATTGTATGCTTACATACTGATCTCTGTCTTTACGGGCGTGTTCGTGATAAAGTCCTACAGTATGACCCATCTCATGAATTACTGATCCCACAGAAATATACTGATCCAGAGAAATGGTTTGTTTTCCACCCTGATATCCGATATGTGCCCATCCATCCGATCCATTTGAACTTCCAAAAATAAATTCTACATAATTGGACTGATTGGTGCGCTGAACCCAGCGGACATTCGTCTTGGAATTGTATTCACTAACCGCAGTATTGATCTTGTTGACATTGATAGATCCCATGTTACTTGCAATGGTATAGTAAATGGTGCGGTTGGGCCATCTAGAAAATGTAGCCCCTCCTTTACTGGCTACTCCACCTTCAGTAAGTTGTTTATCGGAAAGGACAATATCCCCCTGGAAAAAATTCATTCCATTTTTCCTTTCGTAGGTGATTTCCTGACCATCCAATTGTCCTTTTTTAAGATTCGCTGTGTTAGCTGCATTAGTTTGAGTTTCGGTTGCCATTTCATCATTATTTTTACTGCAAGATGATAATGCTGTAGCGATTACAAGGCCCATCAGAAAAGCTTTTTTTGTAAAAACTTTTTTGGAAAGCAAGTCATTAACTTTTTTGTTCATAATAAATATTTTTCAAATTGGTATACGAATATAATTATATTTCTCTTTTAAATGAATTATTTTTGATTGAATATTAATAATTATTGTTTATGATTAAATTTTTATCTGTTATTTTAAGTTTATTATCACTTGCTACATCAAATTCTTGTTGTATTCAAACCGTATAAGTAAAACCGGGTGGATAAAATTTCAATACTCATAGTTTTTCCCTGAACTCATCAATAGATCCTATTAATTACAAAAAGTAACTAATGTAGTTCAGATGTTTTAAATTTGTATGGTTTTTAAAACCATTTAAAAAGGAGATTCTATATCACCTTTAAAATAATATCTCAATATGAAAAATTTTGAAATTTCTGTTTTAGACCTTGCGCCGGTAAAGCAGGAAAAAAGCATTCATGATACTTTTCAGGACAGTTTGTCCTTAGCCAATCACGTAGAAAGTTTAGACTATAAAAGATTCTGGCTGGCGGAACATCACAATATGGAAAGTATCGCAAGCTCTGCAACCTCAGTTTTAATTGGCTTTATTGCCAATGGAACAAAAAAAATAAGAGTAGGGTCAGGAGGAATTATGCTTCCCAACCACAGTTCTCTGGTTATTGCAGAACAATTTGGAACACTGGAATCTCTTTTTCCCGGAAGAATTGATTTGGGATTAGGAAGAGCCCCCGGAACAGATGGCTTAACCGCTCAGGCTTTGGGAAGGAATCCTGCCATTATCAATGAGCAGTTTCCAAGACAGATCTTAGAACTTCAAAGGTATTTTTCCAAGGAAAATTCTGATGCTATGGTTCGTGCCATTCCAGGAGAAGGACTGGATATTCCACTTTATATTTTAGGATCGAGTACAGATAGCGCATGGCTGGCCGCTGAACTTGGTTTACCATATGCTTTTGCTGGGCATTTTGCTCCGGAGCAGATGGAAATGGCTTTTAAAATTTACAAGGAACATTTTCAGCCTTCAGAATACTCAGATAAGCCTTATATCATTGCCTGTGTCAATGGAATTGCAGCAGAAACTTCTGAGGAAGCCCATAAAATTTCCACTACTTTATTTCAGGCATTCATTAATATTGTTAGAAATGACAGAAAACCTTTTGCACCGCCGGTGGATGATATGGATGAAATATGGTCACCTATGGAAAAATCTATGGTGTTACAGAAGCTGAGATATACTTTTATCGGCGATCAGGCTGAGATTCAGGAGAAGCTTAAAGACTTCCAGGAAAGGTTCAATGTGGATGAACTGATGATTAATTCTCATATATACGATCATCAGAAAAGGCTAAGATCTTATGAGATCATCAGAGCAGCAGTGAACTCCTTATCCAAAGCGTAATAAACCATTCATATAAATTGGCAGATGCTTATTTTTATGAGTATCTTTGCACACAAATAAAAAGTAAAAATGTCTGATATTAAATTAAATACTATTCCGGAGGCTATTGAAGACCTTAGAAATGGGAAAATAATCATAGTAGTAGATGATGAAGACAGAGAGAATGAAGGCGATTTTCTTTGTGCAGCAGAACTAACAACACCGGAAATTATCAATTTCATGGCGCTTCACGGAAGAGGGCTTATCTGTATGCCACTTCCTGAAAAAAGATGTGATGAGCTTGGCCTTGAAGTAATGGTAAGCAGAAGCAGCGATCCTAAAGAGACTGCTTTCACCGTATCTGTTGACCTTTTAGGAAACGGAACTTCTACAGGGATTTCTGCAGGAGACAGAGCAAAAACCATTTTAGCTTTGATGGACGAAAAATCCAAGCCTACAGATTTCATGAGACCTGGACACATTTTCCCGCTTCGTGCAAGAAAAGGAGGAGTGTTAAAAAGAGCCGGACACACTGAAGCTGCCATTGACCTTACTCATTTGGCAGGATTGAAAGAAGGTGGTGTGATCTGCGAAATCATGAACGAAGACGGAACCATGTCCCGTTTACCTGAACTTCACGCATTTGCTCAAAAGCATGATATGAAGATTGTTTCTATTGAAGATTTGATTCACTATCAGCTTAAAAAAGGAAATCTTGTTGAAAGACTGGAGGAGAAAAAAGTAAAAACACACTATGGTGATTTTGATTTCTATGCCTTCAGAGAGACTTCTAACGATCAGATCCACTTTGCATTAACAAAAGGAGCTTGGACAGTAGATGAACCTGTTTTGGTAAGAGTACAGTCTTCTGATTCTTATTTTGATGTATTGACAAGATTAAACAATGGTGAAAAGCCTTTATTGGAAAAAGTGACCAATATGGTAAATGAAGCCGGAAAAGGAGCCATTATCTTCATCAATAACGTTTCCAATTCTGAAAATACATTAAGAAAACTTCAACAGTTTCTGAACTACCAGGACGGCCAGGAGCAGCATCCTACTTTAGCGTACAATTACAGGGATTATGGTATTGGAACGCAGATCTTAAAGAATTTAGGAATCAATAAGTTTAAAGTAATCACCCAAAACCCTAATATCAAGCCTCAGGTTGGAGGGTATGATGTAGAGGTTACTGAGATGGTTCAGCTATAATAATGAATGGAAAGTGAAATTTTTTCACTTTGAATAACTGTTTATAAAATGAAATAAAAGGTTTAGGATTTTTCTAAACCTTTTTTTATTTTTAAGGCATGACCGAGTCTTTACAAAAACATATCCGGGAGTATGTTGATATTTCAGATGAAAAGCTGGAAAAATATTGCAGTGCCTTTACCTATCGAAGAATAAAAAAGAAAGAGTTTTTATTAATGGAAGGAAGTATTTGTGATTTTGAAGGATTTGTAGTGAATGGCTGCTTTAAGGTTTTCCATACAGATAGAAATGCTGCTGAACAAATTTTATATTTTGCCATTGAAAACTGGTGGATTTCCGATATAGACAGCTTTATTAACAGAATCCCTTCCAAACTTACTATTCAGGCACTCGAAGACAGTGAAATTCTTTTGATTTCAAAAAAGGATAAAGAACAGCTATACCAGGAAATGCCGGAAGTGGAAAGGTTGATGAGGCTCAAGTTTCAGAGTTCAATTATAGCATTACAGCGTAGAATTATTGATAATTTAAGTAAATCTTCAGAAGAACGTTATATTGAATTCCTAAAGAAATATCCCCAAATTGCTCATCGTCTTACCAATATTCAGATTGCAGCTTATTTAGGAGTAACCCCCGAATCACTGAGCAGGGTTCGAAAAAAAATTGTGAAGAAGGTTTAACGAAAATAAAAATGATATTGAATAAAAAAGCCACAACAAAAATATTCCTGTTGTGGCTTTTTATTTATGATTAAAATTCAGTGGTAAGCCAAATTATAATGTTATCTCATCAAAGTTTCTGAAACCATTCAGAAAATCTTTTACCGTCATTCTTTTTTTACCTTCTAACTGAAGTTCCTGTGGGAAATAAACACCATCCTCAGTATAGATTTTAAATTCATTTTTTGAAATATTCAATGTTCCGGCGGGTTTATCATGATTGGAAATTTCAAATTTTCCTCCAAATATTTTTAATCCCTTCTCTTCGGTTCCAATTTTCAGGGTAGTGAATGCTGCAGGGTAAGGTGACATTCCTAAAATGAACTGATGTACTGTTTTAGAAGATGCTTTCCAATTAATTCTGGTATCGTCTTTAAATATTTTATAAGCATTTTTAGGATGTTCTACCTGCGGCTGAGGTTTTTCTTCAATAGCATTGTCAGCCAGTCCGTCCAATGTTTTTACGACTAATTTTGCTCCCATTTCCATCAGTCTGTCATGAAGACTGCCGGCATTTTCATCAGGGAAGATTTCAAGTTCCTCTTGAAGAAGAATATTTCCCTCATCAATCTTTTCATTAATAAAGAAAGTAGTAGCACCTGTTTTTTCCTCACCATTGATAACAGCATAGTTGATAGGTGCTGCACCCCTATAATCAGGAAGAAGGGAAGCGTGAAGATTGAACGTACCCATTTTCGGCATTTCAAAAAGAATTTTCGGCATCATTCTGAAGGCTACCACTACGAAAACATCAGCATCCAGCTTTTTGAGTTCTTCTAAAAACTCAGGATTTCTTAGTTTCTCCGGTTGGAAAACAGGAATATTATGTTCCGAGGCAAATACTTTTACAGGGGATTGATTGATTTTCTGGCCACGTCCGCTTGCCTTATCAGCTACGGTTACAACACCTACAACCTGATGATGAGATTGATGAATAGCCTCCAAAGAAGTTTTTGCAAACTCAGGAGTACCTAAAAAAACGACTTTCAATGATTTCATACTACAAAGATAAGTTTTTGATCTGAGAGTCGGAAGGTGTTTCGTTTGAGGCAGAAGAGTGTTTAGAATAGGATAAGGTAATAAGAATCACATCACATTCTTTTCAGAATATATTTATTGTTACTCATTACTCATTATCCATGATTAAGCGCATAGGTTCTGAAATTTAACATTTTTACCTTTCCGGAGTCCAGCAGGAAAATTAAGTTCTCCAGAATACTTTCTCTGGAATGATAATTTAGCTGCACAGAAAGTTCCTCAATAGTTGCTGATTTTTTCGCCAATACATTGATGATCTGCTGTGAAATGTTTTTTCCAAAAATAGATTGTTTATTTTTCTCACATACAGAGCAGTGGCCACAGTTTTTTGATTTTTTTTCCCCGAAATAAGCCAGAATAAGTTTCATCTTACAATAATCCTTATCTTCAACATAGAACTTCATTTCTTCCCATTTCTGAATTTTATTTCGCTGAATATGTTCAAAAAGCTTCCAATAAGCATTATTAATAGCTCTTTCATCACGAGGTTTCAAGAATTTGATGCTTGATAATGCTCCATCTATATATTCAAGGTAATTCTTCTGTTGAAGCTCTTTTAAACGTTCTTTAATTAAAGGAACACTGACCTCAATTTTGTTGCTGATCTGTTGTTCACTGAACATGACCTTGTGCGTTGTAATTCCGGACATGGTGCGGAGAAGAAGCTCTATGAAATAAGCATCTTTTTGTGGCAGCTGATCTATTTCATCAGATTGAATAAAAAGCTCCAGAGATGATAGGCTCTTATTGTTATTGTAGTAAATGATTTCCTGATTATGCAGGAAGTTAAGCACATTATTGATTTTTGCTTTTGATAAACCGGTGAAATTCTGTATGCCTGTTATATTCAATTGGAATGTTTTCTCAGGCAATTCAAATTCTGCTACCTGAAAAATAGAGTAGAGGTAGCTAATGATCTTTAAAAATTCTGCCTTGTTGGGAGTTTGGTTTTTCAGGATTTGATCAAAATTCAATAATTCCTGTTGGTTCCACAGCATGAATGCAAAACTTTCTTTACCATCTCTTCCGGCTCTTCCTATTTCCTGATAGTAGTTTTCAAGAGAGGCAGCAGGAGAATAGTGGAGTACAAAACGTACATTGTCTTTGTCAATACCCATTCCAAAAGCATTGGTGGAAATTAAGACCTGATTGTCACTATTGTTCCATGTATTTTGTCTTGCATTTTTTTCTTTTGTAGTTAAACCGGCATGGAAATAATCTACATTTTGCAATTGATTCTTCTTTAAGAATTCTGCAAGAAGTTCAGCTTCTTTTCGGGTTCTTACATATACGATTCCTGAATCTGTATTATATTTTAAAATATCCAGAACACGTTGAAACTTATCGGAAACCTCTTCTGTAAATATTTTGATATTATCCCTTTTAAAACTTTTTTGGAAAACAGCCGGATTTCTTAGTTCAAGCTTATTCTTGATCTCTTTCAAAACCTTTGGTGTTGCTGTTGCCGTAAGTGCCAGACAAGGGATTTCAGGATTATTGTTTCTGAAGCTTTTAATGTTTTGATAACTAGGACGAAAGTCCTGTCCCCATTCGGAAATACAGTGCGCCTCATCTACAGCAATGAATGATAACTCAATTTCTTCAATATTTTGAAGGAACTGAATATTGGTTAATCTTTCAGGAGATACATAAAGTAATTTGGTAAGCCCTTCTTTACAGCGGTTGTAAATGGTTTCTGCATCATATTCATCCAATTCAGACGACAAATATTCAGCTTCTATTCCCCGAAGTTTAAGCTGATTTACCTGATCTTTCATTAAAGCCAGTAATGGTGAAATTACCAGACAAGTTCCTTCTTTTAATAAAGCAGGGAGCTGATAACATAAAGATTTTCCGGCACCTGTAGGAAGCAGTACCAGTGTATCTTTTTCATTAATAACAGCATTGATAATTTCTTCCTGAGAATCCCTGAAGCCGGTATGGCCCCAGAAATACTTAAGAGTATCATATTTTAACTTTTGAAAATCCTGCGGAGAAATCATGATGTAAAAATAAGGAAAGTATTATGACAAAAAAAGCCACGCAATGCGTGACTTTTATATAATAAATTAATACGTTTATTATTTAGCTTCGAAGTATACTCTTCTGTTGGCTCTGTTTTTCCATTCAGGGCACTTCGTTGCCGGTTCACACTCAGGGTATTTAAGGTCTTTTTCACCTTTACCTACAGCGTTTAATTTACCAGACTGAACTCCGTTTTTGATTAAGTAATTCTTAACGTTATTTGCTCTTCTCTGAGATAATTTTTGGTTGTAAGCATCTGTACCTCTTGTATCAGTAGCCCCTACAACATTGTAAGAACCGTTTGAAGAATTGATGTAGTTTACCGCATTATTCAGGATAGGAGTATTTGAAGGTAAAATTCTGTCAGAATTTAAATCAAATTCAATTCCTTCTAATTTTGTTTCTGTTTCTACTACTGGTCCTGTAGTGGTAGTAGGGCAGCCGTTGTTTTCAACCGGTCCTGGAACAGTTACACACTTATCGTAAAGATCGATAACACCATCAAGGTCAGTATCAAGAGCAACACCAGCACCGTCCACTCTAGCTCCTGCAGGAGTGTCAAGCTGTCTGTCCCAATCGTCACATACCCCATCGTTATCAGCATCTCCTTTTTTACATACTTCAATATCCTGGTTTTTGTTAGCCAGAACATCAAGTTTGTAATAGATTTCCTGAAGTGGGTCATGCCACATTAAATGAGATTCGTGTTTTCCTAATTTTACAGAAAGACCTAAAGTAGCGTTGAAGAAGTTATCAGATACTTGTGAAGAACGTCTGTTGATTTCACTATAAGGTTCGCCTCCACCATCAAAAGTATCGTCACCTGTCATTACATACATTAATCTACCTTCAAGGTCAATTCTTCTATTAACCTTGAATTTTAAACCTGTACCAGCTTGCATAAACATTGATCCAAGTTTGAATGGTTTGACTTCAGTCATTAGTCTCTGTCCATTGATATCCTTTTGATATGCTCTATAAGCAATAGTACCTACACCAGCATATCCGTGAAGAGCCCATCTGTAAGTAGAATGATTATCAACTCTTCTCAAAAGATTAGAGAAGTTAATATCTCCAAGGACTGAGATTGCATCGTATTGAGTTCTTGCCCCCACAGCTTTTGCGTCGGGTGCTGCATCTTTGGTATTGAACCATCCTTGTCTTGTTTCCCCTCTGTCATATTGTAAATTAATTCCAAAAGCATGGGTGATTGCTTTATCAATACTTACATAAGCGGAATATCCGAAAAGGTTTTTACCATTACCATTTTTAATGGAAGTTAAATCTGCTGATTGCATTAGTGGAACTCCAACCCCTGCAGAGATAGCCCAGTCATTAAATCTTTTAGATTGATTGGTAAATGGGGAAACGTTGGCAGACCCAGACGAGAACGTATTGGGATACTCTCCTTTTGAAACTGCCGTTGAGTCTTGTGCATAGCTGGCACTAGGAATGGCCAATGCTAAAGCAGCAATTGCTAAACTTAATTTCATAGTGTTATTTTTTTAGTTAAGTTATTTTAAATGATTTTTTTACGTTAAAAAGTGATTTTACATTATTTTTTTTCAAAACAATAGTGGTTGTATCTTCGTGATTCTCTACCTATTGCCCGGAAAATGATATAAAGATATGTAAAAAAAACCGTAGTAGAAAAAAAATAAACCGAAAAGAACAATTCTTTTCGGTTTATGTATTGTATAAGAAATTATTTTTTCTTTTTCTTAGCCGGAGCTTTTTTTACTGTTTTTTTTACAGGAGCATCTTCATAGTCCTTCTTTTTAATAGAATTCCATTCAGAACTTTCTATAAATTTTACTGTTACTTTTCTGTCTGCTAATCTTTCAGCATCTGAAGCGGAAGCGGGAATTGTTGCTTCTGCAGAACCTACACCTCTTGATTTTAGTACACTTTCATTTACACCTCTGCTTTCCAGAGCACCTACTACAGCAGCAGCTCTTTCTTTGGATAATCTTAGGTTGTATGCAGCATTTCCTTTAATATCAGTATGCCCTGTTAGTAAATAGTTTCCTCCGTTTTCTTTGATAATTGAAGCAGCAAGGTCTAATTTACTGTTAGATTCTGGTCTGATGGTTGCTTTGTTAAAGTTAAAGTAGATATCCTTAAGGGTTTTTTCTACTTCTACAGCAGTTTGATTATTGTCTTTTTTCACAGGGCAGCCATTGTTTTCAACCGGTCCTGGAACAGTTACACACTTATCGTAAAGATCGATAACACCATCAAGGTCAGTATCAAGAGCAACACCAGCACCGTCCACTCTAGCTCCTGCAGGAGTGTCAAGCTGTCTGTCCCAATCGTCACATACCCCATCGTTATCAGCATCTCCTTTTTTACATACTTCAATATCCTGGTTTTTGTTAGCCAGAACATCAAGTTTGTAATAGATTTCCTGAAGTGGGTCATGCCACATTAAATGAGATTCGTGTTTTCCTAATTTTACAGAAAGACCTAAAGTAGCGTTGAAGAAGTTATCAGATACTTGTGAAGAACGTCTGTTGATTTCACTATAAGGTTCGCCTCCACCATCAAAAGTATCGTCACCTGTCATTACATACATTAATCTACCTTCAAGGTCAATTCTTCTATTAACCTTGAATTTTAAACCTGTACCAGCTTGCATAAACATTGATCCAAGTTTGAATGGTTTGACTTCAGTCATTAGTCTCTGTCCATTGATATCCTTTTGATATGCTCTATAAGCAATAGTACCTACACCAGCATATCCGTGAAGAGCCCATCTGTAAGTAGAATGATTATCAACTCTTCTCAAAAGATTAGAGAAGTTAATATCTCCAAGGACTGAGATTGCATCGTATTGAGTTCTTGCCCCCACAGCTTTTGCGTCGGGTGCTGCATCTTTGGTATTGAACCATCCTTGTCTTGTTTCCCCTCTGTCATATTGTAAATTAATTCCAAAAGCATGGGTGATTGCTTTATCAATACTTACATAAGCGGAATATCCGAAAAGGTTTTTACCATTACCATTTTTAATGGAAGTTAAATCTGCTGATTGCATTAGTGGAACTCCAACCCCTGCAGAGATAGCCCAGTCATTAAATCTTTTAGATTGATTGGTAAATGGGGAAACATTGGCGGAACCAGATGAGAATGTATTGGGATATTCTCCTTTTGAAACAGCCGTTGAGTCTTGTGCATAGCTGGCTGTAGGAACAGCCAATGCTAAAGCAACAATTGCTAAACTTAATTTCATCGTGTATATTTATTTTGTTTTTTTCTGAAAAACAGGTTCTATGTATATTATTTGATTGGACAACCGTTGTTTTCGACAGGCCCAGGAACAGTTACACATTTATCATAAAGGTCAATAACGCCATCAAGATCCATGTCTAGGGCAACACCAGCACCATCTACTCTTGCTCCAGCAGGAGTATCAAGCTGTCTGTCCCAATCGTCACATACCCCATCATTATCAGCATCTCCTTTTTCACAAACTACAAGATCTGTAGTTGCATTTTCTAAAACATTGGTTTTATAATAGGCTTCTTGAAGCGGATCATGCCAAGCTAGATGAGATAAGTGTTTCCCTAGTTTGAAAGAAACTCCTAAAGATACTGTCCAGGCATTGTATGATCTTCTATTGTTAAGTATAGTATATCTATATCCTGATTCTGTTGGTGCTTTAGGATCATAACTAGAATTATTATATCCACTTCCATCAAATGCTTGTTCACCACTGATTAGATACATAGTTCTGGCTTCAACATCAATAAGTGGGGATACATTATACTTCAGTCCTACACCAAACTGATAATATATTGAATTAATATCAAGATTCTGCTTTACGAATAAAGGAGTTCTTTTAGGATTATCACTCCATCTGTTTCGATCATTATCATGTAAAGAAGTTCTATACCCTTGAAGTCCGATGCCTCCATAACCATGCAATGCCCATCTGTATGGAGAATGATTATCAATTCTTCTTAGTAGATTTGAGAAATTGATATCACCCATTAATGCTAATTGATCAAACTGTGTTGTTCCTGTTGCTACTCCAGCAGATATGCCTGGATTTCCCGGAAGTTGACCTGTTTGTTTCGTTTCTCCTCTCGTATACATTAAGCTTAAACCGAATGTATGTGAAATTTGCTTGTCAACACTTACATAAGCATTATAGCCCCAGTTGATCTTATCTTCACGAATAGATTTTAAGGCAGAATGAACCATAAATGCAGGACCTCCTCCAATTGAAATAGACCAATCTCTGAAATGTCTGGCTTTGTTGTTGAAGGGTTGTACGTTGGCAGAGCCAGAAGAAAAGGTATTAGGGTACTCAGTAGAAGAGTTTACTGTAGTACTGCTACTTTGCGCAAAAGCTGCAATTGGCAAGGTTGTAGCCAATAATAATAAACCTAATTTCATACTATATGTTTTATGTTTTAAATAAAATCCTTTAATAATACTCTCGAAAATTCCCTTTCAAAAAGATGTTTTTTATGAGGGATTTCTAATCTTTCTGATCTAAAGTTTAATTCATTATACTTAATGATATCAATATCTATTACCCTGTCTGTGTAACCACCTGATACTTTTGAATCATTAATTCTTCCCATTTCAACTTCAATGTTTTTAATACAATCAAGCAGCTGAATTGGTGAAAGATGCGTGAATATTATTGCTGCAATATTACAAAAAATATTGGAACTGACAAATTCTACAGGGTCAGACATTAAAAATTCGCTTATCTGTGAAATCTGGTTTCCGGCATCCTTTATTTTATTTAAAGCCAGCTCTATATTTTTTTTTTGCTCTCCAAGGTTACTTCCTAGTAACAAAACTACCTTTTGCTGCGACATATTGTAAAATTGATTGATTTATGAGAAGTTTCTTTAAAAATGTTTTGGCAAATATAGTAGCAATAATCATACTTTGTGCTGTATTTTTCGTCTTTTTTATTATGATGCTTGTGTTCAGTTCTATGGGAAGTGACAAGTCTGTGGCGGTGAAAAAGAATTCGGTTCTTACGATTAATTTAAAGACCAATATAATAGACAGCCCTACAGAAGAACAGATGGATTTGTTTGGATTAGGCAGCCAGAATAAAAACGTTCTTTTGTATGATGTACTTGAGGCTATTAATAAAGCTAAAACCGATGACAATATTAAAGGGATCAGCATTGAGACGGACGACCTGAATGCAGGTCTTACCCAAATTGATGATCTTAGAAATGCTATTGAAGATTTCAAAAAAAGCGGAAAATTTGTGTACGCATATGGAAATGGGGTTTCTCAATCTGCTTATTATCTTGGATCAGTAGCAGATCAGTATTATCTTCATCCTGCAGGAGGGATAGAGTTGAAAGGACTTTCCACTGAAGTTACATTCTTTAAAGATTTTGCAGATAAATACGGTATTGGAATAGAGGTAATTCGTCACGGCAAATTCAAATCCGCGGTGGAGCCTTTCTTAAGAAATGATATTTCTCCGGAAAATAAAGAGCAGTTAAGCACATTACTGAATGATCTTTGGAAAAATACATCTTATAAAATGGCTGTTTCAAGAAAAATTGATACTGCCCAATTCAGAATGGTTGTAGACAGCTTATACGGAATGATTCCTGAACAAGGCTTAAAGTATAAACTGGCAGATAAGCTTATCCAAAAATCAGAATACGAAGATATTCTTAAAACGAAACTGAATGTAAAGGATAAAGAAAAACTGAATAAAGTTTCATTAACAAACTATATTAATTCTTTCGCGGATGATGATAAATCAGGAGAAAAGGTAGCTGTATTATATGCATCGGGATCTATAAACAATGGAGATGAGTACAATGATATTCACTCTGAAAAATACGTTAAGTATATTAAAAAGCTTCAGGAAGATGATAAAGTGAAAGCTGTAGTGTTCAGGATTAATTCTCCTGGAGGAAGTGCTAATGCTTCAGATGAAATTTTATTTGAACTGCAAAAACTGAAAAAGAAGAAACCATTGGTAGTATCTTTTGGTGATTATGCGGCATCAGGAGGTTATTATGTAGCAATGGCAGCTGATAAAATATATTCAGAACCTAATACACTTACCGGTTCTATTGGTGTATTCGGAGTAATGCCTTATTATAAAGATATAGCGAATAAGAATGGTATCCGTGCAGATGTTGTAGCTACAAATGCTAACTCAATGTATTACTCAGGTTTAAATGGAGTAACACCTTATGGGGTAAATATGATGACGAGAAGTGTAGAAGGTACATATAAAAGATTTGTGCATTTCGTTACTCAAAACAGAAAGAAAACATTTGAGCAGATTGACAATGTAGGTGGCGGTAGAGTATGGAGCGGTGTTCGTGCGAAAGAAATCGGTTTGGTAGATGAACTGGGAACGCTGAATGATGCTGTGAAGTTTGCTGCACAGAAGGCAGGTGTGAAATCTTACTATGTAGAATCGTATCCAAAGAAAATGACTCCGTTCGAGCAGATCTTTAAAGACCTTAATGAAGAAGAGGTGTCTGCAAGAATTATCAAAAATAAGATTGGAAAATCTAACTATGAAATTCTGCAACAGATTACTGATAAGAAATTACAGTCTGATATAAAAATGGAAATGCCTTACCAGATTAGAATCAACTAACTAAATTATATTTGTACACAAAAATCCCGGATCTGAATTTCAGATCCGGGATTTTATTTTTTATCAGCGTTACATCAGCTTTTTCTTGTAGCCATTCCGTAAATCCAGAGAATAATTAAAGCTCCTCCAATGGCAAGAATCCAGCTTCTTGGATTCCAGAATGAGGTAACATCTCCCCAGTGTAGAACGTAAACTCCTATAGCTCCTCCTACAAATGCTCCCAAGATTCCCAGGATAATGGTGATTAGCCAGCCTCCTCCCTGAGATCCAGGCATGATCATTTTAGCGATTGCACCTGCAATAAGACCGAATAAGATCCATGTTATAATTCCCATAGTTGCAAATTTTTTAATGATTAATATTTAAAATTGATTTGTTTACTAATATAAGGGAAAACATGATATAAATCATCTTTTCTTGAAGAATGAGTCTACAAAT
Organism: Chryseobacterium contaminans; assembly: GCF_001684955.1. Lineage (GTDB taxonomy): Bacteria > Bacteroidota > Bacteroidia > Flavobacteriales > Weeksellaceae > Chryseobacterium > Chryseobacterium contaminans. The sequence goes on along the minus strand of NZ_MAYF01000035.1, from coordinate 17,215 downwards.
TCCGTACCATTGAAAAGTTGCAGATCCTGCATTTTTTCACCTACACCTATATACTTTACCGGAATCTGGAACTGATCAGAGATACCGATTACAACACCTCCTTTTGCGGTTCCGTCTAGTTTTGTTACTGCTAAAGCGTTAACTTCTGTTGCTGCTGTAAATTGTTTTGCCTGTTCAAACGCATTTTGTCCTGTAGATCCATCAAGAACCAGTAAGATTTCATGAGGGGCATCCGGAATTACCTTTTGCATCACTCTTTTAATCTTAGAAAGCTCGTTCATCAGGTTGATCTTGTTATGAAGTCTTCCCGCAGTATCAATGATAACAACATCTGCATTTTGAGCGACAGCACTCTGTACCGTATCAAAAGCTACAGAAGCAGGATCGGAGCCCATTCCTTGTTTTACGATAGGGACATCCACTCTTTCACTCCAGATCGTAAGCTGGTCAACCGCAGCTGCTCTAAAGGTATCAGCCGCTCCAAGAACTACCTTTTTACCTTCGGATTTGAATTGATGAGCCAGTTTTCCAATAGTAGTTGTTTTTCCAACACCATTTACTCCTACCACCATAATAACGTATGGTTTTTTTGAAGTATCTATATTTCCTGTTCCTGCATGAGGGTTTTCAAGCAATAATCCTGAAATTTCCTCACGAAGAATTTTATCAAGTTCGTTTACCCCAACATATTTGTCGCGGGCTACACGATCTTCAATTCTTTCTATGATTTTGATGGTAGTGGAAGCGCCTACGTCAGATGCAATCAGTACTTCTTCCAGATCATCCAGAACTTCATCATCTACTTTGCTTTTACCGACTACGGCCTTCGTCATTTTTTCAAAGAATCCCTGACTGGATTTTTCCAACCCTTTGTCCAGCGTTTCTTTTTCTTCTTTCTTGAAAATATTTTTAAACCAACTCATAGTTTTAGTTTATTCTTATCTTTTGTTTTTAATCATTGCTGTGGCTTCCACTTCTATCAACACATCATTCCTGAAAAGCTTGCTTGCCTCTATAAGGCTGCTTACGGGAGGATTCTGAAGATTAACATATTGATCCCTGACTTTCCTGAAATCCGGGGTTTTAGAAATATCTGTGATGAAGATTCCCAGTTTCACCCTCCATACTCCTTCAGAATATTTTCAATGTTTTTGAAAATCTGATGCGTCTGTTCCTCTACATTGTTTCCCACCAGGTTTCCGTTTGGATCCAAAGGAACCTGACCAGATAATAAAATCATTTTGGAAGAACCGCAATCAATGCTTACTGATTGTGATAATCCCGGGATGTTGAAAACTTTTGGTAAATTTTTATATTCTATAGGATCCATTGTTTTCTGGCTGAATGAAAATTGGAAAATAACTGTACATATTAGAACAAGAATCTTCTTCATATTTCACTGATTAATAATCTGGTGAACAAAGATAACAAAAAAACTACCCAAAATATGAGTAGTTTTTTATATTGTAAATAAAGTATTGATTATTTTTTCAAAAAACCATCTACTTCATCAGCATTCATTACTTTTTCTTCGAAAACGTAAGCTCCTGATTTAGAAGACTTCACCATTTTCACCACTTTGGTCATTTTTTTAGACCCGGTTTGTAGGGTTGCTACTACTTTCTTTGCCATTGTAAATTATATTTATAAATTACTTGATTTCTTTGTGAAGGGTAGATCTCTTAAGAACAGGATTGTATTTTTTCAATTCCAATCTCTCTGTAGTGTTCTTTTTATTTTTTGTAGAAATGTATCTAGACATTCCTGGCATACCGCTTTCTTTGTGCTCTGTACATTCAAGGATTACTTGAACTCTGTTTCCTTTTTTTGCCATGATCTATTAATTCTTTTTAATCAATCCGTTTCTTGTAGCTCTTTCAATAGCTTCCTCGATTCCAATCTTGTTAATCACTCTCAATCCATGAGCTGATACTTTCAGTGTTACGTGCTTATCTTGCTCTGGAAGGTAAAATTTCTTCTCTAATAAGTTAATTTCAAAACGACGCTTCGTTTTGTTATTAGCGTGAGAAACGTTGTTACCAACCATTGCACGCTTTCCTGTTATTTGGCAAATTCTTGACATATCTCGATGTTCTTATTTGTATAATATTTGAGAGTGCAAAATAACAAAGAATTTTTTAGATAGACAAATCTTTTGGAAAATATTTGTAAATAAGTGACTGATTATAAATATTGATTTTTTAAAATATCCGAATTTCCGGGATCTGCCAGTAAATCAGTGCTGATATATTTCATAGAGGCTTTTTTTCAACAAAGGAAATTAATATTCTATCTTTGTTTTTAATTAATCTAAATAAAAATTATGAAGAGAATTTATATTTTATTATCTATGCTGCCTGTTGGTTTATATGCTCAGAATTTTACAGAGATACAGACCGGAATGAATAATTTTTATTTCTCAGCAGTTGATATTGCCGATGTGGATAATAATGGAACATTGGATATTGCAGTTAATGGAGCCATTGATTCAGATGGAGACGGAAGTCCCGATGCTACCTATAATGAAGTATACCGTAATAATGGAACCACTTTACAACCTTATACCGATCTGGGAGGAGATGTAACCCACCTTGGAGATATAAAATTTATTGATTTTAATAATGATGGCTTAATGGATATTATTTCTACAGGTCTGAGTTATTTAGATATTGTGAATTATAAGCATTACAGATTCAAAAACACAGGAGTTGGCTTTGTAAGAGAAGATGAGCTTCCTGGAAAGATATATGGCTCACTGGAGGTTTTTGATTTTAATCATGACGGAAAACAGGATTATGCCATTAATGGAACTCAGTTTGCCCATGGAGGAGGCTTTAGAAATACTGTTGACTTTTATCAAAACACAGGATCGGGTTTTAATATGACTGAAAACTGGGCAGATGGAACTCAAAACGGAAGTTTTAAAGTAGTAGATCTTAATAACGACCACCTTTTGGATCTTGTTATTATAGGCTCAGATATTAACGGAGATCCGGTATCAAAAGTATATATCAATAAGAATGGAACATTGGTTCATACACAGGCTCTGGATTCTTTAATATCTGGAAAACTGGAGGTTGCAGATTTTAATGCGGATGGCTTTCAGGATATTGTAGTGGCTGGTAAAGATGCGAATGATGATCCTTATCTTGCCGTTCTGATGAATGATGGAACAGGAAACTTAGTAGTTCACCAGATTTCATCAGAAATTTCAGATGCGTCCTTAAGTGTTGGGGATCTGAATAATGACGGTTATTATGATTTTATCATTTCCGGTGATGTAAATTATAATGCCGTGGTAAAAACGTATGTATTTAATCCGGCCAATCAGAATTTTTCCGAAGGGACAATAACAGGGTTATATAATCTCGGAGGCCCGGGAATGATACAATTGTTTGATTTTAATAATGATCATCATCTGGATGTTTTACTGGGAGGTTTTGATTGGGCTAATCCGGATATTCCATCTTTAACAAAGGTTTTTAAGAACGATTCTATGGAGCAGAACATGAAACCTTCAGCTCCCACTAATTTAAATCTGAGCAAAAACGGAAGCCGATTTAATTTTACCTGGAGTGGAGCTACGGATGATAAAACTCCAACGAATGCTTTACGTTATGAAATTAAAGTAGGCTCTACCCCAAACTCGCAGGATATTGCCAAATATATTGTTACGACTCCTTCATGGTTCCTGGATCTTGATCCGGCTATTCAGAATGTTTACTGGAGTGTAAGATCCATTGATGCTTCAAAAGTTTATTCTGATGTTTCTACACAGGGGACATTGTCAACAAGAGAGAATGCGATCAATAAAGAAAAAGAACTTGTTATTTATCCAAACCCTACTTATGATAAGGTATATATTAAAGGAGAGAAGGTTTCAGAGGCTGAAATGTATTCAATGGAAGGAAGAAAGCTGAATACAACTTTAACAGCAGATCAGTCTATTGATGTTTCTCATCTTCCAAAAGGAATATATTTATTAAAACTGAAGATAAAAAACGAAATAACCACCAAAAAACTTAGTATTAAGTAACTTCACTGAATCATTATTCTATCTTGAGAGAAACCAGACGTCCAGCTGGTTTTTCTTTTTTTGTTCTGAAAATATGTTGTTAGTATTGTAAAATATTTTATCGCAGAATTCAAGATTATGCAAAGGTTTGTGGCTATTTGGGTGAAGATTAGTATTGTTTGTGTTTAAAAAAAATCTGCGTCATCAGCTCAATCAGTGAGAGTATAATAGCTCTCAGATCTTGCCGATAACGCAGATTATATTGTATAAGTATAAGATCAGTGTGACTGATTCTTAAACACTATGCTTTCTTTATCTTAGACTGAAATCTTTTGATGAGATAGTAGAATAATAAAAACCCTAAAGCGAACATTGAAAATCTTGAAAGAAGATCTCCTGCTCTTGAGTAAAATGTCATCCCTTCATAAAGATTAACCTTTGAAAATAATGCGGTTTTATCTCCATAGAAAGTATCCGCTACCACTTCACCTTTTGCATTAATATGTGCTGAAATCCCACTGTTGGCAGCGCGGGCAATTTCTCTTCTGGTTTCAATAGCTCTTAATTTAGCATAAGATAAAAGTTGTTTGTGTCCTTCAGTAACGCCCCACCAGGAATCATTGGTCATAATCCCCAGGAAGTTGGCTCCTTTTTTTACATAATCTGTAACAAACTCTCCATAAATACTTTCATAACAGATAATAGGTGCCATTTTTCCTTTGTTATAAGGATTGGAAAAGGCCATTCTTTCTTTGTCTGTTCCTAAAGAAGCTACAGTTCCGCCTAAATTAAGCATAGCATTCCCTAAAATTGGTTTTAAAACGCTCATATAAGGGAAGATCTCAACCCCGGGAACGAGTTTCCCTTTATGGTAGATCTGGGTTTTCTGTTGTGGAGCAAGCTGAACAGCAGTGTTGTAACTTGCTACCCAAACTCCCTGATTAATTTCATACGCTTCCTTTGGTAAGGTTTTAGGATCAAAAAATAAACGGTGGGATGAGATTCCTGTTGTAAAAACAGATCCCGGATGTTTAGATAAAAAGTCTTTAACGTTGTTCAACAGTAAACTTTTTTCAATTCCTGTTTCAGAAATAGAACCCCTGCCAGGAAGAGCCGTTTCCGGAGCAATATAATAATCTATTTTTGTGGTTGAATTTTTTTCAGCCAGAGCCAAAAGATCCTGTTCAATCGTTAAGCTGTCTTTTGAATATTTTTCAGCATAAGGATCAAGATCAGGCTGTAGCATCAGTACGTTTACCTGTCCGGATGGCTTTTCATTAAAACTGTTATACTTAATGATGGAAATAATCATCGGAATAGCGATTAAAGCTGCTATAATAGATGAGTTTTTGATCAGGTCTTTTCTTTTTCTTCCTGCCTCCCAGGTTCTGATTGTATAGAATATAAGAACATTAGTTAACAGAATCCAAAAGCTTCCGCCAGTTGCTCCTAAGGTATCATACCATTGAATCAGTTTTGGGTAATCTGAAAATACGTTTCCTAAGTTCAGCCATGGCCAGGTAAGTTCCCATCCTAAATGAAATTTTTCAAAACTCATCCAGATCGCTATTAAGAATCCTAATCCCCAATACGTCCCTTGTGCATTTTTATACCAATGATAGCACTGGAAAACCAGAGAATAAAGGAGAGAGTTTACAAGAACAGGAAACACCACTGCCATTAAAGAGTGGCTTCCATCCGGATTTTTAGAGCCGTACAGCCATCCTGTAGTGACAATATTCCAGATGACAAAGCAAAGATAGGAGAGCCCGAAGACCATCCAGCTTTTTCTTTTATAATCTGAAAATTTTGAAATGCCATGTTCCATCATCAGAAGTGGAACGAGGGCGAAAAAGATAAAAAAAGGAACTCCATAAGTAGGCCAAGAGACCGACAGCAGCATTGCTGAAATAAGTGTTAGCAGAACGTATTTCATTAAATTATTTTAATATACAAATTTAATGTTTTTGAAATGAATATATTAGCATCTGATGATAAAGAAATTATATAAAATTGTTATTGCTCCTTATACCCTGTTTTTGCTGTATCTGATGTTTCTCGGAATGGGCAGATTTCAATATGAAGATAACCTGATTACAGTGGAACCTGTGCTTTCTACCATTAAGTTTATTCAGGGAGCCATGTCATGGAAGGATATTGTTATTATTGTGGTCGGAAATATTGTGATGTTCATTCCTTTCGGCTTTCTGGGGTGGATCTTTCCGGAGCTAAGAGATCTGAAGTCCTTAATTTTTACTTTTATACCGGCTATTACCATTGTGGAAGGGCTGCAATATTTTACAAGAATGGGAATATTTGAGGTAGATGATATCCTCCTCAATACATTTGGGGTATATTTAGGATGGCTGTGTCGTAGATTTTTGGAAAAAAGATTTAGCTGTTGAGCTCTTTTGCTCTTTTTTCGGCATTTAAAATTCCCTGTTTTAAAATTTCCTTGAAACTATTTTCTTCAAAGGTTTTTAGAGCGGCTTCTGTAGTTCCGCCTTTGGAGGCTACATCTTTGATGAGTTCTTCGAGGTTCTTTTCGGAATTATTAATGAGATGATAGGCTCCCAGCATGGTTTGTTTCACGAACAGCTTGGATAGATTTTCTTCAATTCCCATTTCCATTCCTGCCTTAATCATCGCATCGATAATATAGTAGAAATAAGCAGGCCCGCTTCCGGAAAGAGCTGTAACACCATCCAGAAGGTTTTCATCTTCCAGATAAACCGATCTTCCGGTACTGTTTAAAAGCCTTTCAATGTTGATAAGTTGGCTGAAGGAAATGCCGTCTGCTGCAGTATAACCGGTAATTCCCATTCCCAGAAGGGTAGGAGAATTAGGCATAGCTCTTACCACCAGCGGATGGTTTAATGATTTTTGAATTTTTTCAATATTAATTCCGGCCATAATGGATAAAACCATCTGGTTTTCCTTTAAAGTAAATTTGAAATTCTGAGCAACTGTTTGAAAATCCTGTGGTTTTACAGCGATAATAATCAGGTCAGCATCCAGCTCTGTAACTTCTTCAAAAGTGGATGTTTTTGATTTGGGGAATTCTTCTGCTATTTTGGAGATTTTTGTCTGGCTTCGGGTAATCAGATGAAGGTTTTCCGGTTTAATCAGTTCATATTTCAAAAATGATTTTGAAAATGATAGTCCCATATTTCCGGCTCCCAAAATAGCTATTTTCATGTTGGTATGTTTATTTTTAGCTAAAATAAGGATTTTATAAAAGTTGTTGAATATTATTTGGTTAAAAACGCTAAGCCATAAGAAACCCAAAGATTTTTAAATGTGCTTAGCTCCGTCATTAGAAATAAAAAAGGCTGTATTCACATTGAATCAACCTGTATATTTTAATTAAATAATATTCACTTCCCGTTCTAGTTCTATCCCGAATTTTTCTTTTACGGAGTTGATGATTTCAGTGGAAAAATCAAAAATTTCTTTACCGGTTGCTTCTCCGGTCGCGTTGATGATAACCAGTGACTGAAGTTTGTGTGATGCTACATTTCCGATCTGTTTCCCTTTCCATCCGCATTGTTCAATCAGCCATCCGGCAGGAACCTTTACCATATTGCCATTAGGATAGCCTTGGATATTATCGAATTTCTGTTTTAACTCTTCAAACTGAGCTAAAGGGATGGTAGGATTCTTGAAAAAACTTCCCGCATTTCCTATTTGCTTAGGATCTGGTAATTTACTTTGTCTGATGTTGATAACAGCTTGAGAGACATCCTGAATAGAAGGGTTTTTAATTCCGAGGTTTTCAAGTTCAGAGGTAATAGCTCCATATTCTGTTTTGATGTGGTGGTCTTTCTGGGTAAGTTTAAAGGTAACTTCCAGAATAACGTATCTTCCTTTTCCTTCCTGCTTGAAAATAGAGTCTCTGTATCCGAATCTGCATTCCTCAAGACTGAAAGTTTTAAGGTCGAGCGTTTCCAGATCCAATACTTCACAGCTTACAAATACATCTTTAATTTCTGTTCCGTAAGCGCCAATATTCTGCATAGGAGAAGTACCTACATTACCGGGAATTAAAGAAAGATTTTCCAATCCGCCATAATTTTTACGCAGACAGTACATGACGAATTCATGCCAGTTTTCCCCAGCTTTTGCAGTTACCAAAACCTCATTTTCATTGAGATGTTTTTCGGAGATGCCTTTTAAATTAAGCTTAATAGCAAGGCCGTCAAAATCTTTTGTCAGCAGAATATTACTTCCGCCTCCCAAAAATAAAAGAGGAAGATTGTTTTCTTTCGAAAAGGTAAGAGCGCTTTTTAATTCTTCAATGTTGTTTATTTCAACAAAGTATTTTGCGTGAGCATCAACACCAAATGTATTGTAAGGCTTTAAGGAAAAATTTTCTTGCATGTTTTATTGGTATTCTTTTGGAAGAATTTTGTCTAGTTGTTCTTTAAGCTGCTGAAGTTGTTTATAATGTTTCGGATCAGCAAAAGAGTTGACGAAGAAATGAGCTTTCCTGGAAGTACGTATCTGAAAAGTCTCATCAATACCATCTACAGACTGCTGGCTTGGTGAACTTTTTATCTTGTCAAGATCTTTAACATTAATGGAGGAGATGAGCTGCTTCCATGTATCAGGAGTGATGGCTGAAGCCCATTCCTGATGGGTTTTATTGGCAGTGGCTCCTTTTTCTACAAAGACAGAGTCTTTGGTGGCTTTTATAATCCTGTATTCTCCCATTGTGCCGCCTATATGAGATAGCCTTATCAAAGTTATTTCATTGGCAGAAGCCGCAGATTGTTTTGATTTTTTTGAATCACAGGAAAAAAATGCCGACAGCAAAAAGATCGGAAATATGAGTTTCAGATATACATTTTTTGTTGTCGGCATCTTGTATAATTTATAGGCTGAATTCTTCTCTATACTGTTTTAAAGCATCTTTCAGAATTTCAGCACTTCTTTTAAGATCTTCTTCTTTCAGTACGTAAGCAATTCTTACCTGTTTTTTACCTAATTCAGGATCACTGTAGAAACCTCCGGCAGGAGCTACCATGATGGTTTCTTTGTTGTTGGAATATGATTCAAGCAACCATTGTGCAAATTTCTCTGTATCGTCTACAGGAAGTTCTGCCACACAGTAGAAAGCACCTCTTGGTTTAGGACAGATTACTCCCGGAATAGCATTTAAAAGGTCTACTAAAATATTTCTTCTGTGAGTATATTCTTCTCTTACTGCTCTGATGTAAGCCCCGTCATTCTGGTGAGCGGCTGTAGCTGCAATTTGTCCTAAAAGAACAGGGCTTAATCTTGCCTGTGCAAAAAGCATCGCTGCATTACGGATTTTTTGAGAACGGGTAACCATACATCCGATTCTTACCCCGCACATTGAATAACGCTTGGATTCTGAATCAATAACGATGCAGTTTTCTTTTAATTCAGGGAAATCAAGGATAGATATCTGTTGTTTTCCGTCGTATACATATTCTCTGTATACTTCATCAGAGATGATTACGATGTCATATTTTAATGCAATCTCGGCAAGTTTCTGAAGTTCTTCACGAGTGTAAAGATATCCTGTAGGGTTACCTGGATTACAGATAATGATTGCTCTTGTTTTTTCTGTGATCTTTTTTTCAAACTCTTCAATAGGAGGCAGGGCAAAACCTGTATCAATGGTAGACGAAACCGCTACTACATTTACATCGAATGTACTGGTAAACCCATTGTAGTTAGCATAGTAAGGCTCAGGGATAATTACTTCATCTCCTTCATCACATAAAGTTGAGATCGCAAAGTTAAGCGCTTCAGAGCCACCATTGGTAACAATAAAGTTATCAGGTGTCAGATCTGAAAAACCTAAAGAATGGTAATATTCTGTAAGGGCTTTTCTGTAGTCTAAGTTACCTTCAGAAAGTGCATATTCCAATACTTTAAGATCAATGTTCTTTAAAGCATTTAATGCTGTTTCCGGAGTTTCAATATCAGGCTGTCCGATATTAAGGTGGTATACTTTTATTCCTTTTTGTTTTGCTTGTAACGCAAAGGGAACCAGTTTTCTTACCGGCGAAGGCGGCATATGCAGTGCTCTGTTTGAAATATTCGGCATTGTTCAAAAAATTTGTATGACAAAAATAGGATTTAATTTCCCAATAATAAAATTAAGAATAAGAAGAAACGGCTTATTATTCACTTTCAGAGCTGGTAATTTTATAAATAGAATTGCTGATATTAATGTTGTTTTTGAGTTAATGTTGTTTATTTATTAAAAATAAGTATTTTATATTAATATTTTTCTTAATTTACGGCTTAAATATGAATAAAATGACAATAAATTTATTTTTTAGAGCTTTTCCTGCTATTGCTCTTCTTTCAGCATCAGCAATGATGGCTCAAAATTTTCAAAAAATGCCGATTACTTCCGGTTTTACAGCAGATGTAATTGCGAACGGGGAAGGTTCTTCTTCAGTATCTACCACAACAGATGTGGATGGTGTATCTTTTGCTTTTGTAGCGAAGGACTTTAAACTTACATCTGCGAGCCCTGCTCTTACATACGGAATTCCTGCAGATGGTATCATTAATTCAATAGTATCTTCCACACCAGGTCTTAGTTTTCAATTGGGGGATTTAAGTGCCAATAACTCTTTGAAACTGGTGACAACAGGAGATAACGGAACTCTTGTCTTTACTACTCCAATGGCTGCTTTTAAGTTGTATATGCTTTCAACGAGTGGTAGTGGAACTTCTGCAGTGGATGTTACTGTAAATTTTACAGATAATTCAACGCAAACGCTTTCTAATATCAACCTTTCAGACTGGTATGGTGGAAGCAATGCTGCCATTCAGGGAATTGGAAGGATTAACAGAGATAATGATAATTTAGAACCTAACAGCAGTAATCCCAGATTGTATCAGTATGTTTTAAATATTGATGCTGCTAATCAGGCCAAACTAATACAGAGTGTTACGGTTACAAAAAGTTCCGGATCCGGAATTCCTAATATTTTTGCTTTTTCAGCAGATGCTTTTACAGACTGTATTGCTCCTACAACAGATGCGGCAACAGCAATCACGGCCAATACGGCTCAGATTTCATGGTCGGTTCCTGCCAGTAACCAGACTGTAAGTTATGATATTTATTATAGTACCAATCCTGCAGTTCCTGCCAGTAATGTAAATCCTAATTATTCTAATGTTACAGGAACTTCTTATACCCTGAATAATTTATCTCCAAGTACAACGTATAATTATTGGGTAAGAGCCAATTGTAGTACAGCAACAAGTAAGAGTGTATGGTCTCTTGCTAAATCATTTACAACCCAGTGTGGTGCAATAGTGCCTTCCTATACTAATAATTTTAATAGTTTTCCAGGACAATGCTGGGTTCATTATTTAAATGGAGGGGATCCAACTACAGGACCATCAGATACAGTTTATTCTTATTGGGGTTCACGCAGTTTTCTGAATACCCCTGCTAACGGACTTTCAGCCTATATGAATTTATATTCTTCAGACAGAACAGGTTGGCTTAAAACAGTGTCTTTCGATCTGTCGGCAGGTGGTTATAAAGTGAAATTTAAATATGGAGTAACACAATATTATAATGCTGATTCTTCGGGAATGGATAGTGATGATGTCGTTCATTTCCTGGTTTCCAATGATGGCGGAACTACATGGATGATTTTACAAACCTGGGATGCCAATAATACTCCGTCTAATACTGCTAATGAATATACATTTGATCTGGCTAATTTTGTAGGGGCGAATACTGTCTTTGCATTTTATGGAAGTACAGGCTCATTGGATGAAGATATGGATTATAACTTCTATGTGGATGATTTTACGGTTGAAAACGCTCAGTTAAGTACTTCGGAAGTAAATAAACCAGTGAAAAAAGCATCAGTTCATCCGAATCCGTTTAAAGATATTCTGTATATTTCAGATGTAAGAGATGTTAAGTCGGTAGCTATAACGGATACGGCAGGAAGAGTGGTGAAAACAGTTGAAGGTTCTGTGAAAGAACTGGATCTAAGCAGACTGAACTCCGGATTGTACTTTGTTACTCTTTACTTTAAAGACGGATCTCAGTCTACAGTAAAAACAATAAAAAAATAATTTTTTAGTGTAAATAAAGTTGAGCGGCGGTGCATTATTGTATCGCTGCTTTTTTATATCAATGAATAACTATTTTTATTAACTTGACCCTCTAAAACTTACTGAAAATGCAAATTATATCAACATCATTAGAAGATTATCTTTCCAAGATTCCGGAGGAAAGACAAGAGTCTTTTAAAAAGCTTTATAATGTGATTAATAACAATCTGCCTGAAGGTTTTGAAGAAATATCCAATTACGGAATGTTAGGCTGGGTAGTTCCTTTGAAAACTTATCCTGCGGGGTATCATTGTGCGCCCGGAACTCCTTTGCCTTTTATTAATCTGGCCTCCCAAAAGAATTTTATTGCATTGTATCATATGGGATTGTATTCCAGACCGGAATTATTGGAATGGTTTGTAGCAGAATATCCTAAGCATTCCAAGAAAAAACTGGATATGGGAAAATCCTGTGTACGTTTCAGAAAACCAGAAGATATTCCTTTTGAGCTGATTGCAGAACTGAGTCAGAAGATGACGGTCGACGATTGGATTGGGATCTATGAATCTCAGTATAAGAAATAAAAAAGCCCTGAATCATATTGATTCAGGGCTTTTTTAGGTTGGAAGCAGGAAGAGGGAGGATGGAAGTTACTGTTGTACCTCTGAGTTTATCATTTATTATTAAAAGGTCAATTAATGGATATTTTAGTGATTTTATGACGAAGATAAACTTCCTTCTTCCAGCTTCTGGCTTCCCTTCTTTAAAAATCAATATCCCAGATGCCGGCTTTGCGCTCAAGTTCTATTAAAGCAGAAGCATTGTCTGCGAGAAGCTGAAAATAATTCTGACGAAGTTCATTATATGTTCTCTGAGCATTCAGAACTTCCAAAATAGAACTTTCTCCACGCTGATAACTGTAAGTAATTCCCTTGAGGATACTTTCAGCTTCTTTCAGCATTCCGTTGTCAAACTGTTGCAACTGTTTTTGAGCGGAAGTATACTGTTGGTAAGCCTGGGTTACTTCCATTCTGATATTGTTTTCAACCTGTCTGTATTCTGCTTCTGCCTGTGAATAACCCATTTCGGCAATTTTAAGATCTGCATTCCGGCGGTTGGAAAATTTTAAAGGAATACTCATTCCTAATTTTACCGTGTTCACAGCAGGAGAGGGGGCAATTTCATTATTGGCTATGGTGTTGTGCCCGGCTCCGGCGCTTAATCCTAAGTCTATAGCTCGGTTGGCTTTCTCAAGTTTAACACGGCTTGCAGCAGTATTGATATTTTGCCTGGAAGCCAAAAGGTCGGCTCTTTGGTTAAAAGCCTGTGTGATGAGGTCACTCAACGTGAAATTTCTGTTGAAATTATTAAGGTCGCCAGTTACTTCTTTGCCAGTACTGTCACTCCCCATAAAATCGGATAAAGCAGTGATGGATTGTTGTTGAGCGCCTTCCAGCTGGTAGACTTCATTCAATAAAGAAGAAGCCTCCAATCGGCTTTGTTGAGAAGTTACTCTGGAAATATCCCCTAATTTATACCGGATACTGTCAGATTTTGCTAGTTTGAGCATACTTTGATAAGACTCTTTCTGAACATTCAGCAATGCTTTTGATTTTAACGCTTCAACATAACCTAAAGTAGCATCAGCAAGAAGGTTTCTTAGATAATCCTGCAGTTGTAGTTTAGAATATTCAGCTTCGTTCTTCGCGGTTTCTATTCTGGCTTTTCTTTTGCCGCCTAGTTCAAGGGTCCAGCTTACTGCTCCTCCAACCGTATATCCCATATCTTTGGAAATTCCGTTGTTTGAGGTTTCCATTTCAATTTGAGGATCCGGGAAAATTCCTGCGGTGAGGATTGACGCTTCAGCCATGCTTACATTGTATTTTTGGGCAGCAAGACCAAGATTTTTATCCTTCACGTAATTCAGGTATTCATTGAAGTAAATAGGTTCCTGTTCTGTCTGGCCTTTGATGAATATACCTTTAACGGTACATAATACTATGATTAAAAAATTAAATTTCATGAGAGGTTGCATTTTGTTTGTCAAAACGGTATTCAGCTAAATAATAAATGGCAGGAAGCACAAACAGGGTAAGGAATGTGGAAAACATCAATCCATACACAATCACGGTAGCCAAAGGCCTCTGTACATCAGATCCGATTCCTGTTGCCAAAGAGGCTGGTAATAATCCAATGATGGCTACTGATGCGGTCATCAATACTGGTTTGAAACGATCTTTTGCTCCCTGAATAACCGATGCTTTAAGTGGTATTCCGCTTTTTCTTAAGGTATTGATATGGGAAACCATAATTACCCCATTCTGAATAGCTACCCCGAATAAAGCGATAAAACCTACAGCAGATGATACATTAAGTGACATTCCTCTGATATTTAAGGCCAGCATTCCTCCAAATAAAGCCAGTGGAATAATACTCATTAAAACCAATGCCTGTCTGAAAGTTCCGAACGCTCCATACAACAACAGAAACATAACAGCTAATACCAATGGGACAATAACGGCCAGTCTTGAATAAGCCCTGTTTTTATTTTCAAACTGTCCGCCCCATTTGATCTGGTATTTTTCATGATCGTAACGGATGTTTTTTTCAATACTTTTCTGTGCTTCGTTGATGAATGAAGTAAGATCACGGCCTCTCAGATTAAGCTTAACGGTCAGATGCCTTTTGTTCATTTCCCTTGTGATGGTGCTTTCTCCGGTACTTAATTTTACTGTAGCAATCTGTGAAAGCGGAATTTTTGCTCCTGATGAAGAGGTCAGCATCAGATTTCCTATTTTTTCAGGAGTATTTCGACTGCTTTCCACATAGCGGCAGGAAATATCATAAACTTTATTGCCAATAAAGATTTGTGATACTGCTTTTCCTCCAAGTGCAGTTTCAATAAGATCGGTAACATCAGAAACATTCAAGCCATATTGGGCAATTTTATTTCTGTCTGCGATAATCTGCAACTGGGGAAGTGGTGGTTCCTGATCAATGGCAAGATCTGCAGAACCGGGAACTGTTTTTAAGAGAGAAAGAACATTCTCTGCAACCTGTCTTGTTCCGGCAAAATCATCCCCGTAAATTTTTACTACCAACTCACTGTGGGCTCCTGATATTTTATCCATTACTCCATCAATCATAGGTTGGGAGAAACCTACGGTGAAGCCCGGCATTTCTTTATAATCTTCTGCCAGTTCTTTGATGAGGTCTGCTTTTGTCTTACCTGATACCCATTCTTTGTATGGTTTTATCCCTACAGATACTTCAAAGTGAGAAGCAGTCCATGGATCGGTGCCATCATCATTACGTCCTGCCTGTACCATAATGTAAGTTACTTCGGAATGTTTCATTGTTTTCATACGAAGTGAATCACTCATTTCCTGAGCTTTTTTCAGAGAAATTCCGGGTGGAAGCTGTACTTGTAACCAGATAGAACCTTCATCAAGTTCCGGTAGGAAGTCTTTACCCACGCTATAGGAAAGAATTCCGGCTCCAAGTAATACAATTCCTGCGGGAATAAAGATTTTTTTTGGCGCAGACATGATTTTGTCAATTCCCTTTCCATAAGCGTTGCTTACTTTCTCCAGCCATCGGTTATGATAAAGCTTTCTGGGTTTTCTGTAAATCATATAAGCCAATCCGGGAATCAGTAATAATGCGACTGCCAGGGCTCCTAATAATGCGTATCCTACTGTAAATGCCATGGGAGTAAATAATTTTTTTTCAACCCTTTCAAATGCGAACAGAGGCAGGTAAGCCGTAATGATGATAATTCCTGAAAAGAATATCGGTTTCGCAATTTCAGTGGCTTTTTGAATGATTGTTTTCTCTTCCAGTTCTTTGTCCGGATGTTCTTCCCTCTGCCTTAAAATAGCTTCCAGCATTACAATAGAACCATCTACAATAATTCCGAAATCTATGGCTCCCAATGAAAGAAGATTGGCTGGAATATTGGTGAAATGCATTAAAATGAAAGCGATAAGAAGTGAAAAAGGAATAGTAATCGCTGTTAAAAGAGCTCCCCGCCAGCTTCCAAGGAATACAATCAGGATAATAATCACCAACACAATTCCTTCCGTTAAAGTATGGGAAACGGTGTTAAGCGTTGTTTTTACAAGATCAGTTCTGTCCAGATAGGTATGAATTTTTACCCCAGCCGGAAGAATATTTTTGTTGAGCTCATCTACTGCTTCATGTACACCAATCAATACCTGTGACGGGTTTTGTCCTTTTAAAAGTAAAACAATTCCGCCTACACTTTCATTATAGTTTCTGTTTCTGTCTGTAAACCCAAGAATTCCTTTGCGTTCAAGATTTCCATATTTGAGATTTCCGATATCATTTAAAAAAACAGGAACTCCTTTTTCAGTCTTTACAACGGTCTTTCCGAGATCATCAAGATTTTTAATCAATCCAATCCCACGAACTACATACGCAAGATCTCCACGGGGAAGCATGCTCCCGCCTGCGCTGGCATTGTTTTTACTGATGGTTTCAATAACTTCTGCAAGGGAAAGACCATATTGTTCCAGCTTGTTGGGATCGAGTTCTATCTGAAACTGGGTGGTTATTCCACCAAAATTAGTTACATCGGCAATTCCTGAAACCTGTTTTATCCTGGGGATGATAACGAAGTTCTGAAGATCAGTAAGCTCTCTCAGGCTGTGATTATCACTTTCAATCACATACCGGTAGATTTCTCCTATGGGCGAGGTTAAAGGATCTAATCCCGGTTGTGCTCCATAAGGCAGAGACACTTCAGCCAGTCTTTCCTGGATACGCTGCCTAGCCCAATAATCATCAATTCCATCATCAAATACAATGGTAATCATGGAAAGCCCAAATGTACTTTTGCTTCGCATCACATGCATTCCCGGGATCCCGTTAAGAGCTCTTTCCAGCGGAATGGTGATCTGCTGTTCTACTTCTTCGGCAGCTAATCCCTGAACCTGAGTTACTACTTGTGAAGTCGTATCTGCTATATCAGGATAGGCTTCAACGG
The DNA here is from genome assembly GCF_001684955.1 of Chryseobacterium contaminans. Classification (GTDB taxonomy): domain Bacteria; phylum Bacteroidota; class Bacteroidia; order Flavobacteriales; family Weeksellaceae; genus Chryseobacterium; species Chryseobacterium contaminans. The sequence continues at coordinate 125 of NZ_MAYF01000035.1, read as the reverse complement.
AAAGCTTAGTCCACGAATAGTAACCAAAAAATCCTAATAATATAAAGAGAGCCAGTATAAGCCATTTTTTCTGTATGGAAACGGTTAATAACTTTTTCATAATCTAACTTTAATGGAAATCTCAG
>NZ_MAYF01000034.1 GCF_001684955.1 Chryseobacterium contaminans | reverse complement strand
GGAAATTCCAAAAATATATTGATGGGGCAGAAAGGCAATGGTGATCTGGGGTTTTATGCAAGCTTTAAAGCTGATGAAGACTGGGCTGTCAATTCCGGACTGGATTTCTCTGATAGTAAAGCAGTTCTTCAATGGTTTAAAACTAAATATCCTGAATGGAATGAAATATGGTACGAGTTGTTTGAAAATGCCATTCCTCCTTTCATACCCCGTCCTATTTATGCTATGCCATTAGACCAGACCTGGGAAACACAATCCAATATCACCTTAATGGGTGATGCAGCCCATGTAATGCCTCCATTTGCCGGAGAAGGAGCCAATATGGCAATGCTGGATGCTCTGGAACTCAGTGAACATTTAACAAATAACTGTTATAATACTCTACAGAAGGCTATTTCCCAGTATGAAATCAATATGCGGACAAGGGCAGCAATGGCAACCAAAGCGTCTCTTGAAAATGGAGAACAAATGCATTCTGAGACATCCCTAACAACAATGCTTGAGTTTTTTTCCGGACATTTAAAATAAAATGAGGCAAATACAAAACTTAGGTTTAAAAGCTTCAGGTTATTAATATTCAGTAATTTCAAGCTTCCTTTTATAATAAAAAAGGCTGCCTCATCTGAGACAGCCATTTTTCCCTCGAAAATAAATATTTCTTCTCTCCTTTTAAGATCCAGATTGGGGAGATCCATTTGTGTTTTTTTCTTTTCTTATATAATGGTAGAGGTTTCATTTACTGTAACATTGCTTTATCAGCCAACATTTCAGAAAACATATTGCTTACAATATAGGACGTCCTTTCTTCCATCATTTGTGTTTAAAATATGGTTAAAAATATCCTCAATAAATACTTTGAGAATTAAATAGCTGCCTCAAATATTGAGACAGCTATTTCCCAACTAAAACAAATACTACTTTTTATCTCCGGTAGATTTTATTACCAGAGCCCCCATTTGTATTTTTATTTCATGATTAACTTGTGTTTGTATTATTTTATATAATCTTTAATGCTGATCCTCACAGAATCATACTTCAGAGGCTTCTGCAAATCTATATCTTTAATTGAAAAAAGTAAAAAAACAGCCTACTACACTCATACAACACCTCAATAAATAATTATATATCAGAAACTTAAACTAACCAATAAACATGTAGATATTTTCTAGAATGACAAAACAAGCATAGAGATTACATTTAAACGGTATTAGGAAACTATTATAGAAATTCTCTCTTGCTTCACTTATGTGCGAGACTTAAAAACCTATTTTCTAGTACCAACACCTAATTTGTACAAATTTCAAATTAATAATAAAACAAAATATAAACTACTGACAAACAGGTGATTGACACAAAATCAAACAACTGTAGTATTCGTGTAGTAGACCTATTTTTTATTATTTGGATGAAAATTTCCAAATTTGAACCAAGACCGCTAAGAAAATTCAGGTGGCGAAAAAAAACATTTCGAAAACACTGTCTGACGTGATGACTCAGGCAGTTTTTTTTTGCTTTAATTTAAACCTTAGAAAAAGGGAGTCTTCCTAATTATTTTATACTATCAAAGAAAACATAAATATCAGTTTCTGTTGGAATATTCATTTTTTTTCTGATCCTGTATTTTTTTTGTTGGATAGTCCTATGCTGAACAAGTGTGTAATTGGCAATTTCCTTAGAACTGAAATGTAACTTCAGCATTGCACAGAAAACCTGCTCTGATGTTTCAAGACCAGGATTGATGGCTAGAAGCTTATCTATATATCCGGGATATACTTCTTTAAAACAGGAAAGAAATTCAGGATCGTTTTTCTTAGCCATTTCAATGAGTTCTTCCTGGCTGTTATCATTAATTCTGTTTTTCAGATATTCAGCCTCTGATTTCAGAACGGCTTTTCTTTTTCGTAACGTATCGATAATTCTCCAGGTATATATAGCTAATAGGGAAAGCACAGCAAAAGACAGAAAAACAACCCATTGCGCCTTGCTTTTATGTTTTTTCGCATCAGTTTTTGCTTCTGTGATAAAGGATTCCATGTCCTGATTAATGGTTGCCAGTACTGCTGCGTTCGTTTTATTTTTTGCTTCGGTATAAGCATTAAGATAAAAATAGGCCTTTTCTTTATTTCCTGTTGCTTCATATAAAGTTCTCAGATCATTATAAATATATTTTGTATACTGAGCAAAGATACGTCTGGTTTTCTTATCAATTTCAAGAGCCCTTAGAAATTCTTTTTCTGCTTTATCATGTTCATTATAATAAAGGTAGTACTCCCCCATGATGGTATGGATATTAAGTGCAACAGCATCTTCTCTTTTTCTAAGAATCATTTTATCATAAGCATTGGTTATATACTTATAGGCCGAATCTTTATTTTTGTGCATGTATATATAATCGCTTATGGCACAATCTGCTATACCGGTCTGATCAAGTTTTCTTGCCTTCTGAAAATATTCCAATGCAGCTTTGGGATTCTTTTTTTGAGTATAATAATCTCCTTGTTGGGTATAAACATTATAAAGGGCTATTCTTTTTAATTCAGAATCTTTACTTTTTTCAGCATTAATCAATGCCTCATTGTTGTATTCAAATGCTTTATCAATCCTTTTCAGTTCAGAATTGAGCCGTCCGTAATAATTATAAAATATAGCTTTATGCAAAGTGTTGTCTGAATCTTCCAGAATTTCCTGAGCATCACTGAAAAGAATATTGGCTTTCTGGTAATTTTCAAGGGATATATTAACTCTTGCCAAATTAATATAACATAAAGCCTTACCATCTTTATATCCCATTTTCTGTGCTTTTCTGTAGTACCTCTTATTAAGATTAACCAGAGAATCGTACTCACCAGCAAGTCTGAATTCTTCGTTTTGTTTCATTAAAGGAATATCAAAACTTTTTTCATACTCCCTTGAATCTGGACTACAAGACATCAGAATAATGAAGACAATGGAAAGTAAAATACGAATCATGATACGGTTCCTTTAGCTGAATTTTTGTAAAAATTAAGATTTAAAACTGACTTTTTTGATGAAGTGATATTACATTTTTTTTAATTGTGTATAACAACATGGGTTATCATTTATTAATTGCTTATTCTATCAAAAAAATCATAAATATCTTCTTCTCCTGAAATATTAAGCCTTTTCCTTATTCTATATTTTTTTTGTTGAACAGATCTGTGCTGCACAAAAGTATAATCTGCAATTTCCTTGGATGAGAAATGCAGTTTCAGCATTGCACAAAATGCTAGTTCAGAGTTTTCAAGATCCGGATTAATTTTTAAAAGAGAGCTGATAAAATCTGGGTATAGTTCTTTAAATTTCATCAGAAATGAGGAATCATTTTTTTGGGCAAGCTCAGTAACTTCTTTCAGCATTTTTGCTCTAACATGGCTTTTTAATTCTTCCGTTTCTTGCTTTAAAGCTCTCTTTTTTAACCTTTGGGTTTTAATTGTCCTCTGAACATATATCCCGGAAATAGTTAATGCAGTAATAGATAGAGCAATGGCTAAAGGTAAATCGTTTCTATGCCAGTCAGATTCTGGTTTTATCTCAGAAATAAAATTCTCCGTAGATCTGTTCATTGCAGCCATTCTTGCAGTCGCCATCCTATTTTCCTCCTCCATATATTTTTTCAAATAATAATAAGCTTTGCCTCCGTCATTCTTTTTTTTGTACAGTTCTGCAAGTGCTTTGTAAACAAAATATACTTTCGAAGAATATGTACGGTCAGTCTTTATATTCATTTCCAGTGCCTTCTGAAATGCTTTTTCGGCTTCATCACTATTATTAATCTCATAGTAATAATATCCCATTGCAGAATATACCCAGAAAGATTCCACATCACTTACTTTCTGCTTGTGCATCATCTCACTGGTTTTTGCCATATATACTCTGACAGAATCTAACTGATGCCTTATCAAATAGTATTGAGCTACCATACAGTTGCTATATACCGAATTTTCAAGTTTATTTCCCTTCATAATACATTTCAAAGAGGTTCCAAACCATCCTTTTCTGGCAAAATAAATTCCTCTGGTCAGATAGAGCCTTGGAAGGAGTTTCTTTGTAAGTGCTGATTCTTTTGCATTTTTTATGTAATAAAACGCTTTATTATTGTACATGATCCCCTTATCAATTAAATTTAAATAGGAATAGTATTGAGAGTAATCATCATACAGCACCGCTTTATGATAACCGCTTTCTGAATCTTTCAGGTTTTCTCCGGCTTTTTCAAGAAGAATCAGCGCTTTTTCATAATTTTCAGTAGAAATATTTATTTCAGCAATATTAAGATAGCAAAGAGCCTTACCTTCTTTGTACTGCATTTTAGCTGCTTTTTTTAAATAACCGATATTCAGTTCAATAAGTTTTTCATATTCACCGGAAAGCTGTAATTCGGTATTTTTTTTTAGTAAAACAGAATCAAAATTTTCTTTCTCTTTGTCCTGAGAATTTTTATTACATGATAAAATACATAACAATATCCCCATGTTCACCACACAGATCATCATCTTTCTCAGAGATATTGTATATGTTGTATTACTTTTAATAACGATCAATTTTTGAATCTCTTTTATCTTTTTCCTATTGCATCTACCTATACCTACCTATTCATATTTTATAGCTTAAACAGAATTGTTATATCTTCTGTCATTATCAATCTATGATATAAATATACATAATTTATATTATCAATTTCTATATAAACTCACTTTACTATGAAAAAAAATTGATAAAATATTAATGCGGTTTCTCAGGAATACCATATCTATATCTTTCCTAATAAGACTATTTAAAAACTCAATTTGTTACATATTTTTTCCATTCAGGCAATAAATATTATTGCATCTTTATATATCTGTAGATTTAAATTAATTCTGTAACGGCTTATCACCTGTAAAAAAGAATGGATTTTATGGGATAAAAGATGAAAGCATCAAGATCAGATGCGGTATGCTACGGTCATGAAATATATTGCAAATAAAAAGAACTACAAAATTGTAGTTCTTTTTATATTGTGACCCGGCTGGGATTCGAACCCAGGACCCATACATTAAAAGTGTATTGCTCTACCAGCTGAGCTACCGAGTCGGCCACCTACTTTTTCAAGTAAATTATTTCTTTTAAAAACTAAAACAGCAGTTCGTTTTATTTGTGACCCGGCTGGGATTCGAACCCAGGACCCATACATTAAAAGTGTATTGCTCTACCAGCTGAGCTACCGAGTCGGCCACCTACTTTTTCAAGTAAATTACTTCTTTAAAAACTACTAAAACAGCAGTTCGTTTTATTGTGACCCGGCTGGGATTCGAACCCAGGACCCATACATTAAAAGTGTATTGCTCTACCAGCTGAGCTACCGAGTCGGCCACCTACTTTTTCAAGTAAATTATTTCTTTAAAAACTACTAAAATAGCAGTTCTTTTTTATTTGTGACCCGGCTGGGATTCGAACCCAGGACCCATACATTAAAAGTGTATTGCTCTACCAGCTGAGCTACCGAGTCGGCCACTTACTTTTTTAAGTAAATCCCTTTATTTAAGGGACTGCAAAGATAGGAAAATCTCCTTTAAACCCAAGCTTTTTTAGACTTTTTTATCATAAATTTTCACTCCCAATCAGCAAATATCTGTTTATAAATTAATTATGAAAAATATTTTTTCTTCAAAAATTACAAACTATACCATCGTCCTAAAGAATCTCATTATGAATGAAAACTTGCAAATAGAAAGTCAAAGTTTCTTACCCTACTTTTTTTACTGTTTATCATTGGATTTCTTATAAAGATGTTCTATTTTTGAACAGAATAGCCTTACAAAAGGTATTATTAATTTATTTTCCAAACAGTTAAATCATTCTCAAACATTTTTTCTGTTTTTATTGCAGTTCAATATTTATGAAATTAATTACTCCCAAAAGATTAGTTGATGGTGATAAAGTGGCAAGCATTTCCATGTCCTGGGGTGCTGCCGGTGATCTTCCACACAGGTATTTAAAAGGTAAAGAACGACTGAATCAGATTTTTAATCTGGACGTTACCGAAACTTCACATGCGCTACGATCGGCACAATGGATTTATAATCATCCGGAAGCCAGGGCGAATGATCTTATGGAAGCTTTTTCAGACCCTTCCGTCAAAGCTGTTATTTCCAATATTGGTGGAGATGACAGCATCCGGATTCTAAAATATATTGACCTTTCTATTATTAAAAATAATCCCAAGATATTTCTGGGTTTTTCTGACAGCACCATTACGCATTTTATCTGTCTGAAAGCTGGTTTAAGTTCATTTTATGGCACTTCCCTATTGGTGGGCTTTGCAGAGAATCATTCCATGCATAAGTATCAGATTGAAGATATAAAACGTACATTGTTCTCTCCTTCAGTTATTGGGCAGATCCATCCCAACTCAGAAGGCTGGACTACAGAATTTCTTGACTGGTTTGATCCTTCCTTACAAGAAATAAAAAGAAAACTAACTCCATCGTCAGGATGGCGTTTTATCAGAGGAAAATCTATTGTTAAGGGGCCATTGATTGGTGGCTGTATGGAAGTTCTGGAAATGCTTAAGGGAACGGATTACTGGCCAGATTCTGAAATATGGAAAGACTGTATCCTGTTTTTTGAAACCTCAGAAGGTAAACCCCATCCTGATTATGTAAGATATTGGCTTAGAAATTACGCTGCAACAGGGATTCTAAAAAATGCCAAAGGAATTATTTTCGGAAGACCCTATGACAATCTTTATGCTGAAGAATATGAAACTGAATTATTAAAAGTTCTGGATGAAGAAGGTTTATATGATTTGCCGGTTATTACCCAAATGGATTTTGGTCACACCTGCCCTACTTTCACCATTCCGTATGGAAAATTGGCAGAAATCAATTGTATTGAACGAACTTTTTCCATATTGGAGAGTGGAGTTTTATAAATTAAATATTTTATAATTGGGTTTCGGCGGGCCTTTGGCCCGCCGAAACTTTATTCATTGTCAAATTCAAATACTAACTCCTTTTAAAATCTCTCGCAGATCATGCAGATTCTTTCAGAAATACCCCTGTACTATCCTGATGGAAGGCTATTTTTAATAATAAATACAGCTATGATTGGTGTGATTTGTGAGAAATTAGTGTAATTAGTATTTAAATTTCTGCTGTTGGTATTCAAAAATCTTCGCAATCGTATCTGCAAGTTCCGGCCCATGATGTTTTCCTACCAGATACAGAGCCGCATCTATTCCGGCTGTAATTCCGGCTGTAGTAATTAACTGCCCTTGATCTATGAAACGGACACCTCTTTTCACTGCACTTTCAGTATTATGTTGCTCCAAAGCATCTAACATCATAGAATGGGTAGTAATTTCATGATGATCCAGTATTCCTGTTTTTGATAAATGCATACTTCCCGTACACACTGTGAAAACAATAGTTCCGTTATAATACTGATCTTTTATCCATTGTATCACTGTATTCTGGAAATCATCATCTTCCAGATATTCCACCACACGGTCAGGATTGGCGCCAGGAATAACAATCATATCCGGTTGAGGAGCTGTTTTCAGATCATATGTTGGAATAACTGACATCGTATTGGCTTCCATGAATACGGCATCTTTAGTCTTTCCAATGGTATAGCAGTGATAGCTTCCTGCAGCGATTGCATCAGCTTTAATAAAAACATCCAGAGGACCATTTAAATCAAGGGCTTCTACCTGATCGTAAATCAAAAATGCTACATTCATTGTTTTCTTTTTTTGCTGTTCATTCATAATGATATTCTTAAAATTATTTGTTTAGATAAAGGCATAAAATCTCTGGCTGATAATTGATTATCAGCTTTCCTCATTAAAAAAATGAAAAAAAATTATTCTGTTCCGTTACAGGTTTTCCGGTATTGTGAAGGAGAAATAGAAAGATATTTCAAAAATAACCGTCGAAGGGAAATACTATTACTGAAACCACATTTTTCCGCAATCATATCGATACTCATATCTGTATATTCTAACATATTTCTAGCCTGATCCAGTCTCATTTTTTCAAGGAATTTTCCGGGCGTCATTCCTGATTCTTTTAAAAATACCCTGAAGAAATTACGGATACTCATATGTACTGATTCTGCCATAAATTCTATACTAATGGACTGCCCAAGCTTATCTTTGAGCAGGTCTCTGATTTCCTTTGTGAAGGGAGATAGCATTTCATAGTCAGAAATAGCATTTCCAAACTGAGACTGCACACCAGGTCTTTTCAAATGCAAAACAAGGTGTTTGGCCACTTCAGACGCAATGGGTTTTCCAAAATCCTCTTCCAACAATGCCAGTGCCAGATCTATTCCTGACGAGACACCTCCAGAAGTATATATTCCCTGATCCTGAATAAAAAATGGATTAACATTCACATTCAGATCGGGATAAGCTCGCTGGAGCATATCAGCATATTTCCAATGAGTAGTCACCTGTTTTCCCTTCAATAGCCCTGCCTGGGCCAGAACAAAAGCTCCTACACAGACAGAGCCTATCCGTCTCACCTTTCCCATGATATTCTGTAAATAAGAATAAAGATCAGGATTAATATCATCCAATGTTCCCAAATCTGTACCGGCAACCAACAAAGTATCTGCTAAAAAATCAACATCATAAATAGTATGGGTACAGGATAAAGGAATTCCTGAACTGGAATATATTATTTTATCTGAAGTACCTGATATCAGATGAACCTGATATTTCAAACCGGATTTATCATCCGGCAAAAAGAGATTGGCTGCTGTAAACACATCACAGGGACCTGCAACATCCAATAACTGAACCTGAGGTAAGACCAAAATTACAATGTTCTTTATTCCTGTTTGTTGTGCTTCATTTTCCATATCTCAATCTTTATGATGCAAATGTACAGAGAATGTTACCTGGCTGCAATGACAAAAAACAGACAGTTTCGGCCATCATTTATCTTTTTCATCAACAAAACTAAAGAGACTGCCTTCAAAAAGACAGCCTCAGCACTCTCACTATAAAATTAGCTAATAAGCTATACTTTTTACATTACTGTTATGCAGGAGATAACCTGCGGGATTTCAAATAAAGCGCTGTACGGTTCAAATATGGAAAAAGAAGGATTAACAGCAGAGTTCCAGCCAGAAGCCATATCATCATTTCATAATAATCCATTGCAAAACGCACGTGATCCTGAACATTAAGTCTTCCTACCAATAATTTATTAGAAGCCTTCACCGCTTGGTCTTCAAGCATGCCTTTGGCGGTAAGTTTAGCAGTCTGCTTATGAAGAAAATCCTTTACAAAGGGATCAATTGCCGTTACGTGATCCTGAAATGCATTGTAATGACGGCTTTTTTCAAAAAGTTCAAAGAAATTGATTAATGCAATGCTGGCACAAAAACCAAAATAACGAATGGCTAAAGCAATTGCCGCAGCAGATGGCCCAATAGAGGCAGGAACAGATGATATGATGAAAATAATTGTAGGAACCATAATTAATCCAACTCCCAACCCCTGAAGGAATAAAGGAATATAGTAATTAAATTCATTGGCCTGTACATCAAATGAATAATACATCAAGGCATGAAACAGCAATAACATCAGGAAGCCGGGTGCCCAGACATATTGTATTTTTTTCTTCTGTAAAACCATACAACAGGCAATGATCACTCCAATAATCAATCCTGAAAGATTAAAAATATTGATATAAGAAATATAAAAAGGGTCCAAATGCAGCTCTGTCGCAAAATAACTGTTGGTAATTCCTGAAGCGAAACGGCAAATGTACATGACAAAGAGAATTAACAGTCCTACTTTAAAATTCCTGTATTTAAAAATCCGAAGGTCTATATAAGGCCTTTTAATCGAATTCTGACGGAAAATTGATATTCCTGCTAAGACTATAATCATGGCTACACTTCCTAGAATTCTGTTATCTTCCAGCCAATAATATTCCTGCCCGAAAATGGTAATATACCCTACCAACACTAAAATGGTACTGAAAACAGCAAAGCTCTGCCAATCCAGTTTATACAAGTGAAACCTCACATTGGGTCTGTAATTCGTCATCGCCAGAGTCAGAAAAATAAGTCCCGGCAGGTAGGAGAATATGGCTGTTTTGTAAACAATATTAAAATTATAAGAATCGATAAGATCAGCTGTAATCAGGTTATTAAATGGCAATGCACAGATCAGGATTCCAAAAAATACGGAAAAGCTGATTTCTCTCCCTCTTTCACTGCTCAATCTTGTAAAAATTAATGTTAAAGAAAGGTTTACATTCCCTGCAAACAGCATTCCCTGAAGAAAACGTACCGGAAAGAGGACATACACTTCACGGGTAAAATAACAGATAAGGCAGGCTACAATCTGTAAAGTCGTAAATATGAGAAAATACTCTTTTGCAGCCAAAAAACTGAAAAACCGTCTTTCCAGGCAGTAAAACCCAACATATCCTGCATAGAATAATGCTACTGAAAACTGAATATCAGCAGGTTCACTTCCATAATATCCTGCCGCCGCATTAATATTGGTAAGCGGCAGGAAAAATATGATGATTCCCGGTAAGGTCATGGAAAAAAGTATAATTTTCACCA
>NZ_MAYF01000033.1 GCF_001684955.1 Chryseobacterium contaminans | reverse complement strand
TCAAACTTTGTTTAGAGGCAGCAATAGCCTGTTTTCTGATCTTATCGATGTTGATATTTTTACGTTCTGTTTTTTCCGTAGCAATAATGCTGATCTCAGAAATGCCCATTTCCACAGCTTTTTCCACAAAAAACTCAATTCTGTCAATATTCTTTGTAGGAGCAATGGCGATATGAAGTTTAGGGGTAAAGCCTGGAAGATCATTTTTAATTTTTGAAACTTCAATCCCAGCTTTTTTCCCTTCTATAACCAGTTTTCCTGAAGCCAAAGTTCCATTTCCATCTGTTACATGGATATCTTCTCCTGCTTTCATTCGAAGAACCTTTACAATATGCTGTTGTTCCTCGTCATTGATGGTAACTTTACTGCCTGCTATATCTCCGTAAAATAATTTCATATATCCTGGGTTAAGAATGCCACTCCTGTTTTTATCGTTGTATAAATATCCGTATCACATTCACGGTAACTGCACATGAATATTTCTTCTATCCACTTATCATTAATAAAAATAAGATTTAAATACTCCTGTTTTCTCAAGTTGTTTTTAATGGATAAATAATCACCTTCTTTTGGAGTATAAGGGAAGCTAAAAAGATTTTCTGAATTGATTTTTTCCAGAATCTCTTCTTTTATATCCTGGATATATCCTTTTTCAGAGCTTGACGGAGAATAATCCAGAGAATGTTCCGGATTTTCAATTTTTCCCGTAACGGTTTCTAAAACCCAATAATATTTTGAATTCTTTTTAGAATGTGTTCCCAGTACTTTTTCTTCTAAGAGTATTTTCATAAATCGTATTTTGCGGTAGCAGAAGTCCTCAGATCTGTAAATTCTCCTCTTTCGAATTTCAGTTGTGCTACCATGGCAATCATGGCTGCATTATCAGTGGTATATTCAAATTTTGGAATGTAGATATTCCATCCAAGTTTTTCTTTGTTGTCTTCCATCGCCTTTCTTAATGCTGAATTGGCAGAAACTCCACCTGCAATAGCCACTTCGTTTACATTAAGGTCTTTAGCTGCTTTTTCAAGTTTGTTCATTAAGATCTCAATAATGCATTTTTGCACAGAAGCACAAAGGTCATTAAGGTTTTCTTTAATGAAATCCGGATTTTTCCTTACTTCTTTCTGGATAAAATAGAGAACAGATGTTTTAATTCCGCTGAAAGAATAATCATAGTTTTCCAGCTTCGGTTTATTGAATGTAAAAGCATCAGGATTTCCTTCTTTAGCAAGCCTGTCAATGATAGGTCCCGCAGGATAATCCAGGTCAAAAATTTTTCCTATTTTATCAAAAGCTTCTCCAGCGGCGTCATCCGTAGTTTTCCCGATAATTTCCATGTCGAAATAGTCTTTTACCAGTACGATCATGGTATGACCGCCACTTACGGTAAGACAAAGAAAAGGAAAAGTAGGCGGCACAGGATTTGCATCCTCGATGAAATGGGCCAGAATGTGAGCCTGAAGGTGATTAACTTCAATTAACGGAACATTAAGACTCATAGCCAGAGACTTAGCAAATGATGTTCCTACAAGAAGTGATCCCAAAAGTCCGGGGCCGCGTGTAAATCCTATAGCAGAGATTGCATTTTGTTGTATATTTGCTTTGGTAAAAGATTTTTCAACAACGGGGATTATATTTTGTTGATGGGCTCGCGAAGCCAATTCAGGAACCACACCTCCATATTCTTTATGGATAGCCTGGTTCGCAGCAATGTTTGAAAGAATAGAATTCCCCTTGATGATAGCTGCTGAGGTGTCGTCGCAAGACGATTCAATACCTAAAATTATAGAGTCGCTCATAATAATGGCAAAGTTAGAGAATAATAACGAGAATGAGAATAAAAAATCAGTAGCTGAAAACCTAGGGGATCAGGTACAAAAGACTGTTGAAAATGTTGAAGGGAAAGTACGGGAGACAGTAAAAGAGGCATCTGAGCTTGCTTCAGACGCTATTAATCATCCTGTAGAAACTGCTGAAGAGTTTGGAAAACAGGCGATGAAAGATGTCACCAGCTATACCTGGTGGGCAAAGCTCCTTCTTATTCTTTTCTGGTTAGGTCTTTTTCTTGTTGCAGGGGTTCTTATTACCATCAATCTTCCGGTTACTAAGCAATGGGCCGCAGATCAGGCTTTAAAACTGGTGAATAATGATTTTAAGTCTGAATTCTCTACAGAAAGCGTTGATGTTAATTATTTTGGGGATGTTACCATTAAAGGGCTGAAAGTAAAAGATTATAAAGGGCTTGAGTTTATCAAAGCCCGCGAATTTTATGCTGATTCAGACTGGATCTCTCTGGCTGTAAATGCTATTTCCGGAAACAGTAATTCTCTGAGTTTTAATTCCCTGAAACTTGTTAACGCAGATATAAAAGTTATTACTTATAAAGGAGACAGCATCTCCAACTTTATCAGATTTGTTGAGCTTTTTGATAATGGAAAGAAAAGAGATCCTAATAAACCTCCTTTCCAATTGAATTCCAGAATTCAGATTCTCGATTCCAAAGTTTCTATTGTCAATGAAAACTCTTCCGGAGACCATGGAAAATGGCTTACTGCTACAAATTTTAATTTGAAGGCACCTAGTGTTAAGGTTAATGGTCCCAATATTTCCGCACTTATTAACAATATGTCTTTTGTTACAACCAGATGGGGGAAATCTCATACGGTGGATACCTTTTCAACAGAACTGTCTTTAACCAAGCAGTTTTTGTCATTAAAAGACCTTACTTTAAATACAGACCATACATTGCTTCAGGGAGATATTAAATTCAATCTTCATGATGGCTCATGGGCGGATTTTGCAGATAAGGTTCGGTGGGATATGAATATCAATCAGGGAAGCCAGATGAGTGGGTATGACATCAGTTATTTTGTAACCAATTGGGATAATATCAAACCGTTCAACCTTTCAGGAAAAATGACGGGTCCTTTAAATAAATTCCATTTAGAGAACTTCCTGATCAGAAATCCGGATGTGAATATTGCTACCAAAACAATGAAGGTGGATAATCTGTTGAAAGGGCATTTTTCTATTGAAACAAGAGACCTTTCCACTGATTTTACCTATAAAGACCTGAAGGCGATGATGCCAACATTCATCTCCAGCAAGATGAAAAATTTTGCAGATGATTTTGGAAAACTGAAATATAATGGTACCGCTAAAGTAAATCCCGATCAGGTTTATGTAGAGAATGGAAATCTAATGACCGGAATAGGACAAGCCAAAATTTCCAAACTTTCTTTAACAGGTTACAGCACGGCTATGCCTAAATACTCAGGTCGCCTTGATGTAAAAGATCTTAATACTTCTGTCATCACTAAAAATAAATCAGTTGGACTGATTTCTGGTAATTTTGATCTTAACGGACAGAGTTTTGATGTCAATACAATGCGCCTTACCACCAAATCTCAGATTACCAGCATTGAAATTATGGATAAGGTCATCAATAATCTTTATTTGGATGGATTGTTAGACCATAAAAAATACAACGGGCTCATTACTGTTAATGATGAACAGGCCAAAGCAACGGTTAAAGGGTTGATAGACTTCAGTACATCTAAAATTATGATGGATGTAAATGCTGATGTTACCCAACTGAACATGAATTATTTTACCAATAAACCAGGCAGCCAGATTGTAAGTGGCCAGGTTGAGGGTAAAATGTCTATGTCATCCATTAATGATCTTACATTGGACGTTAATGCCAATAATCTTTACTTTGCAACGGCTACACAGAAATACAATATTCCATCCGCGAAATTAAAGACCTTTATTGAAGCAGGCGGACGTGTTATTGACGTAGATGCGCCAGGAGCCGCTACCGGAAAAATATCAGGCAGATATAACCTGGCGGACCTAGCTGGAATGGTGGAAAACGGAGTTGGAAAAATTCTTGTAGGCCCGCCACCTAGAAAATTATACAGAGGCCAGAATTTTGCTATGAAATTTGATGTTCAGCAAGGATTGGTTAACTATTTCCTGCCGGATCTTAAGCTGCCTAACGGAGCTGCAGTGGAAGGAGAGTATAATGGAGATTCAAATAATCTGATCCTGAATCTTGATGCCACTGCTCTGAAGTATATCATGACGAAAGAAGAGGAAATTACTGATGCTGATAAAGCATTGGCTGCTTCCAATCCTGACTATCAGGTGAACAACAGAAAGAATCTCAGCAAAGACAGTGCTATGGTAGACAGTGTTAAAGTAAGGATCAATACTGCAAACCTTGCTCAGCAGCTGTATGCCAGAATCAACAGATTAGAGTACAATAAAAATATCATTAAAGATTTCGAGCTTAAAGGGAATAATGAAAACGGAAACACCCTTCATCTTGCCACTGTATTCAAACACGGAAGCCCGGATGATGAGATTAATGAAAAGCTTAAGGAATATGCTATTAATGTAGATCAGTCTACAGATGCAGCCGGTGATTATGTTTTCAGGTTTGAACCTACTGAAGTTAAATTCAATGAGGTTTCCTGGGCTATTGACACCAGTCCGGAGCTTAATCATTCCATTACTTACAGAAAGAATACCGGGGATTTTGATATCAGAAATCTGAGAATTTATTCTGATAAAAGTGCATTGTTTATAAAAGAAGCACAGTTCAAATCTGCAAAAGATTTCTATGTGGATGCTGATATCAGTGATTTTGCCATAGAAAAACTGCTGGAAATGCAGTCTGGTGGTAACAGTATGGATGTAAAAGGTCTGGCTAACGGAAGTGTAAAAATCAAGATGGATAAAAGCACTTTACAGCCTCTGGTAGATCTTACGGTAGATGATATTAAAATGAATGGTAATGATATGGGAGATATTTCCATTTCTGCTACCAACGGATTCTCTCTTAACGTTTATGATATTGATGTAAAGGTTCATTCTGCAGGAGTTTTAGGAAACAACAGCTTAAATCTTACAGGTACTGTTAATAACAATACAGCTTCTCCGGATATTGATCTGACGGCGGAAATGCGTGATTTCGACCTGGCGTTTACCCAGCAGTTCGTACAGACTATTTTTGGTAACCTCAGAGGTAAAGCAACTGGAGATCTTAAGATTAATGGAAAGCTGAATAACCTTGATTATAGTGGTGATATTGCTTTAAAGAATTTTGGATTAAAGCTTCTGTTTACAGGGGTAGATTATTCTTTTGATGACACTACGATCCAATTAAGTAAGGGGCTTGCTATCCTCAACAATATTGAAGTGCATGACGGAAGAACCAATTCTAAAGGAAATATTTCCGGGGCGATAAGATTTGAAACCCTTTCTTCAATGGGAATTGATCTGATTATGAGGGCTGATAATCTTTTGGTATTGAATTCTACACAAAAGGATTCTGACCTGTTTTGGGGAAGGGTTTACGGACAGGGAGATTTATACGTGTCCGGTCCTGTATCTGGTTTAAGTATAACCACTCCTAATATGAGAGCGCTTAACGGAAGTACCTTTACTTTTAACTCGAGTTCTACTTCAAATGTTGAAGAATTTAAAATGTTGAGATTCCTGAAAGAAGGAAAAGATGGGCTGGTAACTCTTGAAGAAAAGAAAAAGACTGGCGCCAATATGAATATTGATTTCAATTTGGCAGTAGATAAGGGAACTACGGTAAATGTCCTTATTGGAGATGATGTAGGGAACATTACAGTAAAAGGAACGGCAGATCCGCTGAGATTCCAGATGAACAGACAGGGAAATATTGCCATGAACGGTACTTATAAGGTAGACAACGGAACATTTGTTTCTAAAGCGATCCTTAACAAAACTTTCCAGATCCAGAAGAACAGCAGTATCAGATGGGATGGGGATGCTATGAAGCCGGCACTGGATATTACAGCCAATTATGTAAGAATGGTTTCCAATGCAGGAGAATATCTGAGCATGGGGAAACTACAGCCGATAAGTATTCTTTTACAGGCCAATATTACTGAATCCCTGGTAGATCCTAAGGTAGAATTAAATGTGACGGCGATGGATGTTTCCAGCCAGGTGAGAGAAACTTTAGCGGCCAAAATGAGCCAGGAAGGAGAAAAAGTACTTCAGTTTGGTTCCGTGCTTCTACTGAGTACCTTCAATGTATCCAATACCGGAGGAGTAGATGTTAATGTAGGGAATGTAGCCGAGTCTTCAGGATATAATATGCTTCTTAAACAACTTGGGTCAGTTCTTAATACCATGAGTAACGAGTTTCAGATTGACCTGAATTATGTAAAAGGTGACCAGAACTCCAATATTGGAGACAGAGCCAATGCAGGAGTAAGTGTAGCACTTTCCCCTAGGGTAAATATTAAGACAGGATTGGGAATTCCATTATCCAAAACAGATGCGAGTACAGGAGCTCAGAATAATTATCTTTCAGGAGAAGGATCTATAGAATACGATTTATCTAAGAAAAATGACGGTACTTTGGTGGTTAGAGGCTATTCCAAGCCTACCAATATCGGGATGATCAGTACAAACGGAGCTGCTAATCAGGCCTATGGAGTAGGGGTAATGTGGAGTAAAAGCTTCAATTCTTTGTTTAAAAAGAAGAAAAAAGACAAAAAAGTATCTGCAGAGAAAGCAGAAATAAAAACAGATTCTATAAAATCAAATGCTAAATAATCGGAATATTTTAATGATTTTTATCATCCGTGTTAATTATTGTTAATATTTGATATATTTTTTTTAGTTAAATTATTTTTCGTAAATTTGCAAAAAATACATAGATTTTTTAAAGAAATTGTAATTTAACTAATATGAACTATCAACTGGACGAAATAGACAAGAAGATTCTTGATTTCTTAGTAGAAAACACAAGAATGCCTTTTACAGAAATTGCTAAGCAGATGGATGTTTCTGCTGGAACAATTCACGTAAGAGTGAAAAAGATGGAAGATGCAGGTATTATTTTGGGATCATCTCTAAACATCGATTATGGTAAGCTGGATTATCACTTTACAGCTTTCATCGGGATCCTTTTGACAAAATCAAACCGTACTCAGGAAGTATTGAAAGAATTGTCAACTATTCCTAACGTAATTGAAGCTAGCGTTATTTCCGGAAAATATAATATTTTCTGTAAAGTAAGAGCTAAGAATACGGATGATGCTAAAAGAATTATCTATCAGATTGACGACATTCAGGACGTAATGAGAACTGAAAGTATGATCTCTATGGAAGAATTCCTAAGCGATAAAAATAGACTGATTAACGCAATCTCTATTTAATTCAAATTTTAAACGAATTACTATAAAAGAACTTATGAAATCTCTCATAAGTTCTTTATTTTTGTACCTATGGAAGAATACAGCTATTTTGACGAGGATCCGAAAAAAGGATGGGGATTTGTACTGGCATTTGCAGCCTTAATGTTGTTTACCGTAATGGGGTTGGGAATAGATGTTGATGAATACCTTCAGCATGAATACCTAGAAATTCCGAGATGGTATTTTTATGTTATCTTTTCAATTGATGCCCTGATGATGATTGGCCTTATACTGATGTTCTTTTACAAAAAAGTAGGAATTATCATGTTCCCGGCTTTGCTGGTGCTGCATTTCTTTATGCACAACTACTATCTGTCTACTTTCCTGTATACGGATGTTACCAATCTTTTCCTGTTTACAGGGTTTGGGATGCTGGCCATTATTCCGAAGTGGAAGTTTTTTAAATAAGAAGGGATTCAATCTCTTATTACTGCATAAAAATAGCTTTTAAACATCGTTTAAAAGCTATTTTAGTTTCTGTAGTCCATATTGCTGGATGGCTTTCTTTTTCAAAGGATTTTGGCTCCATACTTTCCATTCATTGGTATATGGGTTATAACCACATTTTAAAGGCTTTGATATATCAAGGTTTTCCGAAGTATAATGGTTTTGTTCTGTATAAGCCCTGCAGTCTGTACAGATATACCTGAATTCGCAGTCTTTGCATCCTTCTATACTATCTTTAGTGATGTCCCAGTATTTTTTTAATCCTGGTTCCTCTAAAGCTTCTTCAAGACTCATGTTATGAATATTTCCAAAGTTTTCCTGCATCAGAGGACAGTTTTTGATATTTCCTTCTGCATCAATACCGATTTTCTTATGCAGACAGGAATTGTGATTGATGGCTTCCAGTACTTTGGGAAGGTTGGTATTGAAGTATTTCATATCTACTTTTCCACAGGATGATATTTTAATAGGTTCTTTTATAAAGCTCAGATTAAACCTGAATTTATCTTTTGTTTTGAAAGGCTTCTGAGAACACTGAAAGAAAATGAGACTATATATCCTCTCTGTTTCTTGCTCCAGTTTCTGTATGAATGCGTAATTTATTTCATTTTGAAAAGGTGAAATGATTTCGATACCTGAAAGCACGGATGAGGTGAAAATACGATCTATGTTAACAAAATCTGCTAATAGCAAAGGTTTTGAACTATAGATGACCAAATGTCTGATCTCAAGATTTTCTACAGAGGTTCTAAGTCTCTTTAAAAGACTGATCTCTTCAATTTCGATAAAGAGGTCGTTCATACGGTTAGGCTCGTGGTATTTGTAAGATAAAGCTGGAAAATTCCGGTCCCAATCATTCTCTGTAATAAAACCATATTCATTTTCCAGCAAGATTTCTAAATACTCATGAACAATGTCCTGGGAGTCTTGATCATATATTTCCAGAATTTCTTCAAT
This sequence comes from Chryseobacterium contaminans, assembly GCF_001684955.1. Lineage (GTDB taxonomy): Bacteria > Bacteroidota > Bacteroidia > Flavobacteriales > Weeksellaceae > Chryseobacterium > Chryseobacterium contaminans. Next base: position 2,227 of record NZ_MAYF01000033.1, on the reverse strand, counting down.
GGAATTCTTCTTTAGTTCTTCAATAAGATCATAAAATTCTAACGGATAGAGTTCAGATGTATTTCTCTGAAGGTCTGAAACTAAGATTCTATTGGCCCCTTTCGTGATGAAAATAGTACTGAATAGATTAAAATACCTCATAAGAATCTGACCAGGAATTTGTAAGGTTTTGATTTTGCATAGAAATCTGTCTGGTATTTTTCACTTACCAAGGTTGTATTTATGGCAGTCTTTTCTTTTTCTCTGTTTTTCACAATTTCCATGTAGTCATAAATAAGTGGAAGCGGATGTTTTTCTTTAGGGGTAAAATTCTTTTTCATAAATAATTGGCGATTTCTTTTTCCAATGAATAGTTACAGATGATTGAGTGCCCAAGAAACTGACCTATGGCATTCACTTCTAAAAAGTAGAATTTATGCTGGCTTTTGATAAGATCCAGTGAACCGCAGTTGAGATCCAGAGAAAGCATCAGCTGATGTATTTTTTCTTCAATATCTTTAGGAAGCTGATAAGGTACATTTCTGTTGGGTTTTTTATGGTTATACTTTCTGAAATCAATTTTGGTCTGCTCATCATTCTGAGAAAAAATAGCCGTTGACCAAACTTTTCCGTTCAGGTAAAAGCTTCTGATTTCAAAGTCTTTTTCAATTTTTTCCTGAAAGAAGGTGATAAAGAAGTGTCCCCTTTGAGGTTCTTTCACCACTGAAGTATACATCATTCCGGTAGAGTCTTTGATAATATTTTCGGCTCTGGGATTTCCGCCAATAGTCTTGATGATGGTTTTATTGAGCTCTACTTCATCCGTATTATCTGCCAGGAAATAATCCGGGACATCTAAACCTGCTTTTTTTGCCTGTTCTAAAACCAGAAGTTTGTTTACATCACTATTGCTTTCTTTATTGATATGTCTTTTAGATTCCAAAGTTTTTCTCACATAATCTTCCAGCCAGTGCTGGTACTCATTCATATTGAGGTTGATGGACTCATTTTCGTAACGCAGTCTTCTGAAATTTAACCCTCCGTTTCTATACCATACACTGCTTATTTCATCAATGTAGAACTTATTTCTATGACTTACCAGAAGTAATCTCTTTTGATCCGTTTGAATTTCAAAAATTTCATCTTCATGTACACGGATGAACTTTTTGTTCATGGCCAGAAGATATTTTATGACTTCATTGGTGGTATTTTCTTTATTTTCAGAGATAATGAGTATCATTTTTTTTGCTTTTTAAGCTTATCAAAATAGTCTTTGGCAATTTTCACAGAGGTTTTCATTCTGGGAAAGCCTATAGCAGCACGGTTTTTATCAATTCTAGCGGAATCGGCCGCACTAAGATTAGCTTCACTGTAACGTATGAATATTCCATACATTGTTGCCCCATTATTTACATATTGGTATTTATCTACCATTTCGATATAATCTCTTGGGGTGCATTCTCCGGATTTTACATACTGTAATAATTCTGTTTTAAAATACTCATAGTATTTAGTATAAGCCATGTGATTAAGCATAGTTCCCATAGACATCAACTGGCCCTCTCTTCCTAGATGCCCCTTTTTTTGTAATGATGGGTACCCATAATTTTTTAAGGTCCACATTAAAAGCTTAGCATTTTTGTTATCATTCATTTCAACAGTTTCTTTAACATGTCTGTTGTACTGGTCTCGTGTAAAAGCGATGGAGAATGAATCCACCAAAACCTGATTAAGACCTTTTCTCCATTGCAGAAATTTTTGTTCTACCTGTAAGCTGTCTATCCCATGTCTTTTATATAGCTGATAAAAATAGGGTTCAGGTTGCCAGTATGGTGCTGTTTGGGCTAATAGTTTATCCAGACTTTTTACCCCGCCAAAGTTCTTATGATATTTATCCGCCATTCTGATATAGACTTCATATTCGGTAATTCTCTCATTCTGAACCGGTGGATATTCTCTGAATAATTTTTTATACCTTTTTATGGTAGCAAGAGTGTCCTTTTGAACTCTGTGAATGCTGTCAATAGCATAAACTTTATTATAATAGTCAATGTAATTAAGTTCTCTGTTTTTGCAGGAAAAGACAGCTAAGCTGATGATTAATAAAGTAAATAGATAAAGCCTGTGCTCGTAATTTTTCATAATTTTTTGTGTTGGTTAAGGCCAATAAATATAAATCTAAAATCTGTGATAAAATCATTTTTTTTGAATTCTGATTTACATTTTTATTTTTCAAAATTCTGATTTT
>NZ_MAYF01000032.1 GCF_001684955.1 Chryseobacterium contaminans | reverse complement strand
CAACATTAGATGCTAATAGCACTCAAGATACCATTCGATATTTCAGAGAGAAAAAAGGAGTGGGTGAAGCCCAGGCCAATCAGATGCTGGCTCAGGTTACCCAGATGGGAAAAGGAGCAGGTATTGACTTTGATTTTGGAAAAACTTTAATCACCAATACTTTCAGTGCTCACAGGCTGCTTCATTTGGCGAAGAAACATAACAAGTCTAATGAAATGGAAGAAGCATTATTTATTGCTCATTTTATTGATGGTAAAAACGTAGGAGATACTGAAGTACTAATTTCTCTTGCTGAAAACTTAGGTATTGATAAAGATGAGGCAAGAGAAGCGGTTACTTCCGATCAATTGGATTATGAAGTGAATCAGGACATAATGGAAGCTAGAAATAATGGCGTTTCAGGAGTTCCTTTCTTTGTTTTGAACGGTAAATATGCCGTTTCGGGTGCACAGCCTGTAGAAGTTTTTGAGAATGCATTACAGCAGACCTATAAAGAAACGGTAAGTCCTTTTAAAGACCTATCGGGAGGCAAAGGAGCTTCCTGTGATGCTGATGGATGCAGTATTTAATGATATAAACCCCAGACTATTTTAGTCTGGGGTTTTTCTTTTAGCATGATCTGGAATTTTTTATCGTTCAATTTATATCATAGTAATTAAGCTATTTGTGAGAAAAATCAGTACAATTAGTATTTAAAATTGCTCGAAAGGATATGAAAACAGCTAACATTCTTCCAAAATCCAGCAAAACTCCCGTATCTTTGTAAAACAATATAAATCTATATTTTTCAATGATAAAAATTAATAATGATGTTCATTTTCCTGTTGCAGACACTCTTTTTGTTTTTGCACTGGATTCTGAAGCAGGAACAGTATTCGATGGGAAAAATAAGTTAATAACAGGAATCGGAAAGGTGAATGCAGCCATAGAACTTACCAAAGAAATTCATATCAGAAAGCCAAAATTAATTGTGAATCTGGGTTCTGCGGGGAGCAAAGGTTTTCAAAAAGGAGAAGTGGTTTGCTGTACCAAATTTATCCAGAGAGATATGGATGTGAGAGGCTTAGGCTTTAAGCTATATGAAACCCCATTATCCGGAGTTCCGCCTGTATTGGAATACGGCCTGAAAATGGACAGTCTGAAAGAAGGAATCTGTGGAAGTGGCGACAGTTTTGAAATGAACCATTCTGAAACAGATTACAATATTGTAGATATGGAAGCCTATCCTTTAGCATTGATTGCACAGCAAGAAAACATTCCGTTTCTATGCTTAAAATATATCTCTGATGACGCAGGGAGTGACGCAGCCGATGACTGGAGTGTACAGGTACATCTTGCTTCTGAAGCATTCAAAAAAATATTATTCTCATAAAACTTATTTAAAATGGCATCAATTATTATCAACAAAGCCTCTGCTGAAGACGTAGATATTATTCAGAAGCTGGGTATTCAGACTTTTTCTGAAACTTTTGCAAAAGACAATACTGAAGAAGCCATGGAAAAATACCTGAAAGAAAGCTTCAATACAGAAAAGATAACTGCTGAACTGAATAATCCTGATTCTCACTTTTATATTGCGTGGGAAGAAGATAATCCTGTCGGTTATCTAAAAATGAATACCGGCAAAGCACAGACTGAACTTCACGATGAAACCAGTCTTGAAATTGAAAGGATCTATGTGAAGAAAACCCATCACGGTCAAAAAGTAGGACAGCTTTTGTATGACCAGGCATTCAATACTGCTCAACATCTCAAAAAATCATATCTGTGGCTGGGTGTCTGGGAAGAGAACCTGAGAGCTTTAAACTTTTATAGGAAGAATGGCTTCGTTGAGTTTGATAAACACATTTTCAGACTTGGAGATGAAGAACAGACAGATCTGATGATGAAGAAAGTCCTGGATTAAGGTCAAGGATCACTAAATTCGTTTATCCAATGAACAGTTCTCAATTTTTAAAGCAAATCAACAGCTACTATCCATTATCAGAGGAGACTATTACAGCTTTGATGGATATTTGCAGCGAAGAGCATTATAAAAAAAATGATCTTCTCCTGGAATCCGGAAGTATGGCAAGGTATTATTACTTCATACAATCCGGATTGGTAGGCTACTATACAATGGATGAGCAAGGAAATTCTATTTATAAAATTTTCTTTGAGGAAAACAGTTTTGTAGCTTCTACATCTGCTATTATCAAAAATGAACCAAGTGACTTCAGTATTATTGCGCTGGAAGATTGTTCAGTCATTAAATATCCGGTTAAAGCGTACCGTGAATTATTGGGAAAATGCCATGATCTTGCTCTTTTTCACATCCGGTATCTGGAGAAAAACTGGGTAGTAAAAAAAGAACCATTAGAAGTTTCCCTAAAATATGAAACTGCAAAACAGCGATATTTGTTATTACTTGAAAATAAATCTCTGCATGAAAGACTGAAACAGCATCATATTGCTTCTTATTTAGGAATCACTCCAACGCAGCTCAGCCGAATAAAAAAAGAAATCAATTCATAAAAGCTTCAACATTTGTTGAGGCTTTTCCATTTTTATTGCTGCAACTTTGTCCTGTCAAAAGATCATGAAACCATTGATTATTCAAATAAAAGATCTTACATTTATAGAAAAGGTATATTCATGATCTTTCCATCATCAATTAAATTTTAAAAGCATGAAAAAGTTAATCAACATTGCCGTTGTTCTTACTGCCTTTGCACAGTTTTCAGCACAGAAGATCATTCATCAGGAAGTTTTCAGTCCCAGGATGAATAAAAAGATCAAAACCATTATCATCACTCCCAATGTACAACCCAATACAAAATATCCATCTGTATATATTCTTCATGGCTTCAGCGGCAATCCGGACAGAATTATAAAAGAAGACATTCCTGATCTGGTTCAGAAAGCACAACAGTACAAAACCATTTATGTATTACCAGACGGGAATTACAGTTCCTGGTATGTAGACAGCCCGGTTATTAAAGATTCCCAATACCAGACTTTTATCGGAAAAGAGCTTGTAGAGTTTATTGATAAAAATTATCCGGTAAAAGCTGAAAAGAAATTCCGTGGAATTCTGGGATGGAGCATGGGCGGCTATGGAGCTACCAACATTGGAGTTACCTATAACAAAACATTTGGAATTGTAGGAAGTTCTTGTGGCGCCTTAGACTTTAATTCATTTGGCGAGGGCTATAATAAATACATGGTCAATAAAGTATTAGGTCTTATGGAATCTCTAAACACTAATTTTTTTACTGACAGCAAGATCAAATTAATGGCTGCAGCCGGACAGCACTATATTTTCGACTGTGGAACAGAAGACGTTCAGATGATTGGCCAAAACAGGAAGTTCCATGCGAAACTTACCGAACAGAAGATACAGCATCTGTATACAGAATCCTTAGGGGCTCACGATACTCAATACTGGAGCCGTTCATTGTCTGAACAACTAACTCTGTTTGATAAATATTTCAAGTAGTACGGATTCATCACAAATCTTATAAAGTCCTTTTTAATCAAATTTAAAAAGGATTTTTTTAACTCCTTTAAAGCTTCAGAGATTTAATTCACTCGTGAAAAAACGTTTATGGTAAACAGTTAAAGAAAGAGGGTTACATTTTTAGAAAGTATTTCAATACTTTTTTCCATTTCATCAAAACCCAAATCACCAAACCCCAGCCTCATAGCAGTAAGCCTTTTATTCTGATAGAGCAATGTTTTGGGGATAAAAAGATTGTCCTGAGCACATTTTCGGCTCAGCTGCATCAGATTAATAGGAATATTCCATTCCATCCAGATGGCAAGACCTCCGGAAGGTTTTTCAAAAGTAATCACATCTCCAAGGTTTTCCTGAAGTAAAGTACTGAAATGATCCCGCCTTTCCTGATAAACTTTCAAAGATTTTTTCAGATAACGGTTGATTTCTCCTTCTTCAATCATTTCTCCCAAAGTTCTTTCCATCAGAATATCACCCTGACGGTCAATAATTCCGAGGTGTTTCCTCATTTCCACCATCAAATTTTCAGGAGCTACAATAAATCCGGTTCTGAACCCCGGTGCCAGCGATTTTCCGAAAGATCCGATATAAATAACCATTCCATTTGTATCAGCACTTGCAAGAGGCAGAATCGGGCTTTTATCATAATGGAATTCATAATCATAATCATCTTCAAGAATCACAAATCCGTATTCATTAGCCAGCTCCAATAACTCCAGTCTCCGCTGGGCACTTAAAGCCACAGTTGTAGGATAATGATGGTGCGGGGTAAGATACAGCATTCTTATTTTCTGCTTTTTACAGGCCTCCCGAACGCTTTCCACGATAATCCCATCCTCATCAATCGGAAGGGTAACAATAGTAACGCCAGCTTTCTGAAAAATCATGTTCACTGAGAAATAGCTCAGATCACCTACTAAAACTGTATCACCCGCAGACAGAAGAATTTCGGAAACAATGTAAATACTCATTTCTGTACTCCTTGTAATCAGAAGATTATTTTTAGAAATGGGTAATCCACGGGACAAATTGAGATACCGGGACAAGTGTTCCTTAAAAAACTCACTTCCATCATGATTATAATGTCCAAGCCCTTTCTGGCTAGACTTCCGTTTAAGAATGGAGCTGTAATATCTGGAATGTTGTCCAATCTGGGTAAGTCTGATATCCGGAACCCCATCATTGAAGACATATTCACAATCTGAATGTTCAAAAGGATTATCCAGGATATTGGAGGTCTTAAACGTGAAACCCGTGGTTTTAGGATAATTCTGAAGGTTGTTTTCGTCAAAATCTTTCACTTTAACAGGCTTTTCCTGATTTTTTCCAATAACAAATGTTCCTTTGTTGGGAAAGCTTTCCACCCAGCCCTGGGCAGACAGTTCATCATATACTGCTACTGCTGTATTTCTATGTACATCCAGAATCTCACTGAAAGCCCTGGTTCCCGGAAGTTTAGTTCCAAACGGTAAAAATCCTCTCTGAATAGCATTTACCAATTGATTCGCAATTTGCAGATAGATAGAAGTCTCTGATTTTCTATCTATTTTAATAAAACTTTCATAAGGAATCTTAACCGGACTATCCATAATATAAAAACTGGCACCATAGAGCCATCCGGCAATATACTACTTTTGACATCAAAATAAAAATCTATGGAATTTCATCATCTGGTCAGAAGAATAGTACAGGATGGCAGTACCCATGCCAAATGGCTGAACACCCTTTCTTTTATGGAAAATGCCGGTGCAAGAAAAATATCAAAATGTGAACATCCGGTGATGGTAACTCAGATTCAGCTTAAACATGCTGCCGAAGAACACCGCCATGCCTATTATCTGAAAAAGCAAATTGGAAAAATAGATCCGGAACTCTGCAAAACGTATGAAAGCAGAGAACTTCTTGCACCTGTTGCCACCAGACAGTATCTGCATTCATTGGATATTAAAGCGTGCAGATATCTTCAGGAAGTTTTTCAGCTTACAAAAGAAGACCTGAAGTATGCAGCCTATCTTTTTGTAACCTACGCCATTGAAGTTCGTGCTGATGAGCTTTATCCTGTTTATCAGGAAATCCTCTCCGAAGAATCTTCTAAAATCATGGTAAAATCTATCATTCTGGAAGAAGAAGGACATCTGGAAGAGATGATTAACCAACTCAATGAATTTTCTGAAAACTGGCAGTTGCACGCAAATAAGATCTTAGAAATTGAAAAAGAACTGCACCTCCAATGGATTAATGCTATTACGGAAGAAGTAGCTCAGCTGAATTATGCTTAAAAACCTTAATCATTTTCAGGAGGCCCTCAACAAAAGAAGGCAGACAGGGACATTAAGAGCTTTACAGCCCAAGGCCGAAGGAATTGATTTCTATTCCAATGATTATCTTGGATTAGCAGGGAATAAAGAGCTTCAAAGGATAATGCTGGAAAAAATTAATCATAATCCTCAATGGCTTTCTGGAAGCACAGGCTCCAGACTTATTAGCGGAAATAGCAGTATGGCAGCTTTTACGGAGAATTTTATTGCTGAAAAGCATCACTTTTCTTCTGCATTACTATTCCCGTCTGGTTATAACGCCAATTTAGCTTTGTTTTCTACACTTCCGAATCGTCATGATACGATTATTGTGGACGAACAGATTCACCGTTCTGTACACGATGCCTGTAAAATGTCGAATGCAAGAAAATTAAAATTCAGGCATAATGATATTGAAGATCTGGAAAATGTTTTAAAAAGGCAGGAAGGCCATTGTTATATCGCAATAGAAAGTCTTTACTCTATGGAGGGAGATCTTGCCCCGATTTGTGAAATGGCCGGATTAGCCAAGAAATATGAAGCAAGCTTAATCGTTGATGAAGCCCATGCATTCGGAGTTTTTGGAAATGGTTTGGTAAATCAATATGGTTTACAGGATCAGGTGGCAGCTATTGTCATCACTTACGGTAAAGCTTTAGGTGCTCATGGTGCGGCCATACTTTGTAATGATGTTGTAAAATCTTATCTGGTCAATTTTGCATCCCCATTTATCTATAGCACTTCAGCACAGGATTTTCAATGGATGAGCATCAAAACGGGCTATGATTTTTTGGAAGATCATCAAGAATTATCCGTACAACTTCAAGAAAACATAAAAATTTTCAGAAGTCAGGAACTTCAGTCTCCATCTTCTGAAAGCAGCCCGGTACAGGCAATTATCATTTCTGACAACCAAAAGCTGAAATCTTTACAGAAAACCTTATCCGAAGAAGGATTTTTAACCTATGCCATCTACAGCCCAACCGTAAAGGAAGGAGCTGAAAGACTCAGGATATGTCTTCACAGTTTTAATACGGAAACACAGATTATAAAGCTTACAGAAATCATTAAACGCTTTATTTAAGAAAAACAACGCGAATCACGTAACTCAACATCTGGAATGAAATTATTTATAACAGGAATAGGAACTGAAATAGGAAAAACAGTATGTTCCGCCATTTTAGTACAATATTTTAAAGCGGATTACTGGAAACCTGTACAGTCAGGAGATCTGCACTATACAGATTCCGATAAAATTGAGAATTGGACAGATCACACCTTCTGTCATCCTGAAACCTATCGACTCCAATTGGCAGCGTCACCACATCAGTCTGCAAGAGCAGAAAACATTCACATCAGACTTCATGACTTTCAGCTTCCTGCAACTCAGAACTCCCTGATTGTAGAAGGAGCAGGTGGACTTATGGTTCCGCTTTCGGATGACACTTTTATAATTGACCTGATTGAAAAGCTAAAGCTTCCTGCCGCCCTTGTTGTAAGAAATTATTTAGGCTGCATCAATCACACCTTGCTATCAATCATGGCCTTACAACTAAGAAATATTATGCTGGAATACCTGATTCTTAACGGAGAATTTCCCGAAGATACTGAAAGTGTGATCCTAAACTCCATTACGGAAGAAACAAAAATTATCAAAATACCCGAAATTAAAAGTTCGGATAAAGAACACGTCACGGCTATTGCAAAACAACTAACAATAACAAAATTATGATAATGGATAAAACAACAACCATCAGAAACAACTGGACTAAAGAAGAAATAGAGGAAATTTACCATTTACCTCTTATGGAACTTATTTATAAAGCAGCCACTGTACACCGCGAATGGCATGATCCTTCCGAAGTACAGATCTCCACTTTACTATCTATCAAAACCGGAGGCTGCCCGGAAGACTGTTCATACTGCGGACAAGCGGCACGCTACCATACCAATATCAAAGTACAGGCTCTGCTACCTACTGAAACCGTAATTGCTCATGCTCAAAAAGCAAAAGATAACGGCTCATCCCGCTTCTGCATGGCAGCAGCATGGCGTGAAGTTCGTAATAACCGCGATTTTGACAGGGTTATTGATATGGTAAAAGGCGTGAATGATCTTGGCCTGGAAGTCTGCTGTACTTTAGGAATGCTTACCGAAGAACAGGCTATAAGGCTTCAGGAAGCAGGATTATATGCTTATAACCATAATCTTGATACTTCTGAACAATATTATGAAGAAATCATCTCTACAAGAACTTTCGATAACAGAATCAATACCATTAACAATGTCCGAAAAGCAGGTATTACAGTATGTTCAGGCGGTATTATTGGTTTGGGAGAAACCCACAAAGACAGAATTTCCATGCTATTAACATTAGCCACTATGCCTAAACACCCGGAATCTGTTCCTATCAATGCATTGGCCAGAGTAGAAGGAACTCCTTTGGAAGATAACGAAAAAGTAGATGCCTGGGAAATGGTAAGAATGATTGCCACTGCAAGAATCGTAATGCCTTCTTCCATGGTAAGACTGAGTGCAGGGCGTATAGAAATGACGGAAACAGAACAGGCATGGTGTTTTATGGCCGGAGCCAACTCAATTTTTACGGGAGAAAGAGAAACACTACTGGTCACGCCTAATCCTGGAGTTTCTGAGGATATGCAAATGCTGCAGACTCTTGGATTAAAGCCAATGATAAAAAAAGAAACCTGCTGTTAACCAATTGTAAATCATCATTATGAGTTTCTGGATTTTAATACTGAGCATTTTGAATTTCATTCACGAATTGCTTGTGAAGTTCCTTTAGCTTTTGATTGATTTAAACGCTAAGACCACAAGAAGCATAATGAAGCTGCCTATTTTTCACTCACAAAGGCATTACATTCAGCAGAGAAAAAGTATAAGTCATCAATACATTTATATCAATCATGGATACAATAACGCCAAACAGCCTCCAGCAAAGAGATAGAGCCGTCAACTGGCATCCTTACACTCAGATGAAAACTGCCGACGAGATTATTCCTATCGTCAAAGGACAAGGACTTTACCTTTATGACACTGAAGGCAAAAAATATATGGATGTGGTTTCCTCATGGTGGGTAACTCTTCATGGGCATTCTCATCCTTATATCGCCCAACGTATATTTGAACAGCTCAACACGCTGGAACAGGTTATTTTTGCAGGGTTTACCCATGAACCTGCCACACAGCTTTCAGAAAATCTACTGAAACTTTTACCTGATAACCAGGCCAAAGTTTTCTATTCTGACAATGGCTCTACAGCAGTGGAAGTCGCTTTAAAGATGTGTATTCAGTATGCACACAATCAAGGGAAAGAAAAAACCAAAATCCTTGCTTTTAAAAACGCTTATCACGGAGATACTTTCGGAGCCATGTCTGTAAGCGGGAAAAGCTATTGGACCAAACCTTTTGAAAGCAGACTGTTTGAAGTCATTTTCATTGATACTCCCAATGCTGGAAATCTGGCAAGCTTACAATCTCAGATTAAAGATATTGCTGATGAGGTGGCTTGTTTTATTTACGAACCTTTAGTTCAGGGAGCTGCAGGAATGTTGATGTATAATGCAGAAGATCTGAATAATCTGATGAAATTCTGCAGAGAGCAGGGAGTACTAATGATTCAGGATGAGGTTTTTACAGGCTTTGGAAGAACCGGGAAACTATTTGCAGCCCATTATCTCACTGAACAGCCGGATATCATGTGCTTTTCAAAAGGGCTGACGGGTGGAACTATGCCAATGGGAATTACAACCTGTTCTCAAACAATTTATGAAGCTTTCTGGTCTGATGACAAATATAAAACCTTGTTCCACGGACATTCGTTTACCGCCAATCCGTTAGCCTGTACTGCAGCATTGGCCAGTATGGAATTATTACTTCAAAAAGAAACCCAAATGAATATCAAACATATTTCTCAGCAGCATTCAGAGTTTATCAAAGCTCTGGCATCACATCCACAAGTTGAAAATGCCCGCCACATTGGAACTATCCTGGCTTTTGATTTTAAAACTGGGCAGGGAACTTCTTATTTCAATGAAATCGGGAAAAGACTTTATAATGAATTTTTACAGAGAGGAATCATTATGCGGCCTTTAGGGAATGTTCTTTATCTGGTGCCACCTTATTGTATATCTTCTGAGGAACTGGATATAGTATATCAAAATATTCTGGAGGTTCTGGATCTATTTAAAGATTAAATATTTTTCAAAAAAAACCCTATAGGTTTCGGAACCTATAGGGTTTCTATGACTCTAAGGATTACCATTAATCTTTAGATCAAGGTTTATGAATTCTTAATCCTCTACATATTTATTTCTTGCAGCTCTTAGCCCGAAATAGAGCATTATTAATACCGCAACACTCAGGAAGTAAAATGAAGTGTTCCATGAAATATCCCAATCATGCAGCTTTCCAAATACCGGAGGCCCGAATGCTGCAATAAGATAACCTACAGACTGTGCCATTCCGGAAATCTTCACGGCATTGATACTGCTTTTCGTTCTTGTAGAGAAAAACAGAATCGATAAACTGAAAGACAATCCATTGGAAATCCCTATAATGACAGCATTTACATAGATCCATTGAGATTTTAAAAATACAAACATCATGGTACTTCCAAACATCAAAGCACAAATGAAAAGGATCATTATTCTCTGATCTTTCATTTTACTGGCGATGATCGGACAGCAGAATGTTATGGGAATCATTGTAATCTGAATCACAAACAGCACCCAGCCCGAACTTTCACCAGACATATGATAATCATTAAGGAATGAAGGTAGCCACGCCACCATACAATAATAAAATAAAGATTGTAATCCCATAAAAATACTGATATTCCAGGCCTGGGAAGATTTAAACATATTAAAACCGGAAGTCCCCAAAGCAGTTTTAGGCTGACCAGAATTTTTCTTATTGAACAGTATTTCCAGAATGAGAACCACGAATCCCAGGGCAGCAATTACCAGCCAGATCCCAAGAGAACCACGCCATCCAAATCCCGTCCACTCTCCAATTTTTACACTAAAACCGGAGGCTAGGGCAGCGGTAAGATTCATAGAAACAGCAAAGATTCCTGTCATTAAACCAATCTGTTTCGGGAAATTATTTTTAACATATCCCGGAGTTACTACATT
>NZ_MAYF01000031.1 GCF_001684955.1 Chryseobacterium contaminans | reverse complement strand
ATGATGGGTCAGAGATCAATTCCTGATACCCTGTCATTCCGGTATTGAAAACCACTTCTCCTGCAGTTTCCAATTCTGCTCCGAAACCTTCTCCATGAAACACTTCACCGGACTCCAGTATTAATTTTTTCTTCATTTTTTTTATTTAGATTTTCTTTTTTTATTAACAGGTTGCCTCTGCGAGGCGTTTCTTTTTATATCCCAAGGGTTGCACCCATGGTTATTAATAGGTCGCCCTTACAGGGCTTGTATAACTATTACCTTATTCCTTTCCAGGGGTTCTACCCCATGGCTATTAACAGGTCGCTCCTACGGAGCTCGCTATTCTTTTTACTTTTACCTTGGCTCTTATTTAAAAGTAAATCCTTTCTCTTCTAATGCATCTTTTAGAATGGCCATTCTGGCGAAAACACCGTTTTCCATTTGTCTGAAGACTCTTGAGCGTTCACATTCTACCAGGTCTGAGTCTATTTCCACTCCTCTGTTGATCGGTGCGGGGTGCATAATGATTGCTTCTTTTTTCATGGCTTTTTCTCTTTCTTTAGTCAAGCCATATCTTTTATGATAATCTGATGCTGTAAAACTCATGGCAGCGTCGTGTCTTTCGTGTTGAATTCTTAATAGCATCAGAACATCTACTTCAGCGATCAGCTCATCTACTGAAAGGTAAGTTCCGTTGATTAATGCTCCTTCATCAAACCATTGTTCAGGTCCTGAGAAGTATACTTTAGCGCCTAGTCTTCTTAAAGCTTCCGCATTTGAGTTTGCCACACGGCTGTGTTTTACATCTCCTACAATTCCTACTTTTAATCCTTCAAATTTCCCAAACTCCTGATAGATCGTCATCAAATCCAGCATACATTGTGAAGGGTGGTTTCCTGTTCCGTCTCCACCGTTGATTACAGGAATTTTAATATTCTTTAGTTCCTCAAAATATCTGTCTTTCTTATCGCGAATTACTACCAGGTTTACTCCAAGGCTTTCAATTGTTTTTACTGTATCATAAAGACTCTCGCCTTTATTTACAGAACTGTGTGAAGCATCAAAAGGAACAACCTGTAATCCTAATTTTCTTTCTGCAATATCAAAGCTTGTCTTTGTTCTTGTGCTGTCTTCAAAGAAAAGATTGGAGCAAAAAACTTCGCCTTCAATTTTAGCAGTTTTTCCATTTCTGAAAGCTAATGCTTCTGTCAGTATACTGTTGATTTTCTCGGTACTTAGTTCTGTAATCGTAAACATAATCTTAATTTTTGAGCATAAAAAAAGCGAAGACAACAATCTTCGCTAATAACAATAAATATCGTAAAGGGCGCTTTCGCCCGGTAAATCTAATGATATAAATGCTTTTTTATTCATTAGGTGCAAAGATACAACAATTTTATGAACCTACAAAACCAAAGTTTAAAATAAATTAAAACCGCGAGTATTTCCTTATTCTCATTTAAAATTAATATTTTTGTTACAACACAACTTTATTCTATGGATTTAAAAGACAAAATGATTCTCAGCATTATACAGGAAGACTCTACTTTATCGGTGAAAGAAATTTCAGAAAAGATAGGTCTTACCTTTACTCCAACGTATGAAAGGATCAAACAATTGGAGAAGCAGGGGATCATTCAGAAATATGTAGGTCTTTTAAACCGTGAGAAACTGGGTCTGAATATTGTAGTCTACTGTAATGTACGTCTTAAAGAGCAATCCAAGAAAGTATTGGAGACCTTTGAGAAGCATATTGGAAAATATGATGAAGTACAGGAAATCATCAGCCTTTCCGGAGAATACGATTATATGTTGAAGATTATTGCCAAGGACATCAACTCTTATAATGAGTTTGCAGTCAATGTCATTTCAAACATTCCTAACATCGGGCAGTATCACAGTTCCATCGTCCTTCATGAGGTAAAAAAATCTACCAAGTTCAAGATAGATCTTGAATAGTTCCTTTAATTTTTAAACCATTAAGAGAATTTAAGTGGTGAAGAATTGGTAAGAGTATTCGCAAGCGAATAATAAGAGTTCGGTACTGTATTTCAAACTTTACTTAACTCTTCTTTTCTTAAAGTTATTTCAAGAACCTTTGTGGCTCTCATTACAATCATCAAATTCAAAGATCAAAATAAAATCCAACCATTAAGATGGCTTAAGCAATTAAGATTTAAGGATTTCACAACGATAAAACATAGGCGATCTAAGTAATTTAGATTTTTATGTCCGCTCAAGCCTTTATGATCTTAATGGTTCAGATTTTAACCTAATAATTTATTCTTCAGTTTATTGAACTGGTATTCTATTTTATCCAGGCAAAGATTTCCTATACTTCCCTGATGAGTATGATCCAAAGCACCCGGCTCGAATTCAAACTCATTGTTTTCTATTTCCTGCCCTACTTTTACATAGGCATCACGGAAAGAACTTCCGCTTTTCACTTCTTCATTAATCTTCTCTACGCTGAACAGGTATTTATATTTTTCATCTTCAAGAATTCCGTCTTTTACCTGGATATTCGGTAAAGTATAGCTTAAGATTTCCAGACATTCTTTTAATGAATCAATAGCAGGGAAAAGAATTTCCTTTGTCAGCTGAACATCCCGGTGATAGCCTGACGGAAGGTTATTTGTTAACAGGATCAGTTCATTCGGTAATGCCTGAATTCTGTTGCATCGTGCACGAACAAGCTCAAAAATATCTGGGTTCTTTTTATGAGGCATGATGCTGCTTCCTGTTGTAAATTCTTTCGGAAAGCTGATGAAATCAAAATTCTGATTCAGATACAGACATACATCATAAGCAAATTTCCCAAGTGTTCCGGCCAGAGTTGCCATTGCCATCGCCAATAGCTTCTCTGATTTTCCACGGGTCATCTGAGCGTACACTGAATTATAATTCATAGACTGGAATCCTAGATTATAAGTGGTACTTTCACGATTGATCGGGAAAGAGGAACCATAACCTGCCGCTGAGCCTAATGGGTTTTTATTAATGATATTTTTGGTTGAAAACAGCATTTCAACATCATCCAGAAGTGCTTCTGCATATGCTCCAAACCATAATCCGAAAGAGGAAGGCATTGCAATCTGCAGATGGGTATACCCCGGAAGCAATACATTTTTATGCTGATCCGCCAATTGGATCAAAATCTGGAAAAACTCATCAGTAAGTTTTGTGATCTCACGGATCTCATCCAATAAATAGAGCTTGATATCCAGTAAAACCTGATCGTTTCTTGATCTTGCCGTATGGATTTTCTTTCCGGTGTCTCCTAATTTTGTAATCAGGATGGCTTCTACCTGAGAATGGATATCCTCAGCTTCTTTATCAATTTCAAAATTTCCGTTTTCAATTTCCTGTAAAATATCGTTTAATACTGCCAGCATCTGCTCAGATTCTTCAAGAGAAATAATTCCGGTTTCTGCAAGCATTTTACAATGTGCCATGGAACCTTTGACATCATATTTCGCCAAACGTTCATCAAAGTCAAGATCTTTTCCTACCGTAAAGTTATTGACTAATATATTGGTGGCCAGGTCATCCTTTTGCCATATTTTTTTCATAAGTACGTTTTGATTTTCTAAGACTGCATGAATCATTTACGATTTCATCACAGTCCGATTTAAAATATTTAATTGATTTTGACAGGCCCAGCAAGGCGATCCTTATTACTATTAACTATAAAAAAACATTTCCTTATTATTTTAAGTCTCTTTTTAATGGTATTTTTTGCATAAATCTTTATTAAAACGAAACTTTACTGCCTGCTGAGCGTAGTCAAAATATGTATTATGTTGGAAGTCTGAAGCTGGAGACTAGAAATTGATAACAAACCGCAATAACTTCCTTTCTTTCTTCTTCCCGCTTCCATCCTTTTTATAATACCTTTTCCAAAATCCGGATATAGATATCGATTCCTTCTTCTATTTCATTAATATAGATGAACTCATCTGCTGTATGCGAGCGCCTACTGTCTCCAGGACCCAATTTCACGGATGTACATGGAATAATAGCCTGATCCGATGATGTTGGTGATCCATAGGTTGTCCTTCCAATTTCCAATCCGGCTTTTACAAACGGATGATCCATTTCTATTTTGGATGAATTCAACCTGAAAGACCTCGCAGTAAGCGTTGATTTCATTTGAGACTGAATGATTTCAAAGGCTTCTTTATTGGAATATTCATCCGTTACCCTTACATCCAGTGTGAAATGACAGGATTCCGGTACTACATTGTGCTGTACACCAGCATGAATTCCAGACAGAGTTACTTTTACTTCGCCCAGATAATCCGAAACCTTTGGAAACTTAAAGTTTAAAATTCCCTGCAGATCCTCCATACATTTTATAATAGAGTTATCATCATTCGGATGAGCAGCATGAGAAGGAGTTCCTTTCATTTCTCCGTCAATCACCAACAGTCCTTTTTCAGCAATTGCCAGATTCATCTGCGTGGGTTCTCCTACAATGGCAAGTTCTATATTGGGTAACTGTGGAAACAGAGCCTCAATTCCGTCAAAACCTGAAATCTCCTCCTCTGCCGTCAACGCTATCACTAAATTATATTCTAAATCTTCTTTATCATAAAAATGTAAAAAAACCTGCGCCATAGAAACCAGAGAAGCTCCGGCATCATTGCTTCCCAAACCAAACAGTTTACCGTCTTTTTCAATCGGAACAAACGGATCAAGCGTGTAAGCTTTATTGGGCTTTACTGTGTCATGATGCGTATTCAGTAAAATAGATGGCTTAAATACATCAAAGTTTTTATTTACCGCCCAGATATTGTTTTTAAAACGCTTGGTTGGAATCTGGTGTTTCTTGAAAAAGTTTTCAATCTCCACCGATGTATTGAATTCATCTTTACTGAACGAAGGAATTTCAATCAGTTTTTTAAGCAGCTCAACTGCATTATTCAACAATTCTTCTTTATTATAAACAGATTTCAGTTCCTGCATGATGATTCTCTATATGGTTTTTCAGTTCTGTTTCTTTAATCAGAAACACTTTGTTTACATTATTCTTTATGGCTCCAAGAGCGTTCTCTAGTTTGGGTAAAATCCCTTTGTGAAGTTTTCCTTCTTCTTTCAGTGTGGTAAAATCATCTTCGGAAATACTTTTGATAAGAGATTCCGGGTCATCTACGTTTTCTAACACACCTTGCTTATCAAAACAATACAATAACTCAACTTCATATTTCTCAGAAAGTGCCTGAGCAATCACAGAAGCAATTGTATCTGCATTGGTATTAAAAAGATTTCCTTTTCTATCATGAGTAATCGCAGAAAAAACAGGAATAAGATCCAATTTCATCAATTTTGAGATGAGCTTTCTATTCACACTTTTCTTGGTAATATCTCCCACAAATCCGAAGTCAATTTCAGGATGTTCTCTTTTCTTCGCTTTTATCAGATTTCCATCTGCCCCAGAAAACCCAATAGCATTGCATTTTTTCTGCTGTAGCTTTTCGACAATATTTTTATTGATTCCGCCTGCATACACCATCGTTACAATATCCAATGTATCTTTATCTGTAATCCGCCTTCCGTTGATCATCTTCTGCTCTATACCGAGTTTATCAGCCAATGTTGTAGCTAACTTTCCTCCGCCATGCACAAGAATTTTCTTCTCTTTAATTTCGGAAAACTGATCTAAAAACTGATCCAGTAATCGTTCATCATCAATGAGCGCTCCGCCTATTTTTATGATGTATATTTTCTGTTTCATTTTTTTTTTTACATTTAGGGTTGATAGGAATGAATTCCTATCTTGGGTTAAATCGTCCCTTCGGGACTCATTGGATGTTATTTTATATTGTCTAAAATTTCGCTGAAGACGGCTTGTGCTGAGAAAATACGGTTCTTTGCCTGTTGGTAGATGATTGAATTTTCTCCGTCCATTACTTCATCGCTTAGTTCTACATTACGGCGAACCGGGAGGCAGTGCATTACTTTTGCCTGGTTGGTATTGGCCAGCTTTTCATTGGTCAGCATCCAATCTTCTTTTACTTCCGGCATTGCAGCATAGTCGTCAAACGAAGACCAGTTCTTCACATAGATAAAGTCTGCATCTTTCAAAGCTTCCTCCTGGTTGTGAATCACTTTTGTATTTTTTGTAAAGGCCGGATCTAAATCATATCCTTCTGGATTAGCGATTACCAGCTCTACATCCATTTCCTGCATCCATTCTGCGAAGGAATTTCCTACTGCATGAGCAATCGGCTTAATATGTGGCGCCCAGGTTAAAACTACTTTTGGCTTATGCTCTTTTTTCCAGTTTTCTGTAATGGTAATACAATCCGCAAGACTTTGCAGCGGGTGACGGGTTGCTGATTCCAAAGAGACAACAGGGACTTTTGCATGCTGCTCAAACTGGCTCAGAATACTTTCATTTACATCGTCTTCCTTACTTTTCATTCCTGCAAAGCAACGTACCGCGATGATATCACAATATTGGTTTAAGACTTCAATAGCATCTTTAATATGCTCTACGGTGTCTCCGTTCATTACGGCTCCATCAGCAAACTCAAGGTTCCATGCTTCCTGTACTGCATTTAATATTAATACATTTAAACCAAGGTTTTGTGCTGCGATCTGGCTGCTCAAACGGGTTCTTAAGCTTGAGTTTAAAAATACAAGTCCTATTGTTTTTCCCTTTCCTTTTTCTGTTTCTGAAAGCGGGTTTGCTTTTATTTCTAAAGCTTTTTTTATGATTTCCTGTAAGTTTTCTACATCACTTACAGCGGTGAATTTTTTCATTTTGAATTGATTTTAAAGATTTTTACTACTTATTGGATACTTTCCAATACTTTTTTCAAAGCATTGATGAAAAGATCCGTTTCCTCTTTTTTGATATTCAGTGCCGGAAGAATCCTCAACACTGTTTTATCATTAGAGTTTCCGGTGAAGATGTGATGATCGAACAGTAAGTTTTTCCTTACTTCCGAACAGTCTCTATCGAGTTCTATTCCGATCATCAACCCTTTCCTTCGGATGGATTTAATATGTGGCAAACCTTTAATTTCATTTTCAATATATTCACCCATTTGCTGAGCGTTTTCGATCAGATTTTCATCTTTCATTACATCCAGAACAGCAATCGAAGCTACACAAGCTAAGTGATTCCCTCCGAATGTTGTTCCCAATAAGCCATTGCTCGCCTGGAATTTAGGATGAATTAAAACTCCGCCAACCGGAAAACCATTTCCCATTCCTTTGGCTGTAGTGATAATATCTGCTTCAACTCCAAATTCCTGATGAGCAAAGAAGTATCCGCTTCGTCCATATCCTGACTGCACTTCATCCAAAATCAGAACAGCGTCATATTTCTCGCACAGTTCTTTAATTTTAGATAAAAACTCTGGCGTTGGAATCATAATTCCTCCTACTCCTTGAATACCTTCAATAATAACAGAAGAAATTTCGTTTCCGTGTGCAGCAAAAGTTTCTTCAAGCTGCTTAATGTCATTCCATTCTGATTTGATGAATCGTTCTGAAAAGTTAACCGGAGCAACAATCTTCGGATTATCCGTTACAGAAACTGCTGCTGAAGTTCTTCCGTGGAATGATCCGGAAAAATAAAGCACTTTGCTTTTTCCATTGTGAAAAGAAGCTAGTTTTAATGCATTTTCATTAGCTTCAGCACCTGAATTACACAGGAAAAGATTATAATCTTCATATCCTGAAAGTTTCCCCAGTTTATCAGCCAGTTCTACCTGCAATTCATTCTGAACGGAATTAGAATAGAAAGAAATTTTCTCTAATTGCTCCTTCAGCTTGTTTTGATAATGCGGATGGTTGTGTCCAATGGAAATTACAGCATGGCCTCCGTAAAAATCAAGATACTGTTCTCCTTTATCATCCCAAAGAAAAGATCCCTGAGCTTTAACCGGATTTATGTTGAATAATGGATATACGTTGAATAAATTCATGTCTTTTTATAAATGATAATTGATTAGTGATACGGGATTCGAGTTTCGAGTTCCCATAAATATCAGTTGTTACATTATTGCATTAAAATGCTATAGGTTTTAAATTCAAACCTGTATTTTCTTCCCAGCCCATCGCGATATTCATGTTTTGTACCGCTTGTCCTGAAGCTCCTTTCAACAAATTGTCAATCGCTGAGTGAATAACGGCAACATTTCCACTCTTTTCAATCTGAATCACACAGCGATTGGTATTGACAACCTGCTTTAAATCAATTGCTTTTTCACTTACCGTTACAAAAGGCGCCTCTGCATAAAAATCCCTATACAATTGGTAAATGTCAGTAAGCTCCAAATCTGTTTTCACTGTAGAACTTGTAAAAATCCCTCTTGCAAAATCTCCTCTCCATGGAACAAAATTCAGGCTGACATTTTTATGATTAAACAAAACTATCTGTTGTAAAATTTCATCTACATGCTGATGAGTTAATGTTTTATAAGCAGATATATTATCGTTTCTCCAGGTAAAATGGGTTGTTGCCTGCAAAGACTGTCCTGCTCCTGTAGAACCTGTAATCCCTGTAGTAAAAACCTCATCCAAAATCTCTTTTCCTGCTAATGGCAATAATGCCAGTTGAATGGCTGTAGCAAAACACCCTGGATTCGCAATACTTTTTGAGCCTGACAGTTGTTTTTTATTTATTTCAGGCAATCCGTAGATAAAATTTCTGTTTTCAAAATTTCCATCTAAACGGAAGTCATTCCCTAAATCAATAACTAACGTTTCTTCTTTAACTGGATTTTGAGTCAACCAATTCTGACTTTCTTTATGGGGAAGGCACAGAAAAAGAATATCTACTTCTTCAGCCTTATCCGTCAGCACCTGCTCACAAACTGTCGTTAAATCCGGGTACAGATCTGAAATTCTTGTTCCCGAATTCGAACGACTATATAAAAAACTCAATGTCACATGGGGATGGAAAGCCAGTAAGCGTATCAATTCACTTCCTGTATAACCGTTGGCTCCGACTATTCCTACTGTCTTTTTCATACTTTAATCGATAGGACTGCATCCTATCTTGGGGTAAATCGTTCCTTCGGAACTTTAGTTGATATTTTTATTGATCTGGTGGTATATGTTTAAGGAGTTGCTTACAATTTTCGTGTATCCTTTCACATCCTCTCCCGTCCATGCTCTGTTTGCTTCTCCATAGCTACCGAATTTATCAGACATTAAATCGTGATCAGATTCGATTCCGTTTAAAATAAATCTGTACGGATGAAGGGTTACAAATACTTTTCCACTTACTGTTTTCTGAGAGTCCGTTAAGAAAGATTCAATATTTCTCATCACCGGATCTAAGAAAAGTGCTTCGTGAAGCCAGTTTCCATACCAGTCGGATAACTGGGATTTCATCATTTGCTGGTATTTTGAAAGCGTATGTTTCTCCAATAAATGATGAGCCTTGATAATCACTGAGGCTGCCGCCGCTTCAAAACCAACTCTTCCTTTAATTCCTACAATAGTATCACCAACGTGAATATCACGACCAATTCCGTAAGCAGAAGCTAATTCTTCTATTTTTTGAATAGCATAAACAGAATGATTAAAACTTTCTCCATTTACCGCTACTACTTCTCCGTTTTTAAATTCAATTTCCAATTCTGATGGTTGAGTTTCCTGAACCTGCGATGGAAAAGCTTCTTCAGGCAGATAATTTCTTGATGTCAGAGTCTCTTTCCCTCCTACAGATGTTCCCCAAAGCCCTTTATTCACTGAATATTGTGCTTTTTGGAATTCCATTTCATACCCATGATTTTTCAAAAATTCAATTTCTTCTTCACGGGATAAAGCCATATCACGGATTGGCGTAATGATCTCAATATTCGGACACATCACCTGGAAAATCAGATCAAAACGAACCTGATCGTTTCCTGCACCTGTACTTCCGTGTGCAATAGCATCTGCTCCTACTTCAATGGCATATTTTGCAATTTCCTGCGCCTGAATGGTACGCTCTGCACTTACAGAAAGAGGATATGTATTATTTTTCAACACGTTCCCAAAGATCAAATACTTCACACAAGAATTGTAATAATCTTCCTGAGCGTCTACGCACCTGTACTCTTTTACCCCAAGGTTTAAAGCTTTTTTCTCCAGCTCTTTTTCTTCTTCTTTGGAAAAACCTCCGGTATTTACAGTAACCGCATACACATCATACCCCAGTGTTTCGCTAAGATATTTTGCACAGTAGGAAGTATCTAAACCTCCACTAAACGCTAAGATGACTTTCTTGTTCATTGTTATATTTAATTTCTGGTTGTGCATTCACAACACTGTTTACTTTATTATGATCAGGCTGATTGTTTACAGCCTCATTATTTTTTATATTTTCCGGAACAAACAACATTGCTGTACATAAGCAGTTTTTACGTTCCTTTTTCATTAAAATCTCGTAGTTCACACAATTCTTACAACCGTTCCAAAACTCTTCATCCTGAGTTAATTCAGAATAAATAACCGGCTTGTACCCTAAATCGCTATTGATTTTCATTACCGCAAGACCTGTAGTTAATCCGAACACTTTTGCTTCCGGATATTTTTCTCTAGATAACTGGAACACTTTATGTTTGATCTGAGTAGCCACTCCACCGTTCCTGAATTTAGGAGATACAATCAGTCCCGAATTGGCAACAAACTTCCCATGCGACCAGGTCTCTATATAACAGAAGCCTACCCACTCACCGTTTTCAGTAGCAACCACAGCATTGCCTTCTGAAATCTTCTTACTCAAATATTCGATGGAACGTTTTGCGATTCCCGTTCCTCTACGCTGTGCAGAATCATACATTTCCTGCTGTATTTCACTCACATACACTAGATGTTCGCATGAGGAAATTTCTATTTCCATTTATTTATCTAAATTTTTTGGCAAATTTAAAATATAATTTCTTTAAAAACCAAATTAAAAAGATATTTTTTTTGTTTTAAAAATTTACACAGGTAAAATTATCTTTATTCAAAAATGTATATTTGCTAATTTATTATATATTTGCTAAAATATTAAAGTT
>NZ_MAYF01000030.1 GCF_001684955.1 Chryseobacterium contaminans | reverse complement strand
TTGAGTTACTACAGCTGAACATGGGGTATTATTTTTTTTAGCACATGAACCGAAAGTGTTCTTCTCAAAGGTAGCTCCAATATCTTTATGGGTAGCGGCAAGTTTACTGCTACCAGCATTGTCATTCACATAATATTTGGTTTGCGTAAGTACTTTCAGTTTGTCCGGAGCGGAACCAAATTTGCATTGGCAGACTGCTCCCTGTACTACTTTTTCTTTTAGTGACATTTGGTGTGTTTTGTGTAAAAATAAATCTTTTTGCTGAACCAATAAATTTTACCAGTCATTTTCTATCCTTTCGAAATTATCAAATCCCCATTTATTAGGCGGAACCTTTACAAGACCACCTGTAATAAAAGGACTGCTTTCATCCAATACTTTGTCTTTATACTCTTCTGAACCTAATTGATATTGGGTATAATGGATCTTTTTCACGAATATTTTTGTTCCTGACCAATCTCTGGAGAATACTTCAAAATAAGCTCTGGTGTGCATCGGAAAATGATGATACAGATCATGATCGAAAATCACTTTAAGCGTCATATAAAGGGAGCTGTCATCATGATGACCCTCGGGATAAAAATAGCGTGGAGCCAATAGTTCTTCGCTTTCAAATTCTATGACAAAAGAATGGTAATCTGTAGGAAATTTATCGATAGTCTGTACCCCGGAAAATTTCAACGGTCCACGATAAGGAATCACGGAAAGATAAAGATCTCTTTCAACTTTTCTGGTATCTCCGTAATCAATAAATTTAGGATGAAAAAACAGGTTCCAGAACCAGTCATTGTGCAGGCTTTGTTCAATAATGGCTTTATTTTGAAGCTTATTTTCAAAATTATCAATAAAAATATCCAGTTCTTTACTGCTGTATTTATCAGCTATTTTTGATTTCTGAATCTTCCATCTTTCCAACATTTTATCATGATTGATAATCTCGCCTGTTCCTGTTCCTTTTTCATTAAGATCTACTTCTACAGGGTAAATGGTGGCAGATAATGCTGATGAAAGAATTTCACTGATCTTATCCGGCTCATGCTGATTGTAAAAAATATCTTCCTTATGAATGCTTAATGATCCTTTACCATACTCAATATTCAGATTGGCAGCTACCGTATAATCTATTCTTTTGGAAGGTTTTTCCTCATTACCGGAATAGTATTTTACAGATACACCATACTTTCTTCCCTGAAGTCCGGAAGGTTTTATTTTGATCGTATTTAGCCTATGTAGAATTTGTTTTTTAGATAATCTGATCTCCGACATCATTAACTCATTTCGTCTTTAGTGTGTCCCAAAGTTAACAAATTTCTGTTTATCACCAGTTTTGGATAAATAGAAATCCACACAGCCTTCTTAATACATTGTTACAGCCAGATTACATAACAATCATTTCGGTAAAAAAAGGGTTCAATCTACTTAATAAAGTTATATAAAGCTTCAAAAAACTGAGGATAAACTTCAATATGCGGAAGATGGCCTACATTCTCTAATTCCACCAGTTGAGATCCGGCAATTTCACGCTGGGTTTTCTTTCCCAATTCCTGATACTGTCCCATTTTAGGCTGAAGTTCTTTGGGAGCCCTGTCTTTACCTATAGCAGTTCTATCTCTTGTTCCAATAATCAATAAAGTAGGAACTTTTATATTTTTGAATTCATAGCAAACAGGCTGGTTATAGATCATATCGGAAGTCAGTGCGGCATCCCATGCTACCTGCGGATAATCTTTATGAAGAGTCCAGCCGGCGATAAGGTCGAGCCATGGCTGGTATTCTGCCTTCCATTTGTTGTCATAATAGAATTTCAGCTGATAATTCTTGTAAGTTTCGGCTGTATTTTTAAGCTCTGACTGGTAGGCCTGGTCTATATTCTGATAGGCTGCAAACGTTTTATAATCTTCAAGTCCGATGGGGTTTTCAAGGATCAGTTTCTGAACTTTTTCAGGATAAAGCAAGGTAAATCTTGTGGCTACCATTCCGCCCATTGAATGTCCCAGAACAATGGTTTTATCAATTCCCAATTCATCCAGAATAGCCTTTGTATTTTCGGCCAGTTGTGAAAAAGAAAACTGATAATTGTAAGGTTTTGATGATTTTCCAAATCCAATCTGATCCGGAATAATAACCCTGAAACCTTTTTCTGAAAGATCCTTAGCCGTTCTTTCCCAGTAAGCTCCGTTAAAATTTTTTCCATGAAGAAGCAGAATGGTTTTCCCATTGGCTTTTTGAGGTTTCACATCCATATAGGCCATTTTCAGATTGTTATCCTGGGATTTAAATTCTTTAAAATGTACTTCATAAGGATATTGATACTCCGACAGCATCGCATCCAACGGTTTTATTTGTGAAAATAAAACTCCTGATCCGGTTAATACGATTGCGGTGGCTATATTTCTGAAATATCTCATGGACTTTACTTTTAAGCTTTTAAAATTAAAAAAACCGCTCCAAAAGGAACGGTTTTCAACTGTTATTTTTAGTTAAATAATATTTTTTTAAGATAATTCTGCCATAGAAACTTCTTTTTCTTTCTTGGATGGAAGGTTCATTAAAACAATGGCAAAAAGAATCAATGCAATTCCTACCCATTGTATTAAAAATACTTGTTCACCCAATAAAACAAAGGCCATGGTAACGGAAACCGGAAGTTCCAGTGAAGAAACAATACTTCCCAATCCTAATCCAGCATTCGGGAAACCGACATTGAAAAGAATGGGTGGAATAATGGTTCCAAACAGCGCAAGAACAGCCCCATATGTCCAGAATATTGAATAATTAAAAGGGTGAATATGCTCTGTATTTTCAGTAAAATTTAAATAGAAAGCTTTTAATCCGTCAAAATACATAGGTCCTATCTGTGCAAAGAACAGGAATGCAAAAACAACAACGGAACCTCCTGTAAGCATAATAATACTCTTCCTAAAAACAGGCAGATGAGTAGCCAGCGTGTTGGAGGTAAACATGGTTAATGTATATGAAGCTGCTGCCATCAGTCCCCAGAAGACTCCATGCCAGTCAAGCTCGATCTCCATATTAATAAGGTTGGTAGCCAAAACGGTTCCCAGTAATACAATAATTACGGCCACAATTTTTCTTGCATTCGGCAGTTTTTTGGTAATGATACTTTCCACCACAACACTGAACCATACCGACTGCATCAGCAATACAATAGCAATGGAAACATTGATATACTGAACCGCGATATAATAAAACAAACTTGTTCCTCCCAATGAAGTTCCGGCAAGCATCAGCATTCTGACCTCTTTGGAGCTTGGCATTGATAATTTCTTTTTCGAAGTTAAGGTTTGAATCAAATTCAGGATCAAAAGTCCTGTTAAACCTAATACAAATTGGGAGGTTGTCACTTCAGACGTTGTAAAACCATCATGATAAGCCATTTTCACAAAAGTGGCTAACATTCCGTATATACTAGCACCAATCCCTACAAATAAAACACCTTTTAGTATATTTTTCTTCTTCATAATTTTTTTAACAGCCTGCAAAGGTACAACATATAAATTAAATTATTTTGAAGTATTGATATGATAGATAAATGAGATCGCCGCAAGCTTAGCTTGCGGCGATTTATACATTTCCTTATTGTTTTATTATTTTTTCTGAGTAAGTTTCATTTTTATCTGTTGTTACATTAACGATATAAATTCCTTCTTTGTGGGAGCTCAGATCTATCTCTATTTCTTTTTCTCCACGAAGTACTTTATTATATACTGTATTTCCAACGAGATCTCTGATCTCCAATGTTCCCGATTTCATTTCTTTGTTCATCATTAATTTAAACAAACCAATAGTAGGATTTGGAGTCAGCCGAAAAGCCTTTTCCGTCACTGAAGACTTAAAACTTACAGGTTGTGGACAACTCATATCAATATCAAAGTCAAAATACGGATATTTATTCCAGCTATACACCGTATAGGTAGATGCATTTGAATTCATTGTTACCCTAAGCTTGTGCCAACCTGTTGAGCCTGCATTTATTGCCTCGGCAAAACTGTAAGAAGAATAGAAATTAATCTTGAAATAGTTTCCTGCCTCAAATACAGGATAAGAAGCCACAGGATACACCTCACCCGTTTGCAAATTGATCATATCTACCTTAAGGCTCTGTAAAGTAGTACCAGATGGAAGATAATAATGCCCGGCAATAGTACCAGGCTGATATATACACTCTCCTGGCTCATAAACAAAATCTAAGGTTCCTCCATTATTAGAGTCACAAATACTTTCCGCAATATCCTTCCAATAATTAATTTCACCAGGCGCCATACGAAATCCAGTATCTCTATTAAAATATGATCTTGAATTACCATTACTTGGATCTCCAGGAATCGTTTCAAGTGGCCCGGAATACGGCCCAAAAGGACTCGAAATAGCTGCTGCTGCCTCAATAGCATCATTATTTGAATTCGCATGAATCAAAGTGAATCTTATTGAGCCTCCCATTATAATATTCGTTTTAAACTCCATCACATTGGCAAATGCCTCATATGAATTATAATTTGATGCATAAACAGGATCTACAAGATAAGAATCAAGACTAGCTGAAGCTCGTTCTGCGTCAGTAAATACAATAACCCTTTCAGGCTTATTCCCATTTAGTGTTTTTTGGGGACTTATTATATCTGGATCCGGAATTCCCATTATTGCATTTTTGACCAATCCTAAAGATTGCTGTAAATGATCTCCAAAATCCAAACGGCGCTCAAAATTCTGAGCGGTAAAAAAATCGTTGGTATAATCAGACTCAATATAAATTAAAGGCTTATATATTCCGGTATCATGATCCAATATCCCGTTTCCATACTGTACTACAGCTACTCTGTTTTCAGGATTACAAGCTAAAAGCTGTTCTATTAGCTTAATCACACCACGTCTCATCGCTTGATAATCTGGCTTAGTCATAGAACCTCCATTATCAACCATGATGATATAATTAGCCTGTGCACTAAGCGTACTCCATGACATCAATGCCATGAAGAAAAAGAAAAACGTTTTTTTCATAGTTAAAAGTTTTAAATTTAGTTCTGTTAAAATAATATTTTCTCAACAAATAGTGATGTTAATTTAATATTTACTGTTAATTCTGAAAAAAATAAAAACCATTTATTTGAAACCTTTAAGTTTTAATTATTTTCTGATAATCTTTTCTGAACAAATTTCGTTTTGATCTGTTGCTATATTATAAATCCAAACCTAACAGGTTTATAAAAACCTGTTAGGTTATTCATCGTTCCTTTATTTTGAGTGGATAGTGAAAAAACTTCTGAGAAAACAAAAAAGCCGCTCAAATGAGCGGCTCGTATTTATCAATGGTTCAAAGATTATTTACCTTCTTCCATTTTTCTTTTCAACTCTGCTAATGCATCGATGTCTCCAAGAGTAGATCTTTCTTCGTTGTTTGAAGAAGAAGATACGTTTCTAGAAGAAGCTTCTTTTACGTTTTTCTTCTCTTCGTCTCTGAAGATTCCTGTGTGAGAAACTACAACTCTCTTGAATTCTTTGTTGAATTCAATTACTTTGAATTGAGCATCTTCGCCTTTTTTGATTTTAGATCCATCTTCTTTCTCTAATAATCTTGAAGGGCAGAACGCTTCAACCTCAGCATCTTCGAATTGTACAGAAGCTCCTTTATCGTGAACTTCTACCGCTTTACCAGCGTGGATAGTTCCTTCAGCATATTTAGTTTCGAATTTATCCCATGGGTTTTCAGTCAATTGCTTGTGACCTAGAGATAATCTTCTAGCCTGGATATCTAATTCAAGAACTACAACATCTAATTTATCACCTACTGCACAGAACTCAGATGGGTGCTTGATTTTCTTAGTCCAAGAAAGATCAGAGATGTAGATTAATCCGTCGATACCTTCTTCTAACTCTACGAATACACCAAAGTTAGTGAAGTTTCTTACAGTTCCTACATGCTGAGATCCTACAGGATACTTAGCTTCGATGTTTTCCCATGGATCTTTAGATAATTGCTTGATACCAAGAGAAATTTTTCTTTCTTCTCTGTCTAAAGTTAATACTTCAGCTTCAACTTCATCACCTACTTTTACGAAATCTCCAGCAGATCTTAAGTGAGTAGACCAAGACATTTCAGAAACGTGGATTAATCCTTCAACACCTGGAGCGATTTCTACGAATGCACCATAGTCAGCAAGAACTACTACTTTTCCTTTTACTTTGTCACCAACTTTTAAGTCAGCAGAAAGAGCATCCCAAGGATGAGCTTCTAATTGCTTCATACCTAATTGGATTCTTGTTTTCTCATCATCGAAATCAAGGATAACCACTTTCACAGTTTGTCCGTCCTCAAGGATTTCAGATGGGTGGTTCACTCTAGACCAAGAAAGGTCTGTAATGTGGATCAATCCATCTACACCACCTAAGTCAATGAATACACCGTAAGAAGTGATGTTCTTAACAGTTCCTTCAAGAACTTGTCCTTTTTCAAGTTGAGCGATGATTTCTTTTTTCTGACCTTCGATATCTGCTTCGATCAATGCTTTGTGAGAAACTACTACGTTTTTGAACTCAGGGTTGATTTTCACAACTTTGAACTCCATAGTTTTTCCTACAAACTGATCGTAATCTTTAATTGGCTTAACGTCAATTTGAGAACCAGGTAAGAATGCTTCGATTCCGTGAACGTCAACGATCATACCACCTTTAGTTCTAGACTTAACAAAACCGTTAACGATTTCACCAGTTTCGTGAAGTTCGTTTACTTTATCCCAAGCTTTAAGCGTTCTCGCTTTTCTGTGAGATAACTGTAACTGACCAGTTTTGTCTTCTCTCTTGTCAACCATTACTTCTACTTCATCACCTACCTTAAGACCTTGGTTGTAACGGAATTCGTTAAGAGAGATAACACCTTCAGATTTGAAGTTGATGTCTACGATAGCTTCTTTATCAGTTAATCTTACAACTTTACCAATTAGAACGTCGTTATCGTCTAAGTTGTTTAATGATCCGTTGTAGATCTCTTCTAAATCGCTTTTCTCTTTTCTAGCATCAGCATCAAGACCAGATTCGAAAGAATCCCAGTCAAATTGTTCAGGTGCTACGTTTTGGTTTAATAATAATTCTGCTGAATTTGTCTCTTTTGACATAATTCTAAATAAATTTGTATTCCTTCTCTTTCAACGGTCTTAATCAATGTGATTGAAAAATACGGAAGTTATTAATATTTAATATTTTACTTTCTTAGACCTTTATCACAAAAAGTGGGTGCAAATATACGTTTTTTATTTGAGATAAGCAATAGTTTCATCTTTGCAGATTCTACCTTTAATTACTTGATTGTCAATAGCTATTATTAAAACACTGGAAATAGCTGAAAATTTGGATATCGCAGGCATATCATTCCATCAATATTTTTTCCAAAGCCCTTTCAAATTCTCTTTCATTTTCATGGTTATAAAATGGTACGGCGGTAATTAAATATTCATCCGTATGAATGGTGATGGTTTTCTTGTCACCTTCCATATCCCTCAGAAAATCGTCTTTCCATTTATCATAGTCCAGCAAATGGGCTCCTTTCGGCTCTATAAAGACCTGATAAGTTATCTGTTTATCTTTCTTTTGGCTGCAAAACAGGATAAAGTCCGGTTCAAAGGCCCTTCCTGCCTTATCAAAGATCTTAACTTCTCTTTCATTACGGATCAAATGAATGTCCTGAAATTTGTGTTTCAATCCTTTGAACCGCCTTGAAAACAATTCTACAAATCTTTTTTCCTCACTGGTCCCATAATTGGCATTATAGGCATACCAGGATCCTTCAGCAACCACATTCTCCTGCCCGTCTGCGTTTACACTTCCTTTTTTAACCCTGATTTCTTTATCTCTAAAAACCTTATGAATAGGCTGTGCTTCAAACGATGAACCTTCATAATCCGGAGCATTATGTTTAATATCGGCTTCTATGGTTTGCAGTAATCCATTGAGTGCCTGAAGGTAATCAAAATGTGAAATTTCCTGAAGACGACTTTGGGTTCCGTAGAAAATGATTTCCATTCCACCCAAATACTTCTCATCCTCTATAAAATCCCAGATGGATGTTACATTGGGAAAATAGCGCGAAAGGTTATCAAAATAATAAAACGGATTACGGCTTAAAGCGTACCTTACTACATGTTTCTGAATATCTTTAATTCTGACACCTTCAGATTTTATGTCTTCCTCAAGAGGAATTGGTTTCTCTAATTCAAAAAATACACTGGATGTTCTGCCGCTTCCTGAAGAAAGCTGATACCTGAAATTAGGTTTGCTGATTCCCAGATCTTCAAAAGACTTTATCCTCGTAAAGTCTTTGAGGATCTTTTTATTGGAAAACACTACTCCATTTTTATATAATTCTGTGGTTTTAAACGCAGATTTTAACTTGAGCTGTTTGGTTTCAAGATTAGCCTCATCTTCATATATTCCTGAGTCTACCAATGCTTTTTTAAGTTCAGAGATATAGCGGCTGTCTTCTTTAGTATGGTAGTACAACTCTTCTAAAATTTTTAGATCGTTTGAAATATCATCGTCATATTTCCGCACAAACTTATCTTCTCCCTCTTTTACAGCAAACGGATAATACCTTGCTCCACGCCCGATTAACTGAGCTTCGGAAAGGGTTGTTTTTCCCGGTTTACCATCCTTCCCGTCTCGATCTTCATATAATCTTACAATATCAAATAAATTGAGAACGTCCCAGCCTTCATTAAGCTTCTGTACAGCGAATACAGCACGAATCGGGTTATTTTCTTCTTCCAGTGTATTGAGTAAGATCTGGTTTTTCTCTGCTTCCAGGTCATTATTGGCACTCAGGCAGTTCTCTTCCCTGAAATGAGTCTGTATTCGTTTTACAATATCACTTTTTGAAATATTGTTAGCTTCAAAAAAGTCGAAAGCTTTTTGAACAACAGAAACAGTAGATGTTTTCCGGATCTTATCTACCATTCTCTCAGAGAATTTTTCAATCAGTTTGTGAAAGTTTTCTTTATTCTGCTCTGATTCTTTAATCGTTTTTTTAGCCTTGAAAAGAATAACCGGTTTTAAGTTAATATGGTGGATTGTCGCTAATTCCTGTCTGTACAAATTCAGGATCAAAGCCTGAACAATCCTTTCCTGCTCGTCATACATGGAGCGAACAAGATTGATTTCCTTGGAAAACTTATCCGTCCTGAACTGGGCAAGGTCATATTTATAAAGGACTTTGTCTTTGTATTTCTCCGTAATCTCCCGGCTTTCGTAATCTAAAGTAGCGGTAAATTCCAGAAGGATATTCTCAAAATTCTGATGCAGAACCTGCAAAATGGTTTCTTCCCAGCTTCCAAACAGATTTCCGCTTTTGGTTCCGCTATTCAGGTGATGGGCTTCATCAGCAATCAGAACGATCTTTTTATCCTGGAAATCTTCATAAGTAATACTGTTTTCCTTAGTGTTGTTTAAATCAATATGAAGCTGTTGAATTGTTGTGAATTTAATATTGATGTTTTCATGATCGGATTCATCAAAATTATCGATCTGTTTCAAAAAAACTTCTTTTCCATCAATGACGATTTTATCCTGAAATAAATATTTGGAAGTCTGAGGGTTAAGAAAATTATCTTTCGTTTTCTGAATGATATTATTACTGTTGACAAAAAACAGAAAGTTACGGTATCCTTTTTCATAAAGATGAAGCATCAAACCTCCCATTAACATTGTTTTCCCGCTTCCTGTTGCCATATTATAAAGGAGATGCAGAGGTTTCCTGGGCTTACCGTCAAAATCTTCTCTCTCCGTATATAAATACCGTCTGAATGCTTCTTCCTGATAAGGGCGAATACCAAACTTCAGGTTATCAGTAATTCCATTGGGTAAAGCAACTTCCGCTAAGGCCTTACGGGCAAACGGATTATTGAATATTTCATGTAAAAATGCCATCTGCTTAGTTTTTAAGTTGATAAAATTGTTGGGTTACTTTCTGCTCTTCCGGTGTACATGCAAAATTCTTATCCTTAAGAGAGGAAAGATTGACATAAAGCTGATTTTTATCAAGCAGTTCGCACAGATGCTGTTTTTGTTCCTGCAGGCTTAATGTTTTAAAATCTTCAATATGCTGCTCCTGCTTCTGAATATCTACATTATAATTAAGAAAAGACTTTTGTTTCATCTCTTCCCAAATCTGAAGAAGCATTTTTTCATCTTTTGCTTCTTCTATTTTTTCTATAAAGGTTTGGTTGTATTTTTTGAGCTCGAGGTAGATGAATGAGCCACCGCCTTGCCAGTTGACGGATTTGGAGATGCCAGTTTGATTACCTTTGATTATATTACACAATCTATCACATGTAAGCTCTTTTATATAATCCATTTGTTCTATTCCAATATATTGACGATTTAATTTATGTGCTGTTGCTACTGTTGTACCTGTTCCTAAATGAAAATCTAAAATAATGTCATTTTTATCTGTACACATTTCAATAATTCTTTTTAATAAAGCTTCTGGTTTTTGTCCTCCAGAAAACTCTTTTAACAATTCAGTATGCTGTAATTGATTTTCTTTATATGCACGAGGATCGGCATAAACTTGCTTAATATCTGACCATACCGTTGAAAGAGGAACTCCTTTACTTTCGTCTAGATATTGTTTCACCCAAGTTGAGTTACCACTTTCATCTTTTCCCCTCATTCGTCTTTGATATAATCTACCATCTCCATCATCATATTTAAACCAATCCTTAATATACTTTTCTGTATAAGGAATAAATATTTTATTCTGTTTTCTATCCGAATAACTTTTTGAATAGTGTAAAATGGTATCGTGAATATTAACAGGTTTGGCTCCTGCAGCTCTACCTCCAGAAGGTGAACCATAAGCCCAGATTATTTCTTCAACAAAATTTTCTTTTCCAAATACTTCATCACAAAGTATTTTTAAATAATGTATTTCGTTAATATCAATATGAATAAAGATATTACCATCACTACTTAAAATTTCTCTAGAAATCATTAATCTATTTTTCATGAAGGTTAACCATGAAGAGCGATTA
>NZ_MAYF01000029.1 GCF_001684955.1 Chryseobacterium contaminans | reverse complement strand
TTTTATGTCTAATAATCTATTGAAACTTTTGTTCTTGCTGGTAACAGCAATCTTCATATCTGCCCAGAAAAAAAACGATTTCGATCAAGCATGCGAAAGGACTTCCACTATTACAGCTTATAAAGACTTACCTAAAGCAATTAAAACTGCTGATTCCCTTTATATGGTTGCACAGCAACCATTAGAGAAAGTGAAAAGCCTCATGCTTTCTTCAGAACTTTACCACCACGGGGGAGATCTTAAAAAAGCGATCTGTTATAGTGAAAATGCCCATTCATTAATTGAACAGGTGGATGACAAAGAATGGATGGCCCGTGTATGCAAACTATTAGCGAAACAATATAGACAGGTAGGGTTATACGAAAGAGCTAAAAAATATATTGCGAAAGGGCTTGGAGCTTCCAAACAAATCCCCGATTTCCAGAAAAGGAATGAAGCCGAAGGAATATTGAATCAGGAAATGGCTTTTTATGAAATGGAAGTGGGAAACTATGTCAACGCCATACAATACATAGAATTTTCTCTAAAGAATTTTGAAAAGATAAACAGCCATAACGAAGACAGAACTGAGGCCGCTTCCTATCAGTTGTTGGGAGATGTTTATTTTAAACTTAATGATTATGCCGTTTCTGAAAATTATTACAGGAAAGCAGAAGGTCTATTAAAGGAAGGAAGCTGTACATTGGGATTGGTTTATAATGGACTGGGAGGAATCCGCGTAAAGCAGAAAAACTGGGAAGATGCGGAGATATATCTGAAAAAGGCCGAGAAAATTGCCGATACAACCAGAAGCCTGAAACTTAAAAAAGCTGTTTATTCCAATATCAATGATTATTATGAGGGGATAGGAGATAATTTTAAAGCCTCTTTATATGCTGTTAAATATATGAGAGCCTATGACAGTATAGCAGCCCGTAATCAGGGGTTTTCCGGAAAAACTAAGGATACTGTAAATAAAACCAGCAAAGGAAATAGGGCGGAAAATGTAGCTAAAAATGCAGCTATTATTATATTGTTTGTTTCGCTAGTAGGTATACTTATCTTTTTCAGAACAAGACAGAAAAGACAGTTTACTAAGCTGAGAAATATTATAAGAACTCAAATGAATGTGGCTAATGGCTATAAGGGGTCTCTATTAAGGCAACCTGTAAATTCAGAGTTTTCAAATATATCGGTAGAAGAAATAGACGAGAAAGATTCTGAAGCAGACCGAAAGAGAAATGATTCTTTAATGACTTCCGAAACCGAAACCAAGCTGCTTGAACTTCTTGATGAGTTTGAAAAAGGCAATCTCTATAACAATAAAGGAATGTCACTTTCATTTTTAGCCGGAGAGCTGAATACCAATACCAAGTATCTTTCTTATGTCATTAATCAGCATAAAAGCTCAGACTTTAAAACTTATATCAACAGGTTGAGGATTAACTATATTGTAGATAAACTTATTAATGATGAAAAGTACAGACAATACAAGATCAGTATCCTTGCTGATGAATGCGGCTTTTCCTCCCACAGTAAATTTGCTGCAGTATTCAAAGCGGTTACAGACTTCTCTCCATCAGCTTATATTAAATATCTTGATGCTGAAAATCAAGTAGATAAAAATGTTCATTTTCGTGAAAATACCTAAAAATAAATAATTTTATAGATTCTGTCTTGTCATTTTCACGAAAATGGATAACCTATTGTTTTCTGTAACACTGCTCCTGGTATATCTTTGCGGCAGTGTTACGGGAATGACTACAATCATATTACAACTTATCTATTTTATTTTTGCAGGAATTGTATTTTTTCTGAAATAAAATAAGACTCCCTTATAACAAGCCAAACCATGAAACTTTAGATATGGAACACGTGTATATTTTGTTTTCATAAAATAGCCACGGTTCCTGTTTTTATCTATAAAAAAGAATATTCAGATTAGAATATGATTATACAACATAATCGGGGTTGATTGCCCGGTTTTTTTTCAGTCAAGTTTTTTTAAGTGCAAATCCACAGATATTCTGTGGATTTGCTATTTTATTTGGTATGGTTACGGTCTGTTTTAACTTTTGAAGTATCCGGAGTTGCTGGTACCGGCTCAGAATTAGCCACGGCAGAATCTCCCATTCTGTTTCTTAAAGAATCTTTGTTGTGAGCCTCCTTAAACTCCTCTCTTTTTTCTTTGTTTTGAGCACAGCTTCCAAGGAAAAAAAGTCCAAGGACTGCTCCTATCCATAATTTTTTCATAATAATACCTTTTTATGGTTGGTGTTAATCAAATATAATGATTTTATAGATAAAAGATAAAAGATAAAAGATAAAAGATAAAAGATAAAAGATAAAAGATAAAAGATAAAAGATAAAAGATCTTGTCGCTAAATCTCTTTTATCCATCCGGATGTCAAACATCAAGGAATTTTCCCTGTTTTTAATTTTTCATTAGATTTTGGTTAATAATGGTTTGGATTCGTACAGAATGACAAGTACAACACTTTATCTATCCCTACACTTTGTCATTCCGAAGAATCTCTATAAAGCTATTAGAAATAAATTGAAAGATAATGGATCTGAACGTTAAACAATTATTATGCGTTCGGACATCAACATCAATAGGGGCGGGCTTTAGCCCGCTCTCATATAATCAACATTCATCTGGCTTTAGCCAAAACCTGTTTTTTCATCCAATAAGCCAATTAAAGTATTTATCCTTGAGCCTACATCAAAAAAAATCTGCAGTACTTTCAACTGCAGATTTTCCATTTTAAATTAAACGTATATAATACTATTTGGCAGGAGGTGTTGCCATAGAATCCTTTTTCATCTTAATGCTGTCCGGATTCGTCATTTTTGTAGTCATTGTGTCTGTAGTAATAGGTGATGCAGCCCGTGTATTAGCTGAATCACTTTTATTGGTAGACATTGATGACTCCTTGGTTCCACAGCTCACTGCAAATAATCCTATGCCGATGGCTGTTAGCAATAACTTTTTCATATAATTTTATTTTGGGTGTGATAATGAAAAAACAACTATTATTCCTAACAAGGCTAGAGAAGTCGTAAAATATAGGTAAAGTTTGTTAAAAGATGTTAGGTAGGTTGGAGTGGCAGGGTTTGAGAGCGTTAGAGTATTAGAGTATTAGAGTATTAGAGTATTAGAGTATTAGAGTATTAGAGTATTAGAGTATTAGAGTATTAGAGTATTAGAGTATTAGAGTATTAGAGTGGGGGACGAATTAAGTCCTTTAACATAACAGCTATAAATTATAATCAACCTTAAACCTTAAACTTTGAATCTTTTTATCTTGAATTCTCGCACACCATAACACCGTATAAAAAAGCCCCGAAACCGAAATTCCGAGGCTATATTGAAAGAACAGGCAACAATTACTTATTACCTATTACTCATTACTTATAATTACCCTAGGTATGGATATTTGTAATCTTTTGGAGAAACAAAAGTTTCTTTCACACTTCTTACAGACGTCCATCTAAGAAGGTTCATTTTAGAACCTGCTTT
This sequence comes from Chryseobacterium contaminans, assembly GCF_001684955.1. Lineage (GTDB taxonomy): Bacteria > Bacteroidota > Bacteroidia > Flavobacteriales > Weeksellaceae > Chryseobacterium > Chryseobacterium contaminans. The sequence goes on along the minus strand of NZ_MAYF01000029.1, from coordinate 7,622 downwards.
ATCGTTAGTTCCTGAAGCTCTACCACCACCGAAAGGCTGCTGACCTACTACGGCACCAGTTGGCTTATCGTTGATGTAGAAGTTACCAGATGCGTTTTCTAAAGCTTTGTAAGCTTCAGCAATGGCATAACGGTCTTGAGAGAATACAGAACCAGTTAATGAATAAGGAGAAGAAGAATCAACTAATTTAAGAGTCTCTTTCCAGTCTGCATCTTCGTAAACAAATACAGATAAGATTGGGCCGAAGATCTCTTCTACCATACTTTCGTATTGAGGATTTGTAGTTTCAATAACTGTTGGGTGTACGAACCATCCTTTAGAATCATCACATGTTCCACCGATTGCTACTGTAGCCTCAGAGGACTCGTTAGCTCTGGTGATATATCCTTTACATTTTTCGAAAGAATTTTTATCGATTACAGCGTTTACGAAGTTAGATGGATCTTCAGGAGAACCGATTTTAATAGTCGCCATCTGAGCTTCCATTACTTTTTTCACATCAGCCCAAAGAGATTTAGGAATGTAAGCTCTTGAAGCTGCAGAACATTTCTGTCCCTGGTATTCAAAAGCACCTCTTACTAAAGCAGTAGCTACTGCTTCTACGTTAGCAGATGGGTGAGCGATTACGAAATCTTTACCACCAGTTTCTCCAACGATTCTTGGATACGTTCTGTAGTTGTGGATATTGTCACCGATCATTTTCCACATTCCCTGGAATACTTTCGTAGAACCTGTGAAGTGAAGACCTGCGAAATCTTTGTGAGCTAATACTTTCTCAGCAGTTTCCTTACCATCTGTAAAGATCATGTTGATAACCCCGGCAGGAAGACCAGCCTCAATTAAAACATCCATGATTACTTTTGCAGAATACACCTGCTTATCAGAAGGCTTCCATACCACAACGTTTCCTAACATGGCCATACAGGTAGGAAGGTTTCCTGAAATTGCTGTAAAGTTGAATGGAGTTACTGCAAAGCAGAATCCTTCAAGTGGTCTGTACTCTACACGGTTCCAGATTCCGTTGTCAGAAACCGGCTGCTCAGAATACATTTCAGTCATGAACTCTACGTTGAATCTTAAGAAGTCGATGAACTCACAAGCAGAATCAATTTCAGCCTGGTGTACATTTTTAGACTGTCCGATCATTGTAGCTGCATTAATTACATCTCTGTAAGGACCAGCTAAAAGATCAGCTGCCTTTAAGAAAATTGCTGCACGCTGTTCCCAACCTAGTGCATTCCATGCATCTTTAGCTGCCAATGCCGCGTTGATAGCGTCATCCACATGCTGCATACCACCTTGGTAATAAAATCCGAAGTCGTGAGCGTGATCCTGAGGAGACTGAAGCTGTACTTTTGTATCCGTTTTTACTTCCTTTCCATTGATAACCATTGGAATTTCCACCTTCTCAGCCCACATCTTTTTATAAGTGTCGATAAGGCTTTTAACTTCCGGAGATCCCGGTTCATAAGAATTTACCGGCTCATTTACCGCTAATGGTACTTGCGAAATTGCTTTTGACATATTACGTTTTATTATTTTTATTAAAATTAAATAAGTATGTGTATACAAATTTACGATAATTATAAGGAAAGAAAAAAATCTCATATGTTTTTATGAAATAACCTTAATAATCCGGTAATTGTTAATATAAAACGTTTTTAGAGGTTTAAATTTTAAAAATATTTAATGTATTTATTCAATCCTTTATATAGAAGGAAAGTATGTAATGATTTGTGTAATGATGGGAATGGGGACAATAAAATGTTTGTCATAGTTCGTGATCTGTCTTTAAGTACTGTAAATAAAGGATTTATAAAGAAATGTTAAATTTAGATAAAATTGTGTTTGTTGCGATTTTGAACATTTTAAATAATCTTTTTGATAGCCTGTTTTTTAAGATTACTCTAATTTTACACCATTATTAATCAGGTATGAAAAAAAGAGTCATATTTTTCTCTTTTGTATTGTTTTTCTCCGCTTTATGTGCAGGTCTTTTAGCACATAAGGGGAAAACTGAATCGTACGCTGATCTCTTATCAAAAATTCATCTCCTTCAGCAAAAATCGGATCAGCAGACCCAGCCTGAAATCTATAGTTTTTCAGATGCACAGGATGTGCAGGATTCCAATGACTGGGAGAAAGTAAAATTTGATTATTCAATACTTGCTCAGCAGTGGCTCAACTATTTCTTTGCCAAGTATACCTTTAATACTCCGGTTGCGGCCGTTCAAAACCGTATTTATATTACAGCACCAAGGTATATTCTGTACCATGCCCTGCAGATAGCGGGCTGCTAATCCCGTTTTTATAATTTTAATGATTCGTTATGATCTGTATTCTATAATACGGGTCCATAAGCATCATTTCCCCTTTTTACATTTTTGAACCTATCTATTTGTCTTTTCAGAAAGGCGAACAGGATATCGTTTGTCTAATTTTAAATAAAAATACTATGCACTTAACACCGAGAGAAACGGAGAAGCTTATGCTATTTCTGGCAGGAGAACTCGCTCTAAAAAGAAAGGCAAGAGGCCTTAAATTAAACTATCCAGAATCCATTGCATTAATCAGTCACTTCTTACTTGAAGGCGCAAGGGACGGAAAAAAAGTAGCTGAACTGATGCAGGAAGGCGCTAATCTTTTAACAAAAGATGATGTGATGCCTGGCGTGGCAGAAATGATCCACGATGTTCAGATTGAAGCTACATTCCCTGATGGGACTAAGCTGGTAACCGTACACAACCCAATCCGTTAATTCCTATTTATCATGATACCAGGAGAAATTTTTGTAAAAGAAGGCACTATTATCTGTAACGAAGGCAGAGAAACTGTCAAAATCAAAGTAACTAATACAGGAGACCGTCCTATCCAGGTAGGTTCACACTTTCACTTTTTTGAAGTAAACAAGGCAATGAGTTTTGACCGTGAAAAGGCTTTCGGAAAAAGACTGAATATTGTGGCAAGTACAGCCGTTCGTTTCGAGCCAGGAGAAGAAAAAGAAGTGGAGTTGGTAGAAATAGGAGGCACCAAAAAAGCAATGGGCTTCAATAATCTTGTTGATGGACAGGTAGATTCTGAAGATCAGAAAAAAGCAAGCCTTGCAAAAGTTGAAGAGTTAAACTTTAAAAATCAGTAAGATGAGCTTAAACGTAGACAGAAAACAATACGCAAATATATTAGGTCCTACAGCCGGAGATAAAATCAGACTTGGGGACACTGAAATCATCATTGAAATCGAAAAAGATTTCACCCATTACGGAGACGAAGCCGTTTTCGGAGGTGGAAAAACCGTACGTGATGGTATGGGGCAGAACGTAACAGCTAAAAGGGACGAAGGGGTTCTTGATCTTTGTATCACAGGAGCTGTAATCATCGATCACTGGGGAATTGTAAAAGGTGATATCGGGATTAAAGATGGTAAAATCGTAGGAATCGGTAAAGCAGGTAACCCTGATACCATGGATGGAGTATCTCCGAATATGATCATCGGCGCTTCTACTGAAGTTCACGGTGGAAAAGGATATATTGTTACTGCCGGTGGGATTGATACTCACATTCACTACATCTGTCCGCAACAAATTGAAACTTCTCTATACAGCGGTATTACTACCATGATTGGAGGGGGAACAGGTCCTAACGACGGAACGAATGCAACAACAGTAACTCCGGGGAAATTCAACATGCAGAAAATGCTTGAAGCAGCAGAAGAATATCCAATGAACTTAGGGTTCTTCGGAAAAGGAAACTGTTCAGCAGAAGAGCCTATCGAAGAGCAGGTAGAAGCCGGAGCTTTAGGAGTAAAAATCCACGAAGACTGGGGAGCAACACCTGCAACCATTGATGCCGCTTTAAAAGTAGCCGATAAATATGACGTTCAGGTAGCCATCCACACCGATACTTTAAATGAAGGAGGATTCCTGGAAGATACAATGAGAGCGATCAACGGTAGAGTAATCCACACTTTCCACACAGAAGGAGCAGGTGGAGGTCACGCGCCTGACATCATCAAAGCAGCGATGTATCCAAACGTATTACCGGCTTCTACAAACCCTACACGTCCTTACACTGTCAATACAATCGATGAGCACTTGGATATGCTGATGGTTTGCCACCATTTAAGCAAAAATATTCCTGAGGATGTGGCATTTGCAGATTCTCGTATCCGTCCTGAAACCATTGCAGCAGAAGATATCCTTCACGATATGGGCGTTTTCAGTATCATGAGTTCAGATTCTCAGGCAATGGGTAGACCAGGGGAAGTGATTACAAGAACCTGGCAAACGGCAAGCAAAATGAAGGAGCAGAGAGGTGATTTAGCTGAAGATAAAGATAGCGGAAACGATAACTACCGTGCCAAAAGATATGTGGCTAAATATACCATCAACCCGGCAATTGCACACGGTATTTCAGAATATGTAGGGTCTGTGGAAGAAGGAAAGTTAGCGGATTTGGTAATCTGGAAACCAGCATTATTCGGTGTAAAACCTGAAATGATTGTAAAAGGAGGATTTGTAATCGCTGCTAAAATGGGTGATCCTAACGCTTCTATTCCAACACCGCAGCCAATCATTTACAGAAATATGTTTGGGGCTCACGGAAAAGCTAAGTTTGGTACTTGTGCGAACTTCGTTTCTCAAATTTCCATAGATAACGGAACTATCGCTTCTTACGGTTTAGAAAAAATGATCCTTCCGGTGAAAAACTGTAGAAATATTGGTAAAAAAGACCTTATCCACAATGATAAGACTCCTTTAATTGAAGTGAACCCTGAAAACTATAAAGTAACGGTAGATGGTGAGTACATCACTTGTGAACCGGCAGAAACACTTCCTTTAACACAGTTGTATTACTTGTTCTAAGATAAACCTTATGAATAAAACCTAACAGGTTTCAAAAAACCTGTTAGGTTTATTTAACAGCAAAAAAGATTTATCAGACCCTATTTTAAAACAATTATAGAACTACGTTTAGAATGAAATATTTAAATAAAACAGTTTTTTCTCTTGCTGTAGCCGGAATGTCTTTACTGTCCGGCAATGTAAGTGCTCAGTTTTTAGGAGGACACAGGCTGAAGAGTGATGAAGACGGACCAAAAGGACAATTTATGATGTATGGTTCATTGGATTACTCAAAAGTGACTACTCCAACAAACAGCAGCAGTACCGTTTCCAGTGCACCGCTTGGAGTAGGGTATTTTATCAATAATAATGACCTGATCGGGGTTAATTATGCTTACACTCAAAATTCTGTTAATCATAGTGTTGTATACAAACAAAATGAAGCCGGAATTTGGTATAGCCCGTCATTAATGTTGGGGAAATACTTTGTATTGATCGGGCAGGTGGATGCACACTACGTTTGGGGACAGCAGCAGGCTACTACAGCTGATGCGATGCAGAATTTTAACGGATTCCGTCTTCGTGCGTATCCTTTGATTGGAATCTTATTAGGTGGAGGCTGGGCTTTGAAATTCAAGTTTGCAGAACTTTCTATGCTTCAGACTAAAACTAAAGAAGAAGGTTGGACAAAGAGTTACGTAGCAGGGCTAAGTGGTTCAACATTCGGAGTAGGCATTTCTAAAAACTTTGACTTCAGAAAAAAATCGGCTAAAGATGATAATTAATCAAACCATAGGCAATCTCACCGAAAATCCTACAGAAAAGAATATCGATTATCTGGATCTGGAATGGTTTGAAACCACGAAAAGAATCCAGCGCAAAAGAACCAGAAATGGGGTAGACATTGCCATCAAATTTCTAAAAGAAGGACAGCGTTTACGCGAAGGTGATATTCTTTTTGAGGATGCAGAAAAAGTAATCGCGATCAATGTGCTGGAAACAGAGGCGATCGTCATGGTTCCCGGATCTTTACTGGAAATGGGAACAGTATGCTATGAAATCGGAAACAAACATATTCCGCTTTTTATTCAGGATGATAAAGTACTTCTTCCGTTTGAAATGCCCATGTTCAGATGGCTTGAAGCAAGCGGTTTTAAACCGGAAAAACAATCCGTAAAACTGCTTAATCTTCTAAAATCGAATGTAGAACCTCATGGACACGGAAGTCTTGGCTCTACAATTTTCACTAAAATCTTAAAAATGGCCGCTCCAAAAGATGAATAATTCTATGAACATCAATTTTTTATCAGGACTGCTTCATTTGGCAGATCCTACACTTCCCATCGGTGGTTATACCCATTCCAACGGACTTGAAACATATGTGCAGGAAAGGATTGTTCATAATGTAGAAACTGCAAAAGAATTTGTACAGAACATGCTTCAGTACAACCTTAAATTCAATGATGGGGCTTTCGTAAAACTGGCTTATAAGGCAGCAGAAAAGGGAGATTTACAAGCGCTTTTGGATCTTGATAATGAGTGTAATGCTATAAAATGTCCGAAAGAAATCCGCCAGGCCAGCCAGAAATTAGGCTTAAGACTGATCAAGATCTTTAAAAGAAGAGAAAACTTCCCTTTTATGGAAGAATTTGAAAAGGCGATTCGAAATAAAGAAGCCAATTCTCATTACTGTATCGTATTTGGAGTCTATGCTTATTTGATGAAAATCCCTTTATACGAAGCATTGTTAGGATTTTATTACACCTCAGTTGCCGGAATGATTACTAATGCTGTAAAGCTGGTGCCTCTGGGACAATTGGACGGACAAGACATCTTATTCGCTTTATATCCAGTAATGGAAAAAACCGTTTGGGAAACCATGGAACTGGAGAGAGACCTGGTAGGGCTTTGTAATACAGCCTTTGACATCCGTTGTATGCAGCACGAAAGGTTGTATTCAAGACTTTATATGTCCTAAAAGAGACAAAAGGGCAAAATGGAAATAATCTTTGCTGGGTGAAACACCCTTCCAATCTCAAAATATTCGTACTCAAAAAATCTTAGCGCTCTCAGCGTTAAAAAAATAAAACAAAGTAAAATTTAAACAAAATGGAAAACAGAAAATATATAAAAGTAGGAGTTGCAGGCCCTGTAGGATCAGGAAAAACCGCATTATTGGAACGTTTAAGCAGAAAATTATTCGGGACTTATGATCTTGGAGTAATTACCAATGATATCTATACAAAAGAAGATGCCGAATTTATGGCTAAAAACAGTCTTCTTCCTCATGACAGAATTATCGGAGTAGAAACAGGAGGATGCCCTCACACAGCCATTCGTGAAGATGCCAGTATGAACCTTGAAGCAGTAGATGAGCTGGCAGCACGTTTCCCTGAAATTGAACTGGTGCTTATTGAAAGTGGAGGTGACAACCTTTCAGCGACATTCAGCCCGGACCTTGCAGATGTTACCATCTTCATTATTGACGTTGCGGAAGGAGAGAAAATTCCAAGAAAAGGAGGTCCTGGTATCACAAGATCAGACTTATTGATCATCAATAAAATTGACCTTGCCCCTTATGTTGGAGCCAGCCTTGAAGTGATGGAGAACGATGCCAGAAGAATGAGAAAAGGAAATCCTTTTGTTTTCACCAACCTTAAAACAGATGAAGGATTGGATAAAGTAATTGGCTGGATCAAGAAATATGCTCTTTTAGAAGAAATTGAAGAACCGAACCTAGTAAGATAAATGGACAGTCGTTTAAAAATTATTGCAGGATTT
>NZ_MAYF01000028.1 GCF_001684955.1 Chryseobacterium contaminans | reverse complement strand
TGTTAAGCCTTATTGTGGAAGTGGATGAAGAACCACAGATTTTAAGATTTAAAGAGAACCCCCATTTTAAGATAGACCCGATGGAAATCACTCCAAAAAGCAAGGGTAAACATGATCTTAAAGATTATGTTACAATAGAATGCTTGGAAGAATTTTCTGTGGATCAGGATATAGAAGTATATGCTGTTTCTAAAAATGAAGAAGAAAAAGAAGTAGAACAGCTGGCTGGAAAATTAAAAGTTTGGGCGAATGATGCTTTGAAGAGGAAGAAGTCGAAGGTTCTATTGGTGGCTATTAAAACAAGTAAAACTATAATTGGCAGTTATGCAGGTCAGAAAGAATTATTTGAAAAATATCTTCGACATGCTTTGATTGAAATGGAAGTGGAAACTTATTCTTTGGATTTATCTTCTGATTTGGACTTGCAACCCGGAGGAAAATATATAAATAGAAACAGAATATTAGCATATTATGACAATGAAAAACATATTCCTTCGGCTCATGCTTCTGGATATATGAATCTTGTTTTTTACCTTAATGGGAAACTAAAAGAAGACCTGAAGAATAAAAAGGAGAATGAATATAAATACAGTAAATATTTTGTTGCTTTTTATATGGGAGAAAGTGGAGGCTGTATGGACAAATCGAATATGTATAAAGGTTTGAATGGTTATGCCGTTAATGATTTTGTAATCCTATTTCCTGGAAAGAGCAATGAAACCGCAGCCCATGAATTTTTACATACCAAAGGTGTCCCACACAGTTTTACCAATAATGCAGCAGATCCCAATGCAGAATATACCTATATTTATGGTGAAACAGAAAATATTATGGATTATTCTCATATCAACAGTAAGCCAAGATATAGCATATGGAAATGGCAATGGCAAAAAGCAAACTCCAAAATAAATGGCTTATGAAAAAGTATTTTTTTTTATTGATATTAACAATCAATACTTCTTGTAATGCACAAACTAGCAATCTTATGAATAAAGAGAATGAATTGTATCATGAAATAGATCTTAAGAGGATAACAGAAACTAATGAATTTGTTAAAAGAGGATTTCTTTCAAATAATAATTATGTAGAATTGTTTTTTAACAAAACAGGAAATATTGTACTAGAATCATCTCAGAATAGTTTTTTTTCTGTTTATAAAGAATACTATCCTAATAAATTAATAAAAATAAAAGGCTTACAGCTTAATATAAATTCTAGATATTCTTTTAAAAAAGGCTTTTGGTACGAATTTGATGAAAAGGGAAATCTTATCAAGGAAACAGATTATGATATACCTTTCAAATTTACTTTTGAGGATATTTTAAAATTTTGTAAAAATAAACGAATAAAAATAGATAAAGGTCCCATATTACAAAGTACAGGCTGGCATAATAAAATTTTTAGAGATCTAGAAAACGGACATCCAGTATGGGAAATCGAGCATTTAAAGAAATCAGATTTGGTTGAAATCATCAAATTAGATGGTATTACCGGAAAGGTTTTAAGTACAAGTACATATAAATATATTAATAATTAGATTATATCTCCACGTCATAAGCTCCGGAGATTTTGTTATTCTATTTCCTGGAAAGAGTAATGAGACCGCAGCACATGAATTCTTGCATACCAAAGGAATACCTCATAGTTTTACCAATAATGCTGCAGATTCTAATGCAGAATATACCTACATTTATGGAATGACTGAAAATATTATGGGCTATTTTCATATCAATAGCAATCCAAGATATAGCCTTTGGAAATGGCAATGGAAAAAAGCAAACTCTAAAATAAACGGGCTATGAAAAAGTATTTTTTTTTATTGATACTAATAATAACGACTTCTTGTAAAGCACAAAAAAGCTTACTTATGATGCCAAAAATAGATAATAAATTTGAGAAATTTGATCAAGATCATTACAATAAAATTTATAAGAAAGATATTTATCTTGCTTATGATAAGTTATCAGATGGAACTTATATAGAAATGGATCAAAGTAAAAATATGAAAAGTTATGTAGAAACTCCATTAAATTCCTATTACAGGATTACGAAGATTTATTATACTAACGGAAATATAAAATCAAAAGGACTTTCATCTAATACGGGCTATTTTCAAAAAGACATTTGGTATGAGTTTGATGAGCAAGGAAATTTGATTAAAGAAACAGATTATGACAAACCTTTCAAATTTACTTTTGAAGATATTTTAAAGTTCTGTGAAAAAGAAAATATTGAAATAAAAAAAGGGCCAATTTCTCAAAGTGGATGGCATAATATCATTTCCAGAAAAATAGAAACCGATAAACCTATTTGGAAGATAGAACGTTTAAAGCGTTCAGACTTGGTTGAAATTATCACGTTAGATGGTATCACGGGCAAAGTAATAAAAAGAGAAACCGAAGAGTATCTTAATAATTGATTTTATGGAGATTATTTCTAACTTTAGATTGTAAAAATGTATTGGGATAATAATTGTGAAAGAATATCCTTTTTTATTTGTGTTCATTGTTATTAGTTCTTGTTATGCTCAAAAAAGAGCTGTTATGATCCCAGAAGTAGATAATAAAATGACAGTTTCAAATTCAGGAAAATATTATTTAGAGACTTTTAAAGACTCTTATTATATGATTTTAAAATCTTTTTACTCTAACGGAAATATAAAAAGAAAAGGTATTAATACCCTTTCTGAATAATTACAACTCACCTTTCTTTCCATGCAAAAGCGTATTGATCTTCCTTCTCGTCTGTACAGAAACCTTATAAGCATTATCCCTTAATTTCTGGATTTTCCCTACAGGCTGAAAGATAAGTTTACTTTCAAAAGGATTAAATGAAAGCAGCTCATTACTGCAGTCACGAGGATCTAATAAAGTATTCTTCTCTATTTTAACCTCACCAATTTTAATGTATGGCGAATTTTTCCATTCCACATTGAGTTTATTGATGGGCTGGTCTTTCAGGTCATAACAAAGCTGAATCAAAACATCCGCCATAAAATCATTCTTTTGAAGATAATTTTTTAGAGCTTTTTTTACGTTTTGTTTTTTATCCATATTCTTGTTAACAGACCTGGGACTCAGTTTTATCTTTATCATATAATCTCCCAGACGGTAAGCTCCTACAGAATGATAATCAAAAGAGAGAATAAAATCATTTCTCTTACGAAACAGTTTTAAGGCATTTTTGATAAAAGAACCTGTAAAAACGGTGGGAACTGCTTTGATTATTTGTGTGATCAGAGAAAATACACTGCTCCATTTCTTAATATAAAATATATTGATGGCAGTAAACAGCTTCAGAAATATGGAAACAGAATTAACCGGAAATAACGGGAAATTCACCAATGGATAATTGGACAGCAGATGATTATTTTCATCCCTGATCTGTACCGCAAAGCCATAAGCCGGAATATCTTTTTTTGAATTGGTTATTTTGAATTGAGCATTGGAAAGTCTTATGAACAAATCAAATTTTTCTTTATCAAAAAAAGGTTTCAGGAATTCAGGAATAGCAGGATCTACCCAAAATGTACCCTTCGTGACTGCATAAGTCTTGGCATGGGCATTTCTGGTAGCATAATTAACGTCACTTACAGAAGAGGATTGCTCAACAAAATCAGCAATCGATTTTTTATTGATTTCCAGAAGTTTCTTTTCCTCTTCATTAAGCTCGTCAAACTTCTTGTTATATAATATTGGATTTGGCATTTAGTTTTTAAATCCAATTATAACGCCAAGTTTCGAAATCTGTGTTAAGGAATTATTACAATTATTTGAATTTTACGGAAGTAAGGAAACAGGAAGTTTGAAGCAGGAAATTCCTGCTATATCGTTTTTAATGATTATTTGTTTAATATATTGATTGTCAGTGTTTAATTATTGTAGTGAAGAATGAATAAAACAGGAAAATACTTAACAGTTAAATATTCAATCTTTCAACTTCCATCCTTGTGCTTCGATCTTGCAAGCCTAAAAAAGCCTTATCTTTGTAAAAAATTATAATATGGGAGTAGCAGATTTGTTATTTAAACGTAAAAAAGAATTAGCTGAAAAGAACCTTAAGGACGGTAAGGAATATATGGAAGAGTATGGTAAGAGAGAAAGCGTTGTTCAATTACCAAGCGGCTTACAATATGAAATTATTACGGAAGGTGATGGTGCAAAACCAGGTCCTAAATCTACCGTAAAATGCCACTACCACGGAACTACTATTTCCGGTAAGGTTTTCGACAGCTCTGTAAAAAGAGGAACTCCGGCATCTTTTCCATTAAACAGAGTGATTTCTGGATGGACAGAAGCTCTTCAGCTAATGCCAGTTGGTAGTAAATGGAGACTGATTATCCCGCCGCATTTAGCGTATGGAGATCAGGAGATCAGTAAGGAAATTGGGCCAAACAGTACCCTTGTTTTCGAAGTAGAATTACTGGGTATTAAATAATCCTGCTTAAAAAATAGAATAAAAATTTACCTGATTTCAGGTAAATTTTTTTATTTGTGCTATATTCGTATGAATGAATTATATTGAAACTGATGGATGATTTCTGACAATGATTCAGCTATTGCAAAAAATTGGTTTGAATGAAAAAGATTTTTTACCTGTTAATCGTTTTAGGGCTGTTGACTTCTTGTGTTTCCAAGAAAAATCAGGCTATTCAACAGAACATCCTTACTTTGAAAGACAGTTATTGTAAGGCTCCTTTCAAATATAACTATAGTAATAAAGTCCCATCCTACAATTCGGACTCCATTTTAGCTGCCAATAAAGAGCTGAAAGAAATGTTTTCTGATCAGAGTATTCTCATTTTAAATGCATTGGATAATCTGGATGAGGTTCATCAGATTATAGATCTTAAAAAAGATTCATCTCTGGCTTCCCAGGTCAAAGTTTTACAGTTAAAGACCAAAATAAACAGCAAAATTACCATAGCCCTCACAGAACTGGACGCCGTAGCAGCAGAGTTTGATTGTGAAGGGGAAAGAGTTGCCCAGATTGGAAACTATGTGGACAACCTCAATTCTTCCAGAAATAATAAACTTATTCTGTATTCTATCATTACAGGGGCAGCAGCTTCCATCGCCGGTGGAATTGTTAGCGATCAGGGGTGGAGCAATGCCATTGATATTGGCGGAGGGGTTCTGGGAGCGGGATTTGGTTTGGCAACCCTTAATCCGAAGGGAAAAAAGGTAGAATTTATTCATCAGAGAAACCTTCTGAGAGATATCTGGAAAGGAAAATTAGAATCTCCGAACTTTCCTCCTTTTATCTGGTATATGTATACCGAAAAGAAATTCTCCAATAGGGAAGAACGTTCCATCATCGGAAATATGAAAGAAAGATGGCTGCATTATCAGTTTGATGATGATAAAACGGCAGCTGATCAATCCGTTATTTTCAGCGATGGTGGATATTATAGGGCAGATGATCTTCATAACAGGGCAGCCATGCTTAATCAGATGCAATCAGCAACACGAACCATCAATCAGAACATTAATTATTTACTGCTGGATCTGGATAAATTAATCCTTTAAGGAAAATTAATTGTAATAAATTTTGCTACAATTAAAATTTTTGTATCTTTGCAGAGTAATTACAATGAATAACACAAGATTTGCTACGGCAATACATATTATGACCTTATTGGCGAAAAGTCCGCAGGAGTGGCTCACTTCTGACTGGATGGCTGGTAGTATTAATGTAAATCCTGTCATTGTAAGAAAAGAGATCAGTGTCTTGAAAGAAGCAGGTTTAATTATCAGCCGACAAGGGAAAGAGGGTGGAAGCCAGCTTGCAAAAGAGGCAGATAATATCACCATTTCTGAAATTTACAGATCCGTAAAAAATACAGAAGTTTTAGGAAAGAAAAATCAGAATCCTAATCCTGCCTGTAGTGTCGGAAAAGAAATTAACAATCATTTAAATACCCTATTTGAAGAGACAGATCAGTTGGTAAGTAACTTTTTAGGAGATAAATCTTTGCAGGAATTCGCAGATCAGTTCGAATAAAATTTTTTTACCCATAAATGTAACAATATTTATTACAATTTAATTTAAAAATAAAACAGTATGAAAAAAGTAGCAGTAATTGGTGCAACCGGATTTGTAGGGGCACACATTGTAACAGAATTGGCAAGCAGAGGATATGCAGTGGAGGCTTTAGTAAGAGATGCGTCGAAGGTAAAAGCACAGGAGAATGTAACCGCAAAAAGCGTTGATGTAAACAATGTAGCAGAATTGGCAGAAGCTTTAAAAGGAAGTGATGCAGTAATCAGCGCTTTTAATGCAGGATGGACAAACCCTAATCTTTACAATGACTTTTTGAATGGTTCTGAAAATATTGAAAAAGCAGTAGAAGAATCAGGAGTAAAAAGACTGATTGTAGTAGGAGGAGCAGGAAGCCTTTATACTCCGGATAATGTTCAGATCGTAGACACACCGGATTTCCCGGATGCTTACAAACCAGGAGCAACTGCTGCAAGAGATTATCTGAACAAAATCAAAGAAAATAATACATTGGATTGGACTTTCTTCAGCCCTGCTATAGAAATGAATCAGGCGAATGTAGGAACAAGAACCGGAAAATACAGAACATCTCTGGAAACTCCTGTATTTGATGAAAATGGAAGAAGCCAGCTTTCCGTAGAAGATGTAGCTGTAGCTTTAGTAGATGAATTGGAGCAGAATAACCACATCCGCGAACGTTTTACAGCAGCTTATTAATTTAAAAAAGAACAAAAATGTTAAAAAGAAAGTTATTATCATTAATGACTGTTTTAGGTTTCATCAGCATATTTGCAGGAAACCTGAAGGTAAAAGTATATAATCCCGGAACCAAGGCTATTTTTCCAATTACCTCTACCATTATTTATGGTGATAAGGATGCGATGCTTATTGATGGACAGTTTCAAAAACAATATGCAGAACAGTTGGTGAAAGAAATAAAAGCAACCGGAAAAAATCTGAAGACTGTTTTTATTTCTCACAGCGATCCGGATTTCTATTTTGGATTGGATGTAATTAAAAAAGCGTTTCCAAACGTAAGAATTATCTCTACAGCACAAACAGCTTACCTGATTTCTGCTTCAAAAGATGATAAAATGGCTGTCTGGAAACCACAGTTAAAAACAGATGCTCCATCAGAAATCATTGTTCCGGAAGCAGTGACTGCTATTCCTGATCTTGAAGGAAATAAAATTGAGATCAGACAGAATCCTGAAGATCCTGCTCACAGCTTTCTTTGGATTCCCTCTATTAAAACTATTGCTGGAGGAATTTCTGTTTCCGTAGATTCACATCTTTGGATGGCAGATACTCAAAATGTAAAGGCTATTGACCAATGGATCGGGCAGATTGATGCTATGAAATCTTTGAAACCTGCACAGGTTGTTCCATCGCATTTTGCTAAACAATCTTTGTCTCCAACATCTTTGGATTTTGTAAAAGATTATCTTGAAAATTACAAAAAAGCGGTCACTGAAAATAAAACAACCTCTACCATCGTAGATTATATGGTCAAAAAATATCCAGCTCTTCCAGGAAAAGGTGAATTAGAGATGGGAGTAAAGGTTTTCCTTGGTGAGATGGAGTGGGATTTAAAATCACCATATCCAGCCATCGGTCAGAAGGTAGAAATAGATTTTGGAGCCGTAAAATTCCTTTTGGATTTTAAAGACAATAAAACAATGACTTTCACCGGAATAGCAGGAAGTTCAAAAGATAGCACTGATACTGTAGAATATACAGCTGTAGAAGTTGCAAAAAATGTTTTTATGGTTTACTGGCATGAACCTCATTTAGGATTTAATGTAACCCATATTCAGGATTACAATAAAAATATAGTGTATTCTAATATTGCAGGACCAGACGGAACATTTACGCATCCAAAAGGAACGCTTAAGATTGTAAAATAGAAAACAGCTGCCATTGGCAGCTGTTCTTGTGTTACATCAGAAGATTTAACCATAAAGATATCCTCAAAGCTTTATCCAATCAGCTTGCTGATTAATTCTTTGCTTTCTTAGAATCAAACAGAAAGAACCTTAAAACTTTGCGTTGAAAATAATCTTTCGCAGATTTCCCAGATTATGCAGATCTGTCAACGCGATAATCATGTTTGTGATATTTGTGAAATTATTAGTGCTCTTTGTGTTTAAAAAAAGAAAAATCTGCTCAATCAGCGACATATAAAAAATTCCCACAGATCCCACAAATGACACAGATTTTATTTTATTCGTTCAATCTATAATTAATATACAATTGTTTTTATTTAAAAACCAAAGATTTACACGAATCTCCACAGATAATTATGCTTTAAAACCTGGCTGCAATCTTTTTTGAATCTATCCATAATCATCTGTGCAAACTTGTGAAGATTTGTAGTGGAGAAATCTGCTCAATCAGCAAAATCTGCGAGAGCAAAAAATACAAAATCTATCCTTTAAATAAAAAAGCTGCCTCATAAGAGACAGCTTCTTTTTATAGATTCATAAACAACCTCGGATTCACCGGAGTGTTGTTTTTATGTACTTCATAATGGAGATGAGGTCCCGTAGAACGTCCGGAGTTTCCGGATTTGGCAATTACCTGTCCTACTTTTACCTTATCATTCACTTTGGAAACAAGCTCTGATAAATGTCCATAAAGAGTGGCCAAACCATTTCCGTGAGAAACAATGACACAGTTTCCATACCCTCCTTTTTGTCCGGAGAAAATAACTGTTCCGGCAGCAGCAGCTCTTACATCTGAACCGAATGCAACAGCAATATCCAATCCTTTATGGAACTGCATCTGATCAGCTTCGGCTGGGGGATTATTTTTTTCCATAGGAGCCGCTTTAGAAGTGGTAGTTCCGGCAACAGTTTTTGTGGCAGGGGCTGATGAAGCCGGTGCAGAAGCTACAGGAGCCGCTTTTGGAGTCACCATCACTTTAACTTCTCTTTTATTTCCATAGCTATCCGTTAGTTCAACGATTTTCTCCACAGGTTCAGCCTTTACTTCCGGCTTTGGAGCTGCAGCAGCAACAGGTTTAGCTTCTGTAGCAGCGCTAGATTTTACCGAAGCAAAAACAGTTTTAAATGGAATAGGATTTTTTCTGATCCCGAAATTAGATGAAATATATCCATCTGTAGGCATTCCTAAGGGAACCTCCATCAGCTTTTTCTGTAGGTCCATCAGATATTGGCTGTATCGGTTGGCCTGCTTGGAAAGATAAATAGAATTGGAAATACTGTCCTGATTAAGCATCATTAGCTTTTCATTGGAAATGTCCTTAGACTTCAGGAAAGAGTTCAGTTGAGCAACTGTCTGATCTACAAGGGTAAGATCAGTTTTCATTTTCAGATAATCTACACTGTCTTTTTCAGTGTTTATTTTTACAAGGTTCACTTCATAATTTTTGTCGTCCTTTTCCGAGAAAAGTTTGGCAATGAAGATACCCTGTGCAAAAACTACTAATAAAAGTCCTCCCAGGAGAATGTTTACGTTCCTCTTGCTGTTTAGAAATTTTTTCATATTTCCTCTCTTAGAATATTTAAAACGGTTTTAAGGATGCAAATTTAATTAAAAATAAGTTTTGTTGGTTATTCTTAATTAAAATTCAGTTTTTTCTGTATCTAACGTTTAATTACATATTTAATTGTGCGGAAGCATTATTTTTTTCAGAAAGTGGTTTTTTATCATGCCTTAAACTATTCTGTTAAATCTTTGTTTAATATATTTGCAGTTCACATTCCAATTATGGCTAAAAAGAAAATTATTTCAGAATCTTCGAATCCAAAAAAGACTAAAAAGGATGTTTCTGTAGGAGTAGTAGGAAGCGGAAGTTTTGCCACTGCTATTGTAAAAATGCTTGTTGAAAATTGCAAAGTTGTGCACTGGTGTGTAAGAAGTGAGTTTGTAAAAGGAGCTATTGAACTTCGTGGACATAACCCTACTTATCTTACGGCTGCTCATTTTAACCTGAAGAGTTTAAAGTTAACTACAGATATTAATGAATTGGTTTCTGCCTGCGATGTTATTGTTTTGGCAACCCCTTCCATTTATCTGTCGGATACTTTAGATAAGATGACCTGTGATTATTCAGATAAGATCTTTGTTTCTGCAATTAAAGGTATTATCCCTAAGGTAAATGATGTAGTAGCGCATTATCTGCGTGATGAGTTTAAAATAGGTTTCAGAAACCAGGCCGTGATTGCAGGACCTTGTCATGCTGAAGAAGTAGCGATGGAAAGACTTTCTTACCTTACCATTGCAACAGTAGAAGACGAAACCGCAGAAAAGCTGGAAGGAATTTTCAGTTCAGATTTCATTAAAGTACAGACCAGTAAAGACATTCTTGGAAATGAATACAGTGCTATTCTTAAAAATATTTTTGCCATAGGAGCCGGAATTGCCAGTGGCTTGGGATATGGAGATAACTTCACAGCCGTTTTTGTGTCTAATGCGATCCGTGAAATGGAAATTTTCCTTGAAGCCATCTATGAAGCACCAAGAGATGTAAACGAGAGTGCTTATCTGGGAGACCTTTTGGTAACGGCTTATTCCCTGTTCTCAAGAAACAGAAACCTAGGGAACCTTATCGGAAAAGGATATACCGTAAAATCAGCAATCCAGTCGATGAACATGGTGGCGGAAGGATATTATGCTGCACAGTCTATTTATAAGACATCAAAACAGAAAAATCTTAAGTTGCCGATTATAGATACAGTATATGCCATTCTTTATGAAGGTAAAAATGCTGAAAAACAGTTTAAAAAATTAACAGCGAAACTGAACTAAAGAGATTTTGTAAAATATATAAGCTCTGTTGTACACTTTGTATAGCAGAGCTTTTGTTTTTAACGTAGCATTCTCTGCGTTTTAAAAAATACTGTATTAATTCAAAAGATTTAAATATAAAATCTGATGGTTTTAATAAATGAAATGAACAAAATAAATTGATACTTTCCATCATATCATCTTGCATAATTCATAAGTGTTTTTAGAACAAAAATTAACGTGTTAAAATCGTTAAACGCGTTTCTCTTTTTAAAACTTTTCCCGAAATTTGAACTAAAATTTAAAATTATGTCACAATCGCTTACAAGCAGAACACCGAAACCTAAATACGACGTTGTACTGATAGGGGGCGGAATCATG
>NZ_MAYF01000027.1 GCF_001684955.1 Chryseobacterium contaminans | reverse complement strand
CCAAACGGTAGCCATGATGCTGTAGATGTTATTTAATCCGGAACGGATCAGGTAAAAAATGAAAAAAAGAATCATTCCTGCAATAACATTCTTTGAACTGAAAACTTCAAAATGAAATAAAGGTCTTTTGGAATTTCTTTGCTTAAGCATAAACAACCCTCCGGAAAGAAGGAATACAAACAGACATATAATGATGGTGTCTGATTCAAACCACATCAGCCTTTTTCCATAGATAATAGCATAACCTCCGGCCTGTAAACATACCCAAAGTAAAAACCAACTGGGAATATCCAGTTGATATAATGGTTTTTTAGGAAAGAATCTGTTTCTGTTGAAAATTGCAATTCCTATGATGAGTACAAAAACATGAAAATAAACCATCATTAAAACCATATGCTGAAAGTCATAATCTTCAATGCTGGATTTCAGTAGGGAAGTGGTTACAGTCCCGCCAGTGAGCATAATGGAATACATAAAAAGATAAGCAAGAACTTTGGCGTGCCTTGTTTTCAGTTCAGCAATAATCAGAGGAAGAAAAATAGCCCCCTCCAATAATCCGAAGATCCCTTCTAAGAAACGGATGACGAGAATTACATGATAATCATGGGTAACGGATAAAATATAGAGAATAATGACCGAAATGGAAGACATCAGCAGAACATAATATTTCACGCTGAAATAGGCCATAAACCGCTGTAAAACTAAAAGGGTAACCACAAATGTCCCATACATCAAAATCATTAGGTATTGGATGTCGTCTGAATCTACATCCATAAAAGAAGATGTGAAGGCACTGTTGGAATGTAACAGTGACAACAGCATCAGGTGGGGAAACAATGCCAGAATAAGAAGTGGCAGTTTCAGCCATTGTGGTACCCATTTATGATAAACTGTATTGTGCTGCATAGTTGTTGGAAAGCTAATAAAACTGTGATCTTAATTTGTAGCTATTGATTTGTAATAAAAATGCGAAAAGACAAAAGGGCAAAGGGGTAAAAGTAAAAGGTAAAATGACAAATATGCTTAAAGAAAAATTGAGCAGATCTGTATTTGCAGTCTTGCCTTTTCGCAAAAAAATAATTTTAATTTGAAAATTTGAAAATGAGTTAATTTGAGAATGATAATAAACCGGATATTTTTGTACTCTAATACTCTCAAACACTTCCACTCTCAAACCTAAATCTTTTTCGCGCTTACCAGAACATTCATTCCGGAAAGCAGTTTCTCATTGTCTTTATTATTATCCAGAATAATTTTTACAGGAAATCTTTGTTCTATCTTCACAAAGTTTCCGGTGGCGTTGTCTGGTTTTACTAAAGAAAACTGAGATCCTGATGCAGGAGAAACAGAAAGGATTTTTCCTTTGAATTCAACATCAGGATAAGCATCTGCTGTAATGGTAACTTCCTTTGTCTGGTCAATCTGTCCAAGCTGAGTTTCTTTATAGTTGGCAATAATCCATTTTTCTTTGCTTACAATCTGAACCAATGCCTGTCCTTCTTTAATAAGTTGTCCTTCCTGAATTGTTTTTTTTCCTACCCAACCGTCATAAGGAGCTGTAATTACAGTGTACGAAAGGAATAATTTGGCATTATTCAGATTAGCTGAACTCTGCTGAATCTGGCTTTTAGCAGGTGCTACTTTGGTTTGTTGTTCATTTGCTCCTGCTTTTACTGCATTTTTTTGTTGTTCCAGAGCCAAAAGATTAGCTTTCGATTGTTCATAGGATGCTTTTACGTTTTCAAACTCCTGTTCTGTAGCAGCATCTTCAGCCAAAAGGTTTTTATATCTTTTGTAATCCTGTTCCGTTCTCCATATATCAATTCTTGCAGACGCAATTTTAGCATCAATAATTTTTGTATCGCTTGCCTTCGTATTAACACTGCTTTGAATGGTGGTAATATTTTCTGTATTGGCATTAAGACTGGCTTCAGCCATATGCACCTGGTTGACAAATTCCCTGTTATCAATCACAATGAGAGTATCTCCTTTATGTACAAACTGGTTTTCATTAAACTTTATCGTTTTGATGAATCCTGAAACCTTGCTGGAAACAGGAGTAATATATTGTTCAATCTGTGCATCGTTAGTGGTAACATTTTTTCTAGAAAAAAGATAGAAACTTACCATGCCTGTGACTCCGCTGATGATAAGAATCCATGCAAGTAAAGTAATTGTCTTGTTAATTCTTTTTTCTTTTTGTGTCAATTGTTTTTGTGCCATAGTTTTTATAAGTTTCCAATCGTATATTGGAGTTGATAGTATTTAAGTTGTCTGTTAATTTTTACGGAAATAAGGTTAGATTCTGCTTCCAGATAAGTATTGTCTGCATCAATCAGTTCTGTAATAAGGCTTAGTTTGTTCGCATATTTTGTTCTTACAATCCTGTAGTTTTCCTTTGCCTGATTGATGGCTTCTTCTGCAATTTTTACCTTTTGGTCGGTTTCTTCAAATTTCTTGTAAGCTTCATATACATTATGCCTTACCTTTTCTTCATTTTCTTCAATCTGAAGTTTTGCCAGATCAATATTCTCTCGGGCTTCCTGCATTTTGTATTTGTTTTTATACAGGTTTTCGATAGGGTAGGTAAGATTCAGACCGATCATTCCCAAGCGATAAGCATAAGGTTCGGGAGGAAAGAACATCATATTCGGATATTTTAAGAAATACTCTCCGCCGGCAGTTATTTTAGGTAAATAATTGGCCTTAATCAGTTTCTGATCCAATTCTTTTAATGAAAGATTTTTATGGGTAATTTCAACAGATTCATTCTTACTTAAAGCAGTTTCCGTTAACTCTTCAATGTAAGGGATTGCTGCGCTGTCAGAGATCAGATCTTCTGTATCCACATGCATTTCCTGCTGTTCAGGAAGAGAAAGAATGGTTTTAAGTTTATGTTCTGCGATTTGTATATCATTATCCAGTTCTGTCCAGCTCATTTTATGGTTAGATAGCTGTAATGATGTTCTCAGCACTTCATTCACAGTAACCACACCATTAGCTTTTAAAGCTTTTACCTGTTTGATATTTACAGAATCCTCCTTCATTTTATCATTAATAAGAGACTGTTGTTCTTTTAAATGATGGATTTGGAGAAATGCGGTAATTATTTCCATTTTAAGCTGTCTTTCATCCAGATGCGTTTTTAATGCTGAAATTTCTGTATCAATGGATGATTTTTTTTCAGTATTTTTTATTTTTCCACCCATATAAACTGGAATGGAAGCCGATAGCGTAAAATCATACATTCCGTTGATAACATCATATTTCGTAGGTTTATTAAATACACCATCCTGATACTGGAAAAGATTGGTAACCTGATTATAACTGGTATGAAATTCAATATCC
Organism: Chryseobacterium contaminans; assembly: GCF_001684955.1. Taxonomy (GTDB): domain Bacteria; phylum Bacteroidota; class Bacteroidia; order Flavobacteriales; family Weeksellaceae; genus Chryseobacterium; species Chryseobacterium contaminans. The sequence goes on along the minus strand of NZ_MAYF01000027.1, from coordinate 7,788 downwards.
GGAAGCTTTTCCATTTTCAGGTCTTTTTCCTTGGTGATGGACATTTCCTGTTTTAAATGGCTGATCTGGATATTTTTGTTGTTTTTTAAACCAATTTCTATCGCCTGCTGCAAGCCAAGATGCTGGTAATCTATCATCTGTGAATGGAAAAGGTTGCTCAATAATAAGCACAACGCTATGCACTGATATCGGCACGCGTTAAATATCATATTCATAAATTTATTAAAGGATTTTTGCTAAATTGATTTTGATACTGCAAATTTACGACGATGGAAAGCAGACACTATTTGTGAAACAAGAAAAAGATTTGTTCATTTACGCCATTTTGAAAATTATCCCTACCTTTATTTCATGAATGACAGTCATTTTAAAGCCGTAGAGGATGAAGATGCCGAATTTTACGTATATCATGTCCTGACCGGAAATATCACAACAGATATCCATTACCATAGTGCCGCTCAATTAGTGTATGCAGAAGGAGGTATTGTACATGTTTTTACAGATCTGAAACACTGGTATCTTCCGGCAAGATGCTTTATGTGGATTCCGGCCGGAACGCCTCATTATCTTTTTTCTACCAGTCCTAAAGTGGATTTATATAATTTTTATATTAAAAAAGAAGAAGATGAAAATGGCTTTTTTGATGAAATTAACATTTATTCAGTCAATGACTTACTCAGGGAGATGATTTTGTACACTAAGGACTGGAGTGGGAAAATAACAAAAAATGATGGATCAAAATATTATTTTCTCAAAGCATTGAAAGGGATTTTACCCGAAAAGAGGGATAAAAAACTCGCTTTTCCTGTTCAGCATCCCTTTCCCAAGGATGAAACCTTACTGAAGATAGCCAGATATATTCATGCTAACCTGGAGAAGCCTTTAACGATTGAATCTACCGCCAAAGAGTTCGGAATGAGTACAAGAACCCTTTCAAGGAAATTTAAAGAGATTTTGGGTATGAATTACGTCCGCTTTCTGAGAGCGTTAAGAATTACCCGTTCTTTGGAGCTGATGCTGGAAGGAAAATACAATATGTATGAGATTGCCATGATGGTGGGCTACAATAGCCTGTCTTCTTTCAGCAATATTTTTAAGAAGGTCATTGGGGTTGCTCCTACGGAATATCAGCAGAAATTAAGAGGTAACCGGTAGTTAGGTTATTATTTTTCTAGGGTTAAGAATTTGACAGCTTTTGTAGAGCAGAGGAGAGGATATCCCGCATCTTAAATCTTGGTTCTTGGCAACCTCCAACCCTCAAAATAAAAAAACCACCCCAATAAAATTGAAGTGGTTCTGTATGGTGAGAAATTCTCAGTCGCTTATTAAGCTTCTTCAGATTTAGCCTCTTCCTTTTTAGCAGGAGCAGCTTCAACTGGAGCGTCAGAAACGATGTCGAATTCGTAGTTGTACTCAACATTTCTGTGAAGTCTGATAAGAGCAGTAAATTTACCAGTTCTCTTGATAGTGTTACCAGGAATTTTGATATATTTTTTCTCTACAGCAACACCAGCTTTTTCTAAAGCAGCAGATAGATCAGCATTGTTGATAGATCCGAATAATTTGTCACCAGCACCTACTTTTGCAGGAATAGTGATAGAAGTTTTCTTCAATTGCTCAACTACAGCGTTAGCAGTAGCGATTAATTTAGCTTCTTCTTCTTTTCTAGCTTCTAATGTAGCTTCTAAAGCAGCTTTGTTTTTAGGAGTAGCTAAAAGTGCAAATCCTTGAGGGATTAAGAAGTTTCTAGCATAACCTGGCTTTACGTTTACTGTATCAAACTCAAGTCCTAAGTTTTCTACGTCTTTTTTTAGGATAATTTCCATTGTTGTTGTCCTTTTTTAGATTTTAGTGGTCTAAAATCAAGTTAGAATTAATGATGTATTCAGCAACAAAAGAAGAGGTTGCCCTCTTCTTTTATTTATTTTTTGTCTTATTTCAATAAGTCAGCTACGTATGGTAGTAATGCAAGGTGTCTTGCTCTTTTGATAGCAGCAGAAACTTTTCTTTGGTATTTTAAAGAAGTTCCAGTGTATCTTCTTGGTAAAATTTTACCTTGCTCGTTTACGAATTGTAATAAGAAATCAGCATCTTTGTAATCAACGTGCTTAATTCCGTATTTTTTGAATCTACAATATTTCTTTTCAGATTTTGTATTGATATCAAGCGGAGTAAGGAATTTTACTTCTGATTCTCCTCCAGCTGAGGCTTGTTTAGCCATTTCATCTATTGCCATGTCTTGTCTTTTTTAAAAAATAGGGTTAATAATTAAGCTTTAGCTGCTTTTACTTTAGCTCTTCTAGTTACAGCGTACTCAACAGCGTGTTTGTCAAGTTTTGTAGTAAGGTAACGGATTACTCTCTCGTCACGTTTGAATGCTAATTCTAAGTCAGCTACTACAGAACCTTCTCCTTTAAATTCGATTAAAGTATAGAACCCATTCTTTTTCAATTGGATTGGGTAAGCTAATTTTTTTAATCCCCAGTTTTCTTTAGCAACGATTTCGCAGTTCTTTTCTTTGATTAGATCTTCGAATTTTTTCACTGCTTCCTCCACCTGTGCATCAGATAGAACGGGAGTTAAAATGAAAACAGTTTCGTAATTGTTCATAATGTTAAAAAATTTGTTAATTATTTCGAGGTGCAAAAGTAGAAATTATATTTGTAATATGCAATAGTGTATATAAAAAAGATGAAGTGTTAATCGTGGAAATTTGAGTGTTAATAACGTTTTTCGTACTTTCGCCCAACGAATTTTTTATTTCATGAAAACTAAAATTTACACACTGCCGTTGTTGCTGTTGGGAATTAGCTGCTATTCACAGGATAAAATATCCAGGAAGAATGGAACTTCTTTTGACGCTAAAATTATAGAAGTGGGGGCATCCCATATTACTTATAAAGAATTGGATTATCTGGATGGGCCTTCGCATTCATTAAACAAATCTGAAATTTACAAAATCACTTATGCTAATGGAAAGGAAGACCTTTTGGGGAAATACCATAATATTGAAGAAGTGAAAACTTTTATTGCTGATAAAATTAAAGAATTTGGAGCAGACCGTGATAATGGATCGTTAAGACTTGCTGCCGAATTTGAAGGAAATAATATCAGAATAAACTCGGTAGATAAAAATGGAAAACTTTATTACGAAGGAGATTTGTGGAATCTGAGTAATGTAGTAGACTTTCACAAAGTATCAAAAAGGAAAAATGGAGATGCATTTTTAAATATTGTAACCTACAAAGTGAAAAGATCAAGTGAAAAACTGGATAAGCTGGTGATTAGAATCATTAATTACGGAGTTGCTGAAGAGTTATCAGAAGCCTTTAAAGATTTGAATATTATGCTTAAAAAAGACCTGTAAATAACAGGTCTTTTTTTAATGTACTATATTTAATTATTTCTTGATCACTTTTATAGATTGTAATCCGTTTTCTGTATCAGCAGTTACTATATAACTTCCGGTAGAAAGTTTAGACAAATTAATATCAAATTTACTTTGGTTAATTTCTGAGCTCAGAACCGCTCTGCCTGAAGCATCTGTAACCTGTATTGATTTTACCTTCACTTTGGAGTCAATATTTAAGATGTCATTTACGGGATTAGGATAAGCTTTAAACGAAGTTTCTTTTTTGTTAACTTCATTTACAGCAAGGTTGCTGGCAATTACATTTACTGTATAATCTTCTGCCTGGCCAAATTCCCCGCCTTTACAAGGAAGTATAATGTTTGGGTCATTAGCAAAAGTATCATACATTTTTTTCACCCTCATTCTTGTGTTTCCAGTAAGAGCATTGGCTGGAACAGCAATAGAATGGACTGCCTGAACAGCATCAGTACCATCTGAATTCTGTATGGTTTGGGTAACCGGATATACTTCACCAGCCTCATCCAGAATACCATTGTGATTCCAGTCGATAAATACAACAAAACTGTCTGTCCAGTTTCCACCCGTATTTCCTTTTAAGGTAATGTTGTAGGACTGTCCTTGGGTAACAGTAGCTGTCTGATTAAGGAAATATTCATGGGATATTCCTGCGCCTAAAGTATTGCTTGTAGTATTATTGATTCCTGCAAAATTTACTAAAGTGATAGGTTCATCTGCAGGATCGCCAAAGCTGTCAACAAACTGCAAAGGTCCACAATAAGAGGCTGGAGGTTGTACAAAAGTATAATCTACTTTTATATTATCAACTGCCAGCATGAATTTATCAGTGCTGTTATTCACAAAAGCCACTCTTACATTCTGACCGATATAAGGAGTAAGACTTACTGCACGACTTGTCCACCACGAGTTTTCGCCCGTTGTGCTATACAGTTGTACCGTAAAATCAGCAACGGTATTCCCTCCGTTAGGGGCAAGCATAACTTTATAGCCATCCGGATAATCTGCATCTTGGGCTTTTGCATCCCAATATAATGTAGGAGATGCTCCTGATACGGCTATGGTTGGGGAAATAAGCCAGTCATTTGAGGTCCCGGCAGGAGTATACCATGAAGTACTCATTGCAGCATAATTACCGGCAGGACCGCCGAAATTACCATTGGCTCCTTGTCTGTCAATTCTGTTCCATCCATTGGTTATGAAATTTACAGCAGTGGCAGGAGTAAGCCCATCTGCGTTAATCACTGTCCAGGCAGCAATGCCAGGTCCGTTTCCATCAAAATTTTCCTGAAGTATTTGGCTATTGCCCAATACAGGAAGAGCAACTAATGTTGCATGTAGTAAAAATTTTCGCATAACAGATTTTATTTGGTTGTATTTCAAATATATAAATAATTATGCTAAATATCAAATTTATGGTGTTTTGTGGTATTTAAATGCTGTTTTTGTTGTTGTTTTTACTGGTATTTTCTAAGTTCCGTTAAAAAATTCACTTTTAATACATCATATAAAGAATGTCTGCTAACCAAGATGGAAGCAATGGAAGAAACCATGCCGGCAAGCATCAGATGAAAAATCAATGAATGCCTGTCTGTCATTTCCAGTACAATGATTGCTGATGTGAATGGAGCTCGGGTAATACCTGTAAGAAAAGCAACCATTCCACCTAAAACAACCACATTGGTTTCATTAGGTGTTAAATGGATAACTCCTGAAATAACGGATCCAATACTAGCTCCGGCAGTAAGAGCAGGAGCAAAAATACCACCGGCACCACCGGAAGTAAAGGATAGGGCAGGACCAAGCATTCTTAAAATAGGGACATACCAATCTTCGTGTTTATCTTTTGTAAAAAGAACCCGCTCCATAATTTCCTTTCCCGAACCTAAAATTTCACGGTTGATGAAATAGGCGATAGATGCAATAATTAAAGCACATACTATCAGAAAAACTATATTAGCTCTGTCTGTTTTCAGTGCTTTCTTTTTCCATCCGTTGATCTTAAGCATGATGACGGAAAGCTGGCTGGCCATAATTCCGGCTGTAGCGGCTACAAGCATAATGGGGAACATCACCATCAGGGAAACATCATTGGTTTTCGGATAGCCCAAATACAAATAAGATCCGGCTAAAGTTTGCGCTGTAAGACCAGCGATGATGACAGCTGTAAATAGAGCTGTTTTGAAGTAATTAATATGTGTTTTAGATAGTTCTTCTACTGCAAATACAATTCCGCCGAGAGGAGTGTTGAAAGCCGCTGCAAGTCCGGCTGCGGCCCCCGTCATGATCATATTTTTTTTAGAAATTTTGGGCCACCAGTCCGGAAGATACTCATTGACTTTTCTAAAAACAGAGCCTGCAATCTGAATGGTAGGACCTTCACGACCTACTGCGCCGCCTCCAATCACCAGAACTACAGAAGAAATGATTTTAAAAATAATGATTTTAAGGCTTAAAAGGCTTCTGATCTTTTTATGCTCTTTCGGATTGGCAAGCTCTACAGCTGCCATCACCTGTGGAATGCCACTTCCTTTAGCATTGGGGGCAAATTCTTTTACCAGCCACCAGGAAAGTACAAATCCAATCGGAGCAATAATGAAAATCATCCATGCATGCCAATCAAAAATAAAATTCATAAGATTTTCACCCCATGCAAATAGTTGAGCATATAATACAGCAAAAAAGCCAGTGATTACAGATCCTATCCAAAAAGGAATAGCCTGAAGAAGATTGTGCTTCAGTTGTTCATTCCGGATATTATCAAAAGATTTTTTCAGAGATCGGCGAATAAGAATAATAATTTTCAGCATTTGTAGGTTTTGAAGGATGAAATTACGGTAAAATTTTGATAATTATATTTCTTCCAAGAATTTTGAGACCATTAGTGCATTGTCAACACTTAATGCCTTCGATATTCTCAATCCTACAATATTACTTTTGACCTCTATTTTGAAATCTTCATCTGAAATAGATTTTATAATTTCTTTTCGCTTTGGACTTAAGAATGTCATGGTTTTATATGGATCACTTCCCAGAACATAAAAATCTCTGAAATCTTTGTTGTTCCTGAAATTAATGTTAAAACTGCTGAATATTCCTGCAATTCTGTCCGCTAGTTTTTTCTTATTAATGGAGATGAAACCAAAGTCTTCATGTACCTCCTTTAACCCCCAAACTTCTAATGAATCATATTTGTCAGTTGTACGGGCTCCTCTGATTGTTGTTCCTATCAAATTAACTATGAAAAGATAGGATATTTCTGTTTTATTTTTGCTGGTAATGCTGTAGCAGAGTTTAGGCTCCTGTAAAAAGTCTATATCTTGAGATCTGAACTGGCTGTATGGAGAGTCTTCAATATCAACCATTGAAATATCATAGATTGCAGATAACCGATCATAAATTTCAAAGATCAGCTCTTCATCTTCTTTAGAAAAGCTAAATAATTTGGTAACAAATAGTTTTCTGAAGTCTAATTCCATGGATAATACTTTCTCTAAAGGTAAAACTATTATAGAAAAATCCAACAAAAACCTTCCGTTAAAAATTGAAGGTTTTTATTTTGAATTCTGATTGGAAATCAGCCATATTGAAAAGAAACAGTTATTTTTTCTTCATCAGGTCTTCGATTGTATGGATCGTTTTTATGGCGTTGGCGTTATCCGGATTTAATGTTAATGATTTTTTATAATTCTCTAAAGCTAAAGCATAATTTTTAGCTCTAAAATAACCTTCGCCTAAGCTGTCAAAAGCATTTGCCGACTGTGGATTTTCTTTGACGTTTAAAGCAAATACTCTAATGGCTTCATCAATTCTCGAATTTCTTAACAGAATATAGCCTATGTCATTCAATGTATTTTCAAAATTCCATTTTGGATTTTTTGCTTTTAATGAATGATAGGTTTTCTCTGCATCAGGATTGTTTTTCCTGGAAAATTCAGTGATGATGTTTTCTTCTGCTAACAGATAGTCATCAGTTAAATCTTGATCAATCATAGCTGCAATATGATTAACAATCCGATACTGAACAGGAAATAAGCTATATCCGTTAGACATCATAATTATTGCCAAATTACGTTCCGGATAAATTTTATAGGCGCTTACATTGCCGCCGGAGAAATTGTAAGAATGTATATTGTTTACTTTACTGATGTCCCATCCGTATGCAAAAACATCTTTTTTGTTACCAAAATCAAAGGGTTGCCACATCATTTCTTTTGTTTTTTGACCCAGTAGATCATTTTTACTAAGATGTTGGCTCCATTTTAGGAAGGCAGGAAGTGTTATTGCCACTCCGTTGGCAGAATGGGCCCTTGTTCCGCTTACATCTGTAGATTTTTCATATTGTTTCTTTTCCGGATTGTAGTTATATTTTATAACACGGTTAGGGATTTTTTCGAGAG
>NZ_MAYF01000026.1 GCF_001684955.1 Chryseobacterium contaminans | reverse complement strand
AGATTTTCCTGCTTCTCTGCCTGCTAATGCTCTGGATTCATTAACCATTCATTATTCCGGCGCTCCGGCAAATAATACTGTTATGGTTGGAAATCAAGGAGCCAATCCAATACCTGTTTTCTCCACTTTAAGCGAACCCTACGGTGCACAGGATTGGTTTCCTACCAAACAAAGTCTGAATGATAAGATTGAAAGATTTGATTTTAAAATTACCACTCCTTCTCAATATAGTGTAGCAGCCAATGGAAAGTTGATGTCGGAAATTATTTCAACCACTACAGGGAAAAAGCTGACGTTTTGGAGAACAATGTATCCTACAGCTGCCTATCTTATTGCTTTGTCTATCACAAATTTTGCTAAACAAAACAGTACAATAGGAAATCCGCCCTTTCCGTTTGTCAATTATATTTATCCGGCAACAGCCGGAAATCCGGAATCGATAGCTAATATTGAGTGGACGAAACAGATTATGGATGTTTTTGAAACCTATTTTGGACCTTATCCTTTCCGCAATGAGAAATATGGACATATGGAATACATTAATGGAGGTGGAATGGAGCATCAGACAATGTCTTCTATGATTGGCTGGCCTAAATACCTTATTGCCCATGAGCTTGCCCACCAGTGGTTTGGCGATAAAGTAACCTGTGGAAAATGGAATGATATATGGCTGAATGAAGGCTTTGCCCATTTTGCAGAGTATGTTGCCAATGAAAAATTGATTATGACCCATGATGAATTTATGAATTATCTAAAAGGTCGGATTGATTATATTACCAATAATGCAGGAGGGACCGTTTACGTTCCGGATGCACAGCTTAATAATATCAACCGGATTTTTGACAGCAGGCTAACTTATACTAAAGGAGGTTATGCTCTAAGAATGCTAAAGTGGATCTTGGGTGATAGTGCTTTTTATCAAGCAATTAAGGATTATCATGAAAGACCGGCACTGGCTTACAATTATGTGGTTACATCAGATTTTAAGGCTTCTTTGCTTCAGTCTACCGGAAAAGATTTTACAGAATTTTTTAATGACTGGATCTATGGTGAAGGATATCCAACGTATACAATAAAGTGGAAACAAACTGGAAGCCAGTTGACCTTTAATGTTTCCCAGACCCAAAGCAGCCCTACAGTAAGCTTTTTCGAAATGCCTTTGCCTGTGAAAGTAACCGGAACTAGCGGTGAAATTGCTTATTTAGTTCTTAATAACACTACTAATAACCAGTATTTTCTTGAAAATATATCGTTTCCCATAGCGAACATACAATTTAATTACGAATACCAGATGGTGGAAAAGAATTCTACTGTGACCCAGGATAATACTTTAAGTGTATCTTCTGTAGAAAAGGATGATTTTGGGCTATATCCTAATCCTGCTAAAAATGAACTTTTTCTTAAAGGTGTTGATAAGGAAACAGCATATTCTATTCACGGAATTGATGGTAAGTTGATAAGAAAAGCAATATTCAAACCTGGTAAATCAATACAGATTGGGGAACTGGTTCCGGGAGTCTATCTTATTACCGTGAATGAAAGATCTGTTAAATTCATTAAACATTAAACAAAATATAAAAGCTTTCATATCAGAAAGCTTTTTTGTTTTTTGAAAGCTTTTGCACCTCTTCTCTTGGCTGCATTTACCTTGTATCTGAACCATTTTTCTTTGAATATATTACGCATGATATTGTCAAAGTTTCTTGTAATGACCAGATTTTTAAAACCACGCCATTTTTCCAGAAGACTTGAAGGTAAGGCCCTTACAGATACAGAATATCCTCCGGTTTCATACTGGATATAATGCCACCATCCGGATGGAATATAAAGGGTTTCTCCCGGATGGATGACTGCTTCGTAGCCATTTAAATAAAGTAAGGCCGGATATTGTCTGTAATCCGGTGTTTTGATATTGGGTAAACTATGAAAATTATAAGGTAATTTATACATCAGATCAGATTGTTCCCAGGGAAACAGCCAGATTCGTTTAATGCCTTCAAATTGGGTGATGAAAACATGGGACATGTCGATATCAATATGATTCCGGGTAGCAGACCCTTCACCGCCGAAAAACATAAAGGGTAACCACTTTAATATTTTTCCATTGGTAACATCATTGTAGATAATGTCATTTTTAAGTTCAGGCTTTATGCTCAGCAGATTAAATAAGAATAACCGATGCTCCGTAGGAGTAGACTCTATCAGATCAAGATATTCGGAGAAAGTGGTCTGTGCAATAGGCTGGCTGGCCACTCTATCCATAGAATCCATTTCACTGCCGTAGATATCTACCTTGTGATCTCCTGCTATTTTCTTGAAATATTCATAATTCCATTTTTGAAATGCAGGGCTTTCAGGATCTATAAAGTCTTCTATAATGACAGGGATCTGCGGCTTCATGTGGTTGTTTATAAAGTTTCTTGAAACGAGTTTCTTTTTTTTCTTTACCGGAATCAATTGCATATTCAGAAATTTTAAACAAATATAAATATTATCCTACTAATTTTGTAGACTAATAGTGTTAAAATAAAGATGAAAGATCAAATTTTAGAATTAAGCTTATAAAAGGTTTTATTTTACTGCCTTTTTAGTAAATTAGCACATCTAAAAAATTACTAAAAATGATTTCTGAAAAATACCTTCAACATTTACAGAACGAACTTCAAAATATTGAGAACGATGGGCTTTACAAAAGAGAAAGAATCATCACTTCTCAACAAAGTGCAGAAATTGAAGCCAACGGAAAGAAGCTTTTGAACTTTTGTGCGAATAATTATCTTGGATTATCTAACAATCCGGAGGTCATGAAAGCTTCTCAGGATATGATCCAGTCTCACGGTTACGGAATGTCGTCTGTACGTTTCATCTGTGGAACTCAGGATATTCACAAAGAATTGGAGAAGAAGATTGCTGACTTCTTAGGATTGGAGGATACTATCCTTTATGCAGCAGCTTTTGATGCCAATGGAGGTGTTTTTGAACCTTTATTTACTGAAGAAGATGCCATTATTTCAGATGAATTGAATCACGCTTCTATCATTGATGGAGTACGTCTTTGTAAAGCGGCAAGATACCGTTATAAAAACAATAATATGGCTGATCTTGAAGCACAGTTAATTGCTGCTTCTGAGAAAAATCACCGTTTTAAAATTATTGTAACCGATGGAGTTTTCTCTATGGATGGTATTGTAGCAGACTTAAAAGGAGTTTGTGACCTTGCTGATAAATATGATGCTTTGGTAATGGTTGATGATTCCCACGCAACAGGATTTATCGGAAAAACCGGTAGAGGAACTCATGAAGCTAATGAAGTAATGGGTAGAGTAGATATTATCACTTCTACATTAGGAAAAGCTTTAGGGGGTGCTTTAGGAGGATTTACTTCCGGTAAAAAAGAGATCATTGATATGCTGAGACAACGTTCACGTCCTTATTTATTCTCAAACTCATTAGCGCCAGGGATTGTTGGAGCTGCTTTGAAGGTATTGGATATGATCTCTGATGATACTACACTTCGTGATAAAGTAATGGAAAATGCAGACTATTTCAGAACAGAAATGAAAGCTAAAGGCTTTGACATTCCTGATGGTGATGCTGCCATTGTTCCGGTAATGCTTTATGATGCTCCGCTTTCTCAAAAAATGGCTGAAAAGCTAATGGATGAGGGAATCTACGTAATCGGATTCTTCTATCCGGTAGTACCGAAAGGAAAAGCAAGAATCAGAGTTCAGTTATCTGCAGCTCATACAAAAGAGCACTTGGATAAAGCGATTGCTGCTTTTGAAAAGGTAGGAAAAGAATTGGGAGTGATCTCTTAATTTTTAAATTGAATATGATCAAAGAAATATAATCTTCGGCTCGGGGCGGCAAAGCCGCCCCGAGCCGAAGTATTTTTTTATATAAGTGTATTATTAAATAGCTTTTGACCGGAATATTAGCTTTTCCCAATCAAAAGAAAATTATTTTTAAAAATTATATAATAAGCTTATCTTTGCTGTTAATTTTTTCTAAATGCTTTATACAATCATCAAAGCGCTGCACATCATTTTTATGGTAAGTTATTTTGCGGGAATTTTTTATCTCGTGAGAATCTTTGTTTACTATAAGGATACCGATGAATTTCCTGAAGAAAAAAAGAAAATTCTGAGGGAGCAGTACACATTTATGGCCAGAAGGCTGTGGAATATTATCACCGTTCCTGCCGGAGTTATTATGGCAATATGTGGCCTGGTTATGATCTTTTTAAATCCGGGTCTTATGAAAATGGGCTGGTTTCATTTAAAACTGACCTTCCTGATCGGGCTTGCTATCTATCATTACTGGTGCTGGAAAAAAGTGTTGAAGTTAAAGGCATTGAACGGAAATACTTTGGAAACGGCCAATATCAAATTGAGACAGGCCAATGAAATTGCCACTTTCATTTTATTCCTGGTGGTCTTCACTGTAATCCTGAAATCGATGGTAATTGAATATTGGTGGCAATTAATTGCCGGATTTTTCGTTCTTGTATTTCTGATTATGATGACTGTAAAACTCGTTAATAAGAATAAAAAAAAGAAATAATGATTGAAGTAGGGGATATCATCTCCTTTACTTTTTACATTTTACTAAAAAACTATGATTGCAATTTTAAAGAAAGAACTTTGGAGTTATTTTGGAAACTGGAGTGCATGGGTAATTATTGCCGCTTTCAGTTTGATAGGGACTCTTTTCTTGTTCTTTTTCGACAACGATTCCAATATTTTTGAGATCGGGGCAGCCTCGCTGCAGAGCTATTTTGTGTTGGTTCCATGGCTTTTAATGTTTATTATTCCGGCACTTTCCATGAAAACTTTTGCTGAAGAGCAACAAACAGGAACACTGAACTGGTTATTTTCACAGCCATTGAAAGTTTCAGAACTGATCGCAGGAAAATTTCTATCTGTATGGATTGTTGGAGTCCTGTGCCTGATTCCCTCATTAATTTACCTTTATACTGTTTATGTATTGGGTGTTCCGGAAGGGAATATTGATCTTGGAATGACCTTTGGAAGTTATATCGGACTGATTATTTTAATTGCTGCCTTCTCAGGAATTGGAATTTTAGCTTCTTCATTATCACAGAATCAGATTATGGCTTATCTGTTGGGCGTTTTCATGTGCTTTATCATGTATTTTGGAATTGAGCAACTGGCAAGCTATAAACTTCTTGGTGGTGCGGATTTTATCCTTCAGAATATTGGTTTTTACCAGCATTTCCTTGGGTTTACAAGAGGACTTATAGATCTTAAGGATGTTGCCTATTTTATTCTGGTCATCAGTGCATCATTAGTATTGTCTAATCATTTTATTAACAAAAAGAAGTAGGGTATGAAGAAGATCAATGCTAAATCTCCGTTGGGAATTTTCTTAATTGCCATTATCCCTCTGGTTATTATTCTTACCTATTCAGGAATAAGACTCGACTTAACAAAAGAAAAACGATATACCCTTTCTGAAAGCACCATTAAAGTATTGGAATCCGTTAAAAAACCATTAACGGTAGAGGTTTATCTTGAAGGGGATTTTCCGGCAAGCTTTAAGCAGCTTCAGGGAGAAACGAAATTCATGTTGGAGGAATTCAGAAAGATTAATCCAAAGATCGATTTCAAATTCATCGATCCTATTAAAACAAAGATGTCTCAGGATACTTTGATGGCAATGGGAATGCAGCCTTCAATTCTTCCAGACGTAAAAGATGGGAAAATTTCACAAATTACGCTTTTTCCATATGCTGTTATAAAATATGACAAAGATGGAGTTTCTATTCCGTTGGTTGTACAACAAGCTGGGATTGATGCAGATCAGCAGTTAACCCGTTCTATTGAAGGGCTTGAATATAACTTGGTTTCAAACATTAAGAATATTGCTGCCAATAAGAGGAAGAAAGTAGGAGTCCTGATCAATCAGGATGAACTAAGTCCGGATGAATTCCAGGGATTCATGCAGCTGGCATTGGAAAATTATGATGCAGGGCCAATTATTCCTAAAAATCAGGTGGAGCTTAGTCTTGAAGATGTACCTTTATTGAAGCAAATGAGTGCTTTAGTCATTGCAAAACCAAGAAAAGCATTCACTGATAATGAAAAAGTAATCCTTGATCAATATATCATGAACGGAGGGAAAACGCTTTGGATGATTGATGCTGTAAATGCCGAAATGGATACGCTGACAAGATCTAAAAAGGTAATGCCTTTCCCGGTGGATATCAATATGACTGATTTCTTCTTCAATTATGGATTAAGAATCAATAATGCGCTGGTAAAAGATGTAAAGAAATTTGCTCTATTAAGATTGGTAACAGGAGAAGTAAGCGGAAATCCGCAGTATACAAGTTTACCATGGCCTTATTATCCTCTTGGAATTGCTGAAAACAACAATCCGATTACCAAAAATATCAACCCTGTAAAATTTGAATTCCCAACTTCTATTGATACATTGGGCGGAAGAAAGAATATCAAAACAAAAGTTCTTTTTGAATCCAGCGAAAGAACATTGCTGAAACAGGTGCCGAATTATGTTGATCTGAAAGAAATTGCTACTGTAGACAGTCTTGGACAAATGGAAAAACCAAGCACACCAAAGATCTTCGCCGTAGCTTTGGAAGGGAAATTTAACTCTGCATATGCCTCAAGGATTGAAAGGAAATCTTATCCAGGCTTTAAAGCTGCAAGTCCTGAAAATAAAATGATTGTAATTGCAGACGGAGATATAGGTCGAAATAAAGTCATCAAAGGAAAGCCGCTTCCATTAGGAGTAGACATGCTGACAAACGAGCAGTTCGGAAACGAGCAGTTCCTGAGAAACGCTTTAGACTATCTGTTAGATGACAGCAATCTGATGGAATTACGAAACAGAAACATCGAAGAAAGACTTCTGGACAGACGAAGAATAGAAGAAGAAAGAACCAACTGGCAATGGCTAAATTTATTACTTCCATTGGCTATTATTGGTCTTATCGGAGGATTGTTCTTCTGGTTGAGAAAGAAGAAATTTGGATAACATAAAAGAGAAGCAAAACGCTTCTCTTTTTATTTTTTATTCTTCTAAGTTTTATTTTCAGGTTGGCTAATGATTTTCCAATACCGGAATAAGATGTGTCCAATTAAGTTGTTTGGCATAATCCAGTGCGGTTTTACCAACTTTGGATTGGATGTTTCTATCAGCTCCTGCTTCCAGAGCAGCCTTTACGGTAGTTAAGTTTCCTGCAATGGTTTCTCTGTGAAGGAGGGTTTGTCCGTTATCATCAATGAGCTTGATCTCATCCGGATATTCCTGTAAGAATCTGGCAAAATCATCTTTCATATTTCTGCTCATAGGATGTTCGATAAGGTTTTCGGGTTCTTCCTTTTGCTGATTAACCACCAGAATATCATTGAAGTCTCCGAAATCCAGCTGCCAGGCATTATCATGATTCTTTCTTTCCGAAGCAGACATATCTGAACGCATTTTCTGAATGGTAAATCCACCATAAGCCTTCGGAAGAGGCTCAGAAGATGAAGAGAATAGCTTTGAAAGGCCTTTAGGCTTTTTTACACTTGGAGTAATGGCAAAAAGCCAGTCGCTGATTTCATTAAGGGGAATATCAATAAAATCTCCAACCTGCACATTGGTTAATGTATTAGGCTCGTTAATCAGATACCCGGTTACCCGGTCGCCATCAAAACCAATCTCATTGATCCACATGTGCTCAACATTGGTTTCTCCTGTTTCTGTTTCTTCTGAAAACATTGCTTTTACGCATGAAACATTAAGTCCCGGGATAATTCTTCTGTATTCCCAGGATTGTTCACGCCAGAAATATTTAAAAGTTTCCTGTGCTTTTTTGTAGGCCTCAATCATTTGCGGATCGCTTCCGTCTGCCCAAAAAATAGGATTGTCTTCCATATAAAAATAAATTGTGGTTGTTTGATGTATTAAAAAATTAATTCTGATAAGCCTCCTTCGGGAGCAATGCAGCCGTTTTATAATAGCTTATGTCCACCGGAATTTTTTCCTGAAGCTCATGAAAAGTTTCATAATCATAATGAGTCCAGTTTTGCTCATTATCCGGATCTGAGGTTTTATCAACAGCCAGCTCAAGCTTTCCGTCTTCTTCGTAGCTGCATTCTATAGCGGCATACTTTTCCCCGTTTTTATCTGTAGTATACCAGCATTTTACCGTTCTTTCAAGCTGAGGTTTCTGGGTTTCATTGTCTATAACCTGTGAGCATATAAAATTTTCGGGATCATCTGTTTTAAAAACGGTTTTAGAGATCAATGGCAGATCGTCTACAGACAGTGAATACAGTTTGTTGGTGGTAATAATGAATCCGTCGGCAGTTTCCCTTCTTTCGATGTCAAAAAAATCAGATTTTTCTTTCAGATATTCCACTACTTCATCTTCATTGTCTCCTTCATGTAAGAAATAATTGATGTTGTATATACTTTCTTCGTTGATGAATTCAATTTCTTTCAGTATATCAGAATCACTTTCGTAATAATACAGATGATATTCGTCTAGCTTCGTAGCTTTGCTTTTGGAGATGACTTCTCCAAAAATGTTTTTGTACACTTTTCTCATTGTTAATCATATTTAGTTTCATCTATTAGTTTAAGTGGTATAGAGCAAAGATAGTTTTCTTTTTTATCTTAACCTAAAGTGTAAAACGGTATTTATTTCGTAATTATTTCAGATATCCTTTATAAAATCCTCATATTCATAATAAAATCTCTCAAATCCATCCATTTTCTCGACGAAGAATTCAAAAATTTCCTGCCAGGTGTTTTTGTTGAAAATTGAAACCCCGTGTTTTTCCACCCAAATCCTGCTGATGATCTTTCCATTTTCAAGCGTAAAATATTCCTCTTTCTGAAAGTCTCCGATAAAATCTTTTAAAATATCTTCCAAAGACCAGATCTTTTCATAATAAGCATTACGGAAAATTTCATCTTTCATTTCGATATCAAGAGAGACTTCTACTTTCTTATTGTCTGCAGAGAATTTAAATGACAGATCCTTGACTTTGGTGTCGTACAGAATCCATTTTCTTGGAAAGGATTTCCCAAAAGCTGTCCAAAATTCCTTTTTAAGTTGTTGTGCTTCTTGTTTACTGAACATAGGGCAAACATAGCAATTTAATAGGAGAAAGGCAAAAAATGAAGGTCCTTAAAAAGATAAAAGAACAAGCTATTGATAAGCTCTCTTGTAATTTTGTCTTTTCATTTAAACATATTAAACAATTTTCTTATTTTTGCTGTAATGCTATCAAAAAAATCTCAATATGCGTTTAAGGCACTTTCATATCTTGTAGAAAAAAGAAATGAAGGGCCGGTTCTTATTTCCGAAATTGCGGAACACAAAAAGATACCTTTAAAGTTTTTAGAAAATATCCTGCTGGAACTGAAAAAAGCAGATATCCTCGACAGTAAAAAAGGAAAAGGAGGGGGATACTTCTTGAGAGAAAACCCTGAAGAGGTGAAATTAGCCAAAATTATCCGCCTGGTGAATGGCCCTATTGCCATGCTTCCCTGTGTAAGTCTTAACTTCTATGAGAAGTGTGAAGACTGCAATGAAGATCACTGTGGCTTACATGATGTATTGATAGAAGTTCGGGATGCTTCACTGAATATTCTGGAGAAGAAAACTTTAATGGATCTGGTCGACTGACCTGATCCTTTTTTTTGAAATAATAGTCTACTTTTTTTGTAGGATAATATTTTTATTGGATATTTGCAAGACTTCAAAAGAATAAATTATGATTCCAAAAGAAGATGCAGATATGATAACCCTTTGGAGGACGGGAGAGATGTTGAATAAACTTATAATGGTAGCACTATGGTAATTACAAGAAAGATTCAGATAAGACTTAACGTGTTGTTTGTAACAATTGTCTTGTTGTCAATAGTTGTTTTCTCACTCTACGAATTGGGGTATTTTGATGAACTTCAACAGATTCTGGCGAAGGACCATTATATATTTTACTGGATGCTTCTGGTAGGCGTTTTTGCAGAAATTGTTGCAGGATCAATGGGAATGGGGTATGGAGTAATTTGTACCACCACATTAATGCTTCTGAATATTCCACCTCATATTGTAAGTGCCAGTATTCACTCTGCTGAAAGTTTTACCACAGCTGCGGGAAGTGTAAGTCATATTAAACTGAAGAATGTAAGTAAAAACCTGGTGAAAAAACTGGCCATACCGGCAGTTATTGGAGCCATTATCGGCGCTGTCAGCCTTACTTATTTTGGAGAATATTATGCAAAGATCACCAAAACCCTTATTGCTTTCTATACTTTATATCTCGGATTTCAAATCCTTTCCAATGCTTTTAAAGATAAGCAGAGTAAAGCTCTCAAAAGAAAGACCAACCTCATAAGGCTTGGAGTGATTGGAGGTTTTATAGATTCTTTTGCCGGTGGTGGATGGGGACCTCTGGTAACCGGAACCCTCATTAAAAATGCTTTTACTCCAAGATTTGCCGTTGGAAGTTCTACTGTTGCCAAGTTTATCCTCACCATTACTGCTGCCGTTACTTTTTTCTTTACGCTGGGAATTCAGCACTGGAATATCATTCTGGGACTTTTAATTGGCGGAATTATCACGGCTCCTTTCTCTGCCATGCTTACAGCAAAGCTTCCCGTGAAGAAAATGTTTGTGATAATTGGAACATTAGTTATTGTAATGAGTTCTATAACTATTTATAAATCAGTATTCAGCTAAAAAAGTGTTTGAAAATGTAAAAATAAAGGACTCAAAAAGAAATTTCATTTTGAAAATATTTTACTTTTACATCAATAAATATTAGAATATGAACTTACATATCATTGCACTTTTTAAGTTTAATGAAAACTATCTGATGGAAGCCGTAGAGCTTTTTCAAAACCTGGTAAAGGAAACGAGAAAAGAAGAAGGCTGCCTGCAGTATGACCTTATTGAAGATAAAGACAACAAAGGGACATTCTTTCTGATTGAGCTTTGGGAAAGTGTTGACCATCATAACAGACACAACGGACAGGATCACCTGTTAGACTTCCGCAAAGATGCCTCCAGAATCATGGAAAGTGGAGTAGAGGTTTACAAAGGATTCAAAATATACTAAATAAAATAAAAGGCGGTTTCAGTATTCTGAAAACCGCCTT
>NZ_MAYF01000025.1 GCF_001684955.1 Chryseobacterium contaminans | reverse complement strand
GATATTGATATTGAAAACATTCAGGCATTCATTGCTCATTTTGACAGCTTCAGCAGCATAGGGTTAAAAGAACCGGAACAGGTCATGTTCTACCTTTCCATTAAGGATAAAGATGATCTCCATTATTTTGAACAATATTTAAAGGCTTCCAATAACTAATAACTTTTTACATATGGTTTTTGAAAATGACACTTTACAGCATTCCGGATTGAATGACAAAAATAATGCGATTGAAAATGAATCCTTATTTCCCGGCATTATCAACTCATATGGAGTCACTGCTTTTTTGATTAAATCACTGGAAAAGATCAAAAGCAATGCAAAATGTGAAGCTTTAAAAAAGGTAATAGACAGTTATATAGAAGAATATATCCTTCATATCCGTGAATTCCATACCCAAAATATAATGGATTCTTCTGGAATGAATGCTGAAATAAGAATTGAAACACCTTCTTTTACGCTATATGCCAAAACAGCTTATTATAAAGTATTAAAAGAAGAAGAATATATCAGTAAACTGCTCAATATGCTGGAAAACGATAAAGACTGAGTTTACGAAGCCTTATCTGACTTTTTTAAATATACACCAATCTAAAAATCAATAGAATATGAAACCTGAAGAACATAATGAAAAAGCAGACCAGCTGAAACAGCACAGCACTTCTAATGAGAACAAAAAGCTGACGACCAATCAGGGGCTAAAGATCAACAACAATCAGGATTCTTTAAAAGCCGGAGACAGAGGACCGTCGTTACTTGAAGACTTTATCCTCAGGGAAAAAATCACCCATTTCGATCATGAACGAATTCCGGAAAGAGTAGTTCATGCCCGCGGATCTGGTGCTCATGGAGTTTTTAAACTTACCAGGAGTCTTGCAAAATATACAAAAGCCAAATTCTTAACGGAACTGGGTAAGGAAACTCCTGTTTTCGTAAGATTTTCTACGGTAGCCGGAAGCAAAGGAAGTACCGATCTGGCAAGAGACGTACGCGGTTTTGCCATAAAATTTTATACAGAAGAAGGGAATTATGATCTGGTAGCGAACAATATGCCTGTATTTTTTATTCAGGATGCAATCAAATTTCCGGATCTCATCCATGCCGTAAAACCAGAACCGGATAATGAAATTCCGCAGGCTGCATCTGCCCACGATACATTTTGGGATTTTATCTCACTGATGCCGGAAAGTATGCATATGATCATGTGGCTGATGAGTGACAGAGCCATTCCGAGAAGTTTAAGAATGATGGAAGGGTTCGGGGTGCATTCTTTTAAATTCATTAATGAAGAAGGAAAAGTACATTTTGTGAAATTTCATTTTAAGCCCAAGCTCGGCGTGCATTCTGTAGCCTGGAATGAAGCCCAGACTATTTCAGGAGTAGACCCAGATTTTCATAAAAGGGATCTTTGGGAAGCTATCGAAAACGGAGATTATCCTGAATGGGATTTCGGAGTACAGCTGATTCCTGAAGAAGACGAAGACCGTTTTGATTTTGACCTTCTTGATCCCACAAAAATTGTTCCTGAAGAAGAAGTTCCGGTAGAAATTGTGGGAACGTTAACTTTAAATAAAAATCCTGATAATTTTTTTGCAGAAACAGAACAGGTTGCTTTCCATCCGGGGCACATCGTACCTGGAATTGATTTCACTAATGATCCGCTGTTGCAGGGAAGATTATTTTCATATACCGATACTCAGCTGTCAAGGCTTGGATCTCCCAACTTCCATGAAATACCCATTAACCGCTCTCTTAATACGGTTCATAATAACCAACGGGACGGGCACATGAGACAGCAGATTGTTAAAGGGAAAAGCAGTTATGACCCTAATTCCATAGGCGGAGGATGTCCTTTCCAGGCAATGATGTCTGAAGGAGGCTTTGTATCCCAGGAAGAAAGAGTGTCAGGGGCTAAAATCCGTGAAAGAAGTAAAAGCTTTGTAGATCATTATTCCCAGGCAAAATTATTTTACAACAGCCAGTCAACACCTGAAAAAGAGCATCTTCAAAATGCCCTAATTTTTGAATTGTCAAAAGTTACCCTTCCTTCTGTAAGAGAAAGAGTGGTAGGACAATTAGCATACGTTGATATGTTCCTTGCATGGCGTGTTGCTGAAAAGCTGGGAGTAGAAGTTAAGAAGCTGGATTGGCCGAACCAGAGCTTACCGGCAGACAGTAATATTGTAGAACTGCAAAGTGAGGAAAGAGAACCTAAAACGAAAGTTTCAGAGGCACTGAGCATGAAAAACACGGTTAAGAACACGATTAAAAGTAGAAAGATCGGGTTTATTATGGCCAGTGGTGTGCATCATAAGGAGGTAAATGATCTGAAAACAAAACTTGAAGCAGAAGGAGCACGTGTGGAATTCATTGCACCGAGCCTGGCTAAAGTAAGAACTGATGACGGTTCAGAGCTTACTCCAAAACATTCTTTAACCAGTACTGCCAGTGTCTGTTTTGATGCTCTTGTTATCTGCTCAGGTGAAGATTCTGTAAAAGAACTTATAGTCCCTGAAAACAAACATCTGGTTCTCCATTTTATCAATGAAGCTTATAAGCACTGCAAAGCCCTTTATTTTGGATCAGATACGGAACCCCTTTATCATAACAGTAATGTAGCTTCAAAAAAACATGAGGATCCGGGAATCATTACATGGGAAGATGATACCCCAACGGATCTATTCATCAATGCTATTGCCCAACATAGAGTCTGGGATCTTGAAATAGAGAGAAATGCCCAATCATAATTTAAAACATCCTTCACACCATATCACACTTAATATACTTTATGAAAGTGAACGTTTTTCAACATTAAAGATCCCAGAATTTCTGATAACCTGACAATAATTTTCGCATTCATCGGTAATAAGAAGACCTTTTAATCATGATGAATGGATAAGGATAGCCAATGGTCTTGAAAGCTGTCAAAGTATAAAACAAATTGTTAATCAATATTTTCAAAAACAAAATGTTATGGAATTTCAAAGAAATCTTCTCGAATATATAAGCCATTGTCTGATGACAGCCGATGAAACTATTTCTATTGCTGAAAGTGTAACATCAGGCTGCTTACAATTGGCTTTTTCACAGATGCCCAACGCCTCTTTAACATACAAAGGCGGGATTACGGCTTATACTTTACCGGAAAAAGTAAGATTATTAAAAGTAAATAAAAAAGAAGCTGAAGAATGTGACTGCGTTTCGGAAAATATTGCAGAAACCATGGCTTTAAATGTAGCCAGCCTTTTTGAATCCGACTGGTCTATTTCAACCACTGGATACTGCACTCCCATCCGTAATTCTTCTTATAAAATATTTGCTTATTTCTCATTTTCATATAAAGGAGAGATTATCCTTACCAAAAAACTGGAACTGCACCCTAAAACCCAGGCTCTCAATGCCCAGCTATATTATACAGAGTTTATTTTAGGGTGCTTTAAAAGTGAACTGAACAGGCTTTTAATTTTAAAATAAAAACCATGGAGCGTAAAAATCAATATGTCCTGATTACCGGAGCTACCAGCGGAATAGGGTATGAGCTGGCTAAACAGTTTGCTAAAAACGGTTACGACCTTATTATGGTAGCCCGGGATTATGAAGAACTTAAAAACAGAGCCAATGAGTTTAAAGAGTATGGAATTAATGCCATTCCCATCTCTAAAAACCTGTTCTCACAGGATGAAGCCTATTCCCTTTATTCAGAATTGAAAATGAATGGTATAAGCCCTGAAATCCTGGTTAATGATGCCGGCCAGGGCGTCTATGGAAAATTTCAGGAAACAGATATTCACCGTGAAATAGACATTGTCAATCTTAATATCATTTCTGTCATCATATTAACCAAACTGTTTATTAAGGACCGGCTGCCTAAGAGATCGGGAAAAATTCTGAATCTGGCTTCCGTGGCCAGTAAAGTTCCCGGTCCGTGGCATTCGGTATATCATGGAACCAAAGCATTTGTCCTTTCATGGTCTGAAGCCATCAGGGAGGAACTTAAAGATGTAGGAATTACGGTAACTGCTCTTTTACCAGGGCCTACCGATACAGATTTCTTCAATAAAGCGGATATGAACCGAAGCAAAATTGTTGAAGATAAAGACACTCTGGCCTCTGCTGAAGAAGTTGCTATTGACGGCTATAATGCATTGATGAATAATGAAGATAAAGTGATTTCAGGATTAAAGAATAAATTTTCTGTAGCCATGTCTAACCTTTCCACAGACAGTATGGCGGCTCACAGAATGTCTGAAATGCAAAAACCGGTAACCGAAAAATAAAGATTATGGGAAAGCTGGAAAACAAATCTGTTCTCATAACAGGGGCTGACAGTGGAATAGGCAGGGCAGTAGCTCTTCTTTTTGCGCTGGAAGGAGCAGATATCGGGATTATTTATCATTCAAGTGATGAGGATGCTGAAAAAACAAAAGCCGAAATTGAAAACCTGGGTAAAAAATGTATTGTTTTTCAGGGCGATATCAATGATTATGAGTTCTGTGAAGAAACGGCTCAGAAAGTCATTTCAGCCTTCGGGAAAATTGATATTCTCATTAATAATGCCGGAGTTCAGTTTCCGGCTGATTCTATTGAAGAGCTTGAAGAAAAAAATATCCGCAATACTTTCAACTCCAATATTGTCGGAATGATTCTCCTTACAAAAGTAGTGTTTCCTTACCTGAAAGAGGGAAGCTGCGTGATTAATACAACCTCAGTCTCAGCCTATGAAGGACATCCGGAATTGCTAGATTATTCTGCGACCAAAGGTGCTATTGTATCTTTTACCCGTTCACTGGCATTACAGGCAAAACCCAAGGGAATCCGCATTAATGCAGTAGCTCCCGGACCAGTAGCAACACCGCTCACAGAAGAAACTTTTGATGAGAAAGAAGAAAATCCTAATAAACCACCTTTAGAAAGGAATGCAACTCCCGAAGAAGTAGCTCACAGCTTCCTTTTTCTGGCCAGTGATGATGCCTCACAGATTACCGGACAGGTTATCCATCCCAATGGCGGAATTATCGTAAATGGTTAACACATAATTAAATTAAATTGAAATGAAAACAACAGCAATTATTTTAGGCGTTTTGGGATTATTCTCATTTGCTTCATGCAGATGTAATCTTGAAGAAGATGAACAATCCGATAAAAAGAAAGATAATATTGAGGTTAACAAGAATGCAGAAGCAAAGAATGACACCCTAAATATCAGATAGTCTAATTTTAAAAACAACTGGTTATGTATAGAGACGGCGCCAGAAAAAGCATATGGCAGAATGAGATTAAGAGGCTCTCAACAGAAAACGATCTCACGGAATGGTTTGATACCGCTATAGTAGGCGGTGGGATCACAGGTGTTTCCACCGCCCTGAAGCTTCAGGAATCCGGACAGAAATGCATTATTATTGAAGCAGCTAACATAGGATTCGGGACAACAGGAGGCACAACGGCTCATTTAAATGATTTCTTTGATACCACCTTTGCACAGGTCATTAAAGATTTCGGACTGGAGAATGCCAAACTGTATGCAGAATCAGGAAAAGATGCCATTCAGTTGATTGAGAACAATATCAGAAGATACGGCATCAGTTGTGATTTCGTCAGAAAGTCGGCTTATCTATTTGCATTGGATGAAAACCAGGAAAAACAGTTGAAAGATATTGTAACCGGAGCCGCTGAGGTAGGTCATGAAATGCTTTATGTAAATGAAATTTCATTTCCTATCCCTTTCAGAGAAGCAGTGCTTATCCCTGCACAAGGGCATTTTCACCCTATAAAATATATCAAAGCACTTTGTGAAGCCTTCATTCAACTGGGAGGAGCTATTGAAGAAAAATGCATCTGCGAAGGGTATAAAGAACATGATGATTATATTGTGCTTACCACTTCAAAAGGAGAAATAAAGGCAAAAAATGTAGTGTATGCTACTCATATTCCTCCGGGAATTAATCTTCTCCATTTTACCAATGCTCCTTACCGAAGCTATGCAATGGCATTCAGTTTAAAAGATAATGATTATCCAAGAGAATTGGGATACGATCTCTGCGAGCCTTATCACTATTACAGAGTACAGGAATTTGAAGGAGAAAATCTGTTGATTGCAGGAGGTGAAGATCATAAAACAGGACATTCTGATGATACCGGAGAATGCTTTTCAAGGCTGGAAAATTATGTCCGGAAACATTTCGATGTTGAAACTACCTATTTCAGCTGGTCCAGCCAGTATTATGAACCTATAGACGGCTTACCCTACATCGGTAAATTACCGGGAACCAAAGATAGAATATATGTCGCCACAGGATTCAGAGGAAACGGAATGATCTTCGGAACACTTTCTTCACAAATTCTGCATGACCTTATTATTACAGGAGAAAGTAAATATGAACATCTATTCAGTCCGTCAAGAATAAAACCCATTGCCGGATTTACAGATTTTATCAAAGAAAATGCTTCAGTAGCTTTTGATTATATAAAAGATAAAATTTTTGTTGAAAGAATTGATTCCTTATCTGAAATCAAGCCCGGAGAAGCAAAAGTATTCCGATATGAATCAGAAACTTATGCTTTATACAAAGAACTTAATGGAACTTTTCATCTTCTGAGAAGTACATGTCCGCATGCATCCTGTGAAGTACGTTGGAACAGTGCAGAACTGAGCTGGGATTGCCCTTGTCATGGATCCAGATTTAATGTCAATGGTAAGATGCTTACCGGACCGTCTACAAAACCGCTTGATAAAATTTTTCCATTTCAAAAAAAATAAATAATGGCCCGTACAAGTTTTCTTTACCGAAACAGTTTAAGCATAACCGTCATTATCCTTATGCTTCTATCACTCACGGGACAATTTTTTACCGGCTGGAAAACCGAGAACAAAGAACTGGAAGAAAACGGGTTTCCGGCTTTATCCATTCATGAATATTTTTATAGCGGCCATTTTATCCAGGCAACTTTTGAGAACTGGGAAAGTGAATTTCTTCAGATGATGCTCTATGTTTTATTAACGATATCTCTCCGGCAGAAAGGTTCCAGTGAATCTAAACCTTTGGAAGGGACTGAAGAGGTTGACAGAGAGCCGGTACCGCATCCCAAAGCACCTTGGCCTGTCAAAAAAGGAGGAATCTGGCTGAAAATCTATAAGCATTCTCTGTCTCTCGCTTTTGCTTTGCTTTTTCTGATCAGTTTCGGATTACATTTTTATGGAAGCCTTAAGAATTATAATAATGAACAGGCCATGAAAAAAGAACCTCCGGTTACCGCTATGCAGTATTTTTCAGAATCAAGATTCTGGTTTGAATCCTTTCAGAACTGGCAAAGTGAGTTCCTTGCAGTTGCCTCCATTGTGATTTTGTCTATCTGGCTCAGGGAAAAAGGATCTCCTGAATCCAAACCGGTAGATATGGCTCATGATGAAAACCCATGATTTTTATGAGATTTAGGTTTTGCTTTCATCACCACAAAATAGGATGAGGTAAAGGCTGATAAACTTTGATAACCTACCTTATAAGCTACTTCGCTTAAAGTATATTGTTTTGTATCAATCAGTTCAATACTTTTTAATATTCTGGTCAGTTGCAGGTATTTCTGTAAGGTAATTCCGGTTTCATTTTTAAAAATACGCTGCAGGCTTCGTACAGACATTTGAGCCTTGGCTGCCAAAGAATCAATATCCAGATTGTATTTAAAGTTGGAATTGATATCATTACACACAGGAATTAATCTTTTGTCTTTGGGAATAGGAATCTCAAGCCCGTTACTTTCTTTACAAAAGTTCGGCAGACTCTTTAATATGGCCTTAAAGAAAATATCCTGTTCTTCATTTTCATCCAGAGACTGATTCCATTTTGAAGCATAAAGCAGCATTTCCTTTAAAACCGGCGGAACCGCAAATACATGAACATTCTGATAAAATTCTTCCTCAAAAACAGATTTGAAGAGAAAGACCATCAGATTAACCGTTTTTGCTTCGGAAGTAATTTTATGAGCCTTTCCGGAAGGAATCCAGATCACATGATGCTGTGGAACCAGATAAATTTTCTGATCGATATGAAAATACTGGTAGCCATCTTCCACAAATGTAAGCTGAGCCCGGTTGTGAGTATGTTCATAATCATCATGCTTCCAGTTTTTTTCAAGCCATACATACGCTTCTTTTTCAATAGCATCTACAAACTGGCTCTCAGTTTTTTCAATCATTCCACATTTCATAATGTCGTTTTGTATATATTTTTTGGCAAATTTAATAAAAACGCCACTATTAATTTTGTACTATTAATTTATATCCTGTTCAGAATGAAAAAAATATGTTCTTTTTTTATTTTAATTTTACTATTTAACACCACACAAATTATGGCACAGAATAAAGCTAAAATATTGGTTCTTATCCATTCAGATAATGGCGGAACTTACGAACTGGCCAAGGAAATAGCCAAGGGTATTGAGAGCGAAAACACTGCGACTTCTTATATCAAACTGGTTAAACCATCACAAAATCCTAACCTGAAAAGTCTCCCTGTTGCCACTGTGGATGAACTTACAAGCTATGATGGAATTGCTTTCGGATCCCCTGTTTATTTTGGAAATATCAGTACGGGAATGAGTGAATTTTTATCTAAAACCGTTCAGCTTTGGACTAATCATGCCTTGGAAGGAGTTCCGGCAACTGTATTTATGTCAGCAGGAAGCGGTGCAGGTAAAGAATTAGCGCTTCAGGCTTTTCGGAACAGTCTTGCTGTACACGGAATGATTTTAGTTTCTAACGGCATCCGTGGTACTGAAGAGCTTAACAAAGCTATTCCACAGGGAAATTCTGTGTTAGGGATTACCACTATGGCTTCTCTGAAAGATGTTGAACGTCCTACAAAAGGAGAGAGAACTTTAGCAGAACTTCAGGGAAGGAATTTTGCAAAAGTATCATTAGCTTTAAAGGATACCCGCCCAAAAAGAACAGCATCTATCATTGAAAATCATCAGAATTTTAATGAAATTTTAAAACAGAAAAATATTGTTCTTCCACAAGTTCCTAAACCTGCAGGAAATTATCAGCCGTTTGTCCGTTCAGGAAATCTTGTTTTCATCAACCAGGTTGCTTTAAAGGATGGAAAGATTTTCAATCCCGGAAAATTAGGCGTTGAGGTTAACGAACAGCAGGTAAAAGATGCTACCAGAGTGACTATGCTTAATGTTTTGTCTGTTCTTAATGAAGCTGTTGGCGGAGATCTGAGTAGAGTAAAGCAATGTGTGCAGTTAACGGGAATTTTCAATACGAAAGACGATTATACCAAACATGCTGATCTGATGAATGTAGCTTCTGATCTTACTGCTGAGGTTTTTGGTGATAAAGGCAAGCATGCAAGAGCAACATTCGGAGCTTCTTCCATTCCTGTGAATTCATCGGTGGAAATTCAGGCTGTTTTTGAAGTAGAGTAGCTCTTCCTCACAGATAACACAATTTTCACTGATTATAAAATAAATTGATAGTGCAAATGGATGATTATTTGCGCTATTTTTAAGTTTTTAGGAGAGATTATAATTTCCCACAGGTCTCACGGATTTACACAGATGGTTATGAATAAGTAAACTGATAAAATCTGTGTTATTCGTGGAATCTGTGGGAACTTTTTATATCTCGCAGATCTTGCTGATTGAGCAGATTTTTCCACCACAGATTTATACGGATTAGCACAGATGATTATGGATAGAGAGCTTATAAATTAAATTGAATAAGATCTGCGCTATTTGTGGAATCTGTGGGAACCTTATTACCAATACTGATTAAAAACTTCTGCAATAATCGGTATACTTTGTTCCAGCTGTTCTTCTGAGACTGAACCATAACTTAACCTGAAACCATTGACCTTATTTCTACTGTATTGTTTGGGATGAATGATCTTAATATTCTTCTCCAATAGGGATGAGGTCACCTTATCCCAATCTAATTCTGTTTTTGGAACAATCCAAAATGCCAATCCGCCTTCAGGCAGGGTAAAATGAGCAACCTCTTTCATGTGCTTATTCAAAAGGCTGTATACAAAATCTCTTTTGTTTTTATAATGAGCTGTTGCTTTTCTGATATGCTTTTTTACCGCTCCTTCTTTGATTAGCTGTAAAACGGCCTGTTCCATAATTACATCTCCATGCACATCGATGATTTTTCTTAAACTTCCGATCTTTTGTAGCAAATCCTGATTTTTAGTGGCCAGATATCCAATTCTGAGAGCTGGAGCTACCACTTTACTTAACGTTCCGACATACACATAATGATTCAGTTCAGGGAAGCTTGAAATGGGAAGAATGGGGCGATACCCAAAGTGGAATTCATTATCGTAGTCATCTTCAATGATCGTAATATTATGCTGATTAGCCAGTTCTATCAGTCTTAAACGCCTTGATAAACTTAAGGTAACCATTGTTGGATACTGCCTGTGAGGAGTAATATAGATAGCTTTTATATTTTTATGATGAGATAAAATCTTTTCAATAGCCAGTATATTGATTCCTTCTTCATCAACAGAAACAGGAAGAAGTTGGGCTCCCGCATATTCAAAAGCCTGCCATGCCGGTTGATAACCGGGATCTTCAACAATAATATAATCTCCTGAAGTTAAAAGGCTCTGAGCGGTAAGAAACATCGCCATCTGACTTCCTCTTGTAATGGATATTTCCCGTTCGTGGATCTGCATACCCCGTTGATGGTTCAGCATCTGAGAGATCATCTTTCTGAATTCTATATCTCCATGTTCATCTCCATATCCCATCATCTGCCATTTTGCTTTAATTCCGAAAATCTGCCTGTAGGCTCTTGCCAATTCTGTTACAGGAGCTATGTTACTGTCCGGATGACCATCATCAAAATGAATCATTGTTCCCTGAATTGGTCCCGGATTAGCTAATACAGCAGACAGCCTTTCAATTCTATTTTTGTGTAAAACGGGAAGCTGATCCGAAACAAAAATTCCTTTTCTCTCCTTAGAAATTACCCATTCCTCATTCAATAAAACCTGATATGCTTCTACCACCGTATTTCTGTTGATTTTCAACATCGTTGCCAGATTTCTGCTCCCCGGAAGGGTATCTCCAGGCTTTAGTCTCCCGGAACGGATATCTCCAATAATGGTGTCTGCTATTTGTAAATAAACGGCTTTATCAAGCTTTTTATCAATTTCGAATTCTAATTTCCAAGGTCTGAGCATCTGGACTACCTATTTATATAAAAACTGAATCATTTAAACAGTCCAAATATAAAATAATTTTGTCATGCAATGAAGCACAAAACCTTTAAAATTTTAAAATCATGGACAAAAAACAGTTCAGTTCAAAAGACTTTCACGAAACGTATGCA
>NZ_MAYF01000024.1 GCF_001684955.1 Chryseobacterium contaminans | reverse complement strand
AAAGTAGTGAAAGTTGTACGGGTTGTTGATGATTTATATTAATTAAATTAAAAGAGAGAGTTGTTCTCTAATCCTTCAAAATATGTATCAATTTCCAGGTCCGGGGAACTGGCCGCTGCAACGGCTAATTTATCACAAAGCTCATTTTCAAAGTGCCCTGCGTGACCTTTTACCCAATGCATGGTAGGTTTATGAAGGTTGTAAAGTTCTATGAATTTTTTCCAGAGATCCGGGTTTTTAACATTTTTCCAACCTCTTTTGATCCACCCGCTAATCCAGTTCTGATTAACAGCGTCAGCTACATACTTACTGTCGGTATACACATGAATATCATTTTCTGTAGACTTCAATTTTTCTAATGCAGAAATTACAGCAAGGAGTTCCATTCTGTTGTTGGTAGTTTTCCGAAATCCTTTAGAAAATGTTTTCTGATAATTTTTTTCAGGAACGCGCATAAGAATTCCATATCCGCCTTTTCCAGGGTTTCCGCTACATGCACCGTCTGTATAAATTTCGATTTTCAAATGTCTTTTATAAAAATTGAATTATTTAAAACGGGAAATCGTCATCGTCATCAAAATCATTCATGGAGGAACCTGAAAGTTTCGAACTGTCCGGAAGATCAAATGCAGCTCCCGGTTGGATTGTTGTTTTAATTTTGTCAAAACCGCTTGGTTCGCCAAAGTTTGATGGATATCCACCTCCGGCACCTCCATCAAAAGCAGCTTCAATATCACCGAATTTTGCAAAATGTTTTAAGAAAGATAATCTTACATCGGCAGTTGCACCATTTCTGTGTTTTGCAATAATTAATTCAGCTTGATTTTCTGTTGAAGTTTCCTGTCCTTCCTCATCATTGTCCCAAACAGTGATTTTATAATATTCCGGTCTGAAGATAAAAGATACGATATCCGCATCCTGCTCAATTGCTCCGGATTCCCTTAGATCTGAAAGCTGAGGTCTTTTTCCGGGACGTGTCTCCACACTACGGGAAAGCTGGGAAAGTGCAATTACAGGGACATTTAATTCCTTTGCGATTGCTTTTAATGAACGGGAGATCATGGAGATTTCCTGTTCACGGTTTCCTACTCCTTTTCCGCCACCACCGGCAGTCATAAGCTGAAGGTAGTCGACCATGATCAGTCTTACCCCATGCTGCATTACCAGTCTTCGGCATTTTGCACGGAAGTCGAAGATAGAAAGCGAGGGAGTTTCATCAATATATAAAGGAGCATTTTCCAATTCAGATACGTTGGAGAACAGTCTTTGCCATTCTTCGTCATCAAGTGTTCCCTTTCTTAGTTTTTCGGATGAAATTCTTGTTTCAGAAGCAATCATCCTGGTGATAAGCTGTACAGAGGCCATCTCGAGAGAGAACAGTGCCATTGGGATTTTGTGACCTACAGCAATATTTCTGGCCATTGAAAGAAGAAATGCGGTTTTCCCCATCGCCGGACGTGCTGCAATGATGATAAGGTCAGAATTCTGCCAGCCACCGGTTTCTTTGTCTACATCACGAAATCCTGAAGGAACTCCTGAAAGCCCCTGTTTATCTTTTAAAGATTTGATGGTATCAATAGCTTGTTTTACTAATGAATTAGCAGTATCAAAGCCTTTTTTAATAGTTCCGTTCGTAATTTCAAAGAATGATTGTTCCGCTTTATCCAGCAGTTCAAATACATCAGTGGATTCTTTATAGGAAGAATCAATTACATTGGCAGAAACATTGATAAGGCTTCTCAAAATGTATTTTTCAAGAATAACACGAACATGGTATTCAATATGAGCAGATGAACTTACTCCCATGGTAAGGTCAATAATATAATGATCTCCTCCTGCCTGGCTTAGTTTATCCTCTTTTTTAAGATCCTGAATAATGGTCATTAAATCTACAGGATGGTTGCCTTCGTAAAGCTTTAAGATTGTAGAAAAAATAACCTGGTGTCTGGGATCGTAAAATACTTCCGGAGTAAGGAGGTCAATAGAATGGTCAAGACCTTTTTTGTCAATCAAAAAAGTTCCGATAACAAGTCTTTCGAAGTCTACTGCATTAGGAGGCATTTTTCCATCCGCAATAGACAGTTCTTTTGCAAAGTTTCCGTGTGTAAGGGATGATAATGTTTCTTTCTGCGCCATAGTGCAAAGATAGTTTATTTAAAAAATATTTAAAAAATAGTATTCAACAAATTATTAGTAGTCTATGTGAAAATGCGGTTAATAGGGGGTTGGGTATGTTGATAAAAAAAATCACCTCAATTGAGGTGATTTTTTATGGTATGAATGAGAAGTTACTCTCTGTTTTTCACGATGATCCATCCTGAGAATTTGAATGGAGTGTTCTTGCTGTTGTTCTCATTCCATGTTAAGGAATACCAGTAAGTACCAGTAGGTATTTTCTTACCTGCAATTGTACCGTCCCATTTGTATCCGTTAGATTTATCGGCCTGGTGAATTTTTACACCATATCTGTCGAAAATATTCAATGTCAGGTTTTGCTTACCTGCTATTGCAGAATAATCAAGAACGTCATTAATTCCATCTCCGTTTGGTGTAATAACATTTACAATATTAGGAACCACTACTTCCACTACAATAGGATCACAATCATAAGCATCTTTTACATATATCTTATAGTTGCCTCTTGCTACATTGGTAAATACATTGGAATCCTGCCATACAACATTATCTATGGAGTATTTATAATCAGGAGTTCCACCCGTTACATTTACAGTAATGTTTGTAGTAGATACATCAATGTTGGAGATCACCGGTTGTTCAGAAGGGTATACTGTAACCTTTTGAGTAGTAGTACATTCTCCTGTTCTGGTTGTTAGTTTTACCCAATAAGTACCAACTCCAACATCGCTAATGCTTTGTGTAGTCGCTCCGGTACTCCATTCGTATTTCTTGAATCCAGGTCCTGCGTCCAGAGTGGTTTTGTCTTCCATACAGATGATTTTATCCTTAAGCACGCTGGATGTTACCGGAGGAAGTACCTGAAGTGTTATTTTAGCAACAGTGAAACATCCAAGTTCATCATATACTCTTACATATACCACACCATTTGGTGCCATATAAGTTTGGTAGTTTAAGATTTCATTGGTAGCATCTACAGCGTCAGCCATTGAAGGGTAATACTTTTTCTTCGTTCCGTCAGCAGGTACTGTGATCGGAGCGTTGTCAAGATTGAACATACCCATAGAAGGATTTGATTCCAAATGACACTCAGTTAATGTAGGGTCAGGAAGAGCCTTTACCAGTGGATGGAATTTTAATTTAATTTCTGTAATTGTAATACATCCATATTCATTGGTAGCCTTTACAAACACAGATCCTTCAGCAGAAACATACTGATAAGGATTGGTTATTTCATTGATGCCATGATCAAGGTCGTACATTGAAGGGTAATACTTCACATTCAGGTTTGGAGTTAATCCTATATTGGCTGATGATAAGTCATAAAGTGCCGTTCCTGAGTTGTTGTTGCTACATGAAGTAATTTCCCCTGGAGTGAGTGTAAAAGACCTGTCAGAAAACTTGATATTTCCAAATTCCCTACATTGATTTAAAAAGGAGAGGGGTTTGGTAGGATCAGCATATGAAATAGAATAGGTGTATTGAGTTGTTGTGTTAACCGGAATAGGAGTTGTTATAGGATCGTAGTCGCTGGCAGCATCAGCAGCACTGCGGTAATATTTTATAACAAAATTTGGGTTGTTATTTCTGATGTGGTTTGATAATGTGGCAAAATCAAATGTTACCGGATTGCCGCAAATATCAATATCCCCGTCATTTTTTGCTCCCGGCTTTAGGAAAGGAAAAGGTTGATAAATTTTTAATGAATTATTATCAAATGGGGTAAGCAATGTTGCTGTTCCACCAAAGCTTAATTTAAAAGGAGCAATTTCAGGGGAATAGTTATTTAATAGCAAATGATATACTTCACCCGGAAGTACATCAATATATTTTACAAAACCAATTCCACCGCCATCTTCAGTAGTCTCTGTTGCAGTCATGCTAAGGCCGGTAAGAGGCCTGCTTATTAAGTTGCTCATCCCTGCATAAGAACATCGCAAAGGAGTTTCTTTGATGTTGCTGCAGCTGTGATTGGGTCCATATAGTGCAAAATCATAATCAATATTGTAAGCATTAGGTCCCATAGGGGTAATAAGGAAGGTTAATGTTCCTGGCGTTTGTATACTGAAGGTAAACCAGATAGAATTACTCTCACTGTTTAGACAGCCGCTTCCTTCTTTTACGCTTCCGCTTCCGTTAGGTTTTAGCGAGATTTCTGAATCACTACAAATAGGGATAGCAGTGATACAGTCCTGTTGTGCAAAAACCATTTGGGTAATGAAAATTAGAAAAATCAGTAGATATTTTTTCATTTTTTGGCCGATTTAAAATTGAATACTTAAAGTAAATTATTTGTTTCCAGGGATAAGTTGTTTACCCCATCCAGGTACAGAATTCGAGGTTGTAAATCCTGTTGCTGCTTTTTGGTATTGAGCTTCAGCATCGGTCTTGTTGCCAGATTTTTCAGCTGATTTTGCTTTTAAGATTGCTAGCCTTGGGTTATTTGGATCAGAGCTTTCTGCTTTTGCAATGTATTTTGATACTTCCTGTATCGCTTTTGCCGGATCGTTATAAACACCCAATTCTATTTTTTGTAATGTGATAAGCCCTATAAGGATATTGTTTTCCGCATTGTCGGGTTGGGAAAGTGTACCTCCAAGAGCGAATTTTTCGGCTGTAATACTTGAATTGGCAGCTGAAGCAGGAGATTTCTTTGATAGAAGGTCTGCTTTAAGATACATAGAAACAGCGGCATAGTGAAAAGCCTGCCATTTTTCAGAAGTATTAGTCTCCGTGAATTTCTTAAACAATTTGTCATAATCACCTTCAGTATTGATGGTGTTGAGCTGTAAAGCACTTTGTTGTAATGCTTTATCGGTAAAAGTCTGGGCGCTTGCCCACAAGCCAGTTACGAAAAAGCTTAAAATAAATAAAATTTTATTCATAAAGGGGATATTTGTAGCAAATATATGAAATTATTAATGTTTGGTGATCTATTTTGATATATATTTAAATAATATGCTATGTTGTTTTGTAATACTGTATTTTTGTTATTGTATTCTAAATATGTGAGTATTGTAGCAGAAGGGTATTTGTGGTTTTTAATTTTAAATAAAAATGATGAATTGTTTTAAAATAAATTAGATATAAAATAAAAATAAGGATAGAAAATGTCCTATCCTTATTTGTATATATTTAATTTTAATTGATTTAAGTGTTTTTAAATCAATTGGCGATAAGATTATCAATATTGCATCTTTCTTAGCTTAGGGTTAGTGCTTCCAACAATCAGAGCAACCAGGACAGTCATACATCCGCCAAATACCACGGAGCGGACTACACCTAATGCTTTAGCCATTAATCCGCTTTCAAACTGCCCCATTTCATTGCTGGACATAATGAAGATGGAATTTACACTCAATACACGTCCTCTTATATGGTCAGGGGTTTTGAGCTGTACAATAGTTCCTCTGATAACTACAGAAATACCATCAAGCATTCCACTTAATACCAGAAACATAAATGAAAGCCAGTAAAGTTTGGATAACCCGAATCCAATGATACAAATTCCAAATCCTGTAACCACTGCAAGAAGTATTTTCCCTTGGTTTTTTCGTAAAGGAACAATAGATAAAAGTGTAATGATGCACATAGAACCAATATCAGAAGCTGCATTCAGTAAGCCGAAACCTTCTGCTCCTGAGTTCAGAATGTCTGTAGCAAATACCGGAATCATAGCCACTGCTCCCCCAAATAATACAGCAAACATATCCAGACATAAGGCGCCTAAAATTTCCTTTGTTTTAAAGATATAAGAAATTCCTTCACGCATGCTTTCCACTACATCTACTGTTTCTTTTTTATTTTCTGAATATTGCTTATTAAGTTGCCAGAAAAACAGGGAAGCTATAAATATCAGGGATAAAATCACAACCAATGTCCATTGTATACCAATATATCCGATCAGAAGCCCGCCAATAGCATGTCCGCATACCGAAGAAATAAGGAATGTAGCCTGATTAAGCGTGACAGCATTAGGAAGGTTTTCTTTCTTTACGATTTTAGGAATCATTGAAGGAACAATAGGGCCAATGAAAGCCCTTGCTATTCCGGTGAAAAAAATAACTCCATAAATGTAATAAGTGATCTGATGTCCTGTAAAATGCATTTGAACATTGAAAAAAGCAGGAATTAAAAGTAAGCCGATCAGAAAAATATAAGCGTAATTACAGATCAGCAGGAGCTTCTTTTTTTCATTCATATCAATAACGTGCCCTGCATATAAAGCACAGCTAACGGCAGGAATAACCTCAGAAAGTCCGATAAGACCAATTGAAAAAGGATCTTTGGTTAATTGGTATACCCACCATCCCAATAAAGTGGCAAGCATTCTGAAAGCTAAAACAATAAAAAATCTCCCGGTAAGAAGATTTCTGAACTCAACATTTTTTAATGTTTGTAACGGGGTAAAGGAAATCATGAACAAAAATAGCCCTAAAAATTTATTTAGGGCTATCTATATATCCGTTTTTAAAAGATATATTAAATATATATCAAAAGATAAAATCTATTTTAGTCTGCTCTTGTAGAACTCAATACAATAGCTGCAACACCTGCTGCCCCAATAATAGTAGCTCCCGCTGCAATTCTTGCTTTTCTGCTGTCTTTTACAGCTGCCACATTAGATTTAGGAATAATTACTTCTGTACTGTCTTTTTTTCCAGCTGTTCCTACAAGATTATCTCCAACAATATTTCTGAATAATATTTTCTGCTTCGGAGACCCGTCTCTCATAGTAACTTTGTAAACCTTCCCGGCTTCCAGATTGGAATAGTTGTTTTTTGAAATATCCTCGCTGTATTTTGTAGTAGCGCAAGACGTAATAACAAATAAAGACGTTAATAAAGATGATTTCAACAGTACAGATGCTTTCATTATTTTCGTTTAGTTTTTCAAATTTATAATTTTTTTCGAATATACGTTTTTGGAATTGAAAAAATATCTCTAAAATTTATAAATTTCTAACAGATCTGCGATATTTCTGTCATTGGCCAATCTTGGAGTCTTATTTTGGCCACCCAGTTTTCCTTGAGACTTTGCATATTCATGAAAGGCATTTTTCTTCAGTTTTGTAATATGGAGCTTTTGAAGAATATTCCCTGAAATCAGATCATCATAATAGGTATTTCTGTTTCTGAGTTGCTGATCCAGTTCATTTCTGAATGATTCTATATGTTCAGGTTCCTTTTCAAATTCAATCATCCATTCATGATAAGGAAGACCTTCACTTGGATTAACCTGCGGTGCTAAATGAAATTCAGTAATCTGTGCCGGAAATTTTTCAAGGGTTGCTTTCAGAGCTTCCTCTACTTCAAAAGCTATGACATGCTCTCCGAAAGCTGAAGTAAAATGTTTCGTTCTTCCGCTTACCAAAATTCTGTATGGGTTTTTATCGATAAATCTTACAACATCACCAATGGAATAGGCCCATAAGCCTGAATTGGTGGTTAAAATGAGTGCATAATCTTTATTGAGTTCAATTTCTTTTATAGTTAATCTTCTCGCACCAGGTTTCCCGTATTCTTCCAATGGTATAAATTCGTAAAAAATACCATGGTTGGTTAAAAGCAAAAGCCCTTCTTTTGTATAATCATCCTGAAAAGCAAAGAATCCTTCAGAAGCTGGAAAGGTTTGAATGATATCTACTTTTCCACCTAATAAGTCTTCCATTTTATCACGGTAAGGTTCATAATTTACCCCACCTGTAACAATAAGCTGAAGGTTAGGGAAGAGCTGTTTTATTTTCTTTCCGTGTTTCTCAGTAAGTTTTTCGAAATACATGATAAGCCAGGGTGGTATTCCTGAAATCAAAGTCATGTTCTGGTGCTCTGTTTCTTCAACAATCTTGTCTACTTTTGCCTCCCAGTCTTCCATTATATTGGTTGCCCAGCTTGGTAATCTATTTTTCTGAAGGTAATTAGGGATATGGTGGGCAACAATTCCGGATAACCTTCCGGTTTTAATACCGAAAACTTCTTCCAATTCCGGACTGCCCTGCAAGAAGATCATTTTTCCGTTAACGAAATCTGCATTGTTTTTTTTGCTGATATAATGGAATAAGGCACTTTGGGCTCCTGCAATCTGATAAGGCATTCCTTCCTTAGATATAGGAATGTATTTTGATCCTGAAGTAGTTCCCGAAGTTTTCGCAAAATATTCAGGGGTGTCCGTCCAGAGAATATTTCCCTGCCCTCTTTTTACTCTTTCAATGTATGGTTTTAAATCTTCATAGTCGGCTACAGGAACTCTGTCCTGGAAATCCTTTATGGAACAGATATTTTCAAAATCATGCTCCCGCCCGAAAAGTGTCTTCTGGGCTGTATTCACAAGGGAAAGCAATAGGTCCTCTTGGTTTTTCTCTGCATTTTTTTTGAATTCCTCTGCCTTTTGAACATGTTTCTTTGCCCAGATAAGCGCTGCGTTTTTCTTGAAGAAGTTTAACATGGTTCAAATTTATAAATAAGTAGAGAATTGTGGAACCATTTTTAAAGAGTAACGCATAAAAAAAACCGATGAAATAGATCCATCGGCTTTTCTCGAAATTTGATTATGAAAATAACAACTATATGTTGATGTTATGCTTTATTTGTTTACTTTATACCTTTTGTCCGGAGTACCATCTTTTTTCAGATGTTTATTTTCTTTATATCTTTTATCCGGAGTACCGTCTTTTTTCATTTTAGCAGCAGGGGCCGGTTGAGCCGGTTTAGCCTCTGCAGGCTTAGCTGTTTTAGCAACCATTGGTTTGGCAGCTTTTACTTCTGCCGCTTTAGTAGCTGTGGCTTTTACAGGGGCAGGAGTTGTATGAGTAGCGGGAGCAGTCTGCTGAGCAGTAGCAAGGCCTAGTCCTAAAACTAATGACATTGCTGATAAGAATTTTTTCATAAGAATACTGTTTATTTTTTGTTGAATAAAGATATACAAAAAGCAGGCTAGAAATTTTGGTTTTTTAAACTTAACTAAAGTTTATTACAGCTTAAAAAAAAATTAAAGTCATTTTTCTAAAATAATAAAAAAACCTGTTCTTGTTGAAGAGAACAGGTTTTTACATAAATAACAGATGGTTTAACGTGTACAGTTTGCTGTCCATGTTTTGCCATCCTGCATGTATAAAATTTTCAATGTATTATTATCAATTCTGATATAAGATGTTGCTGTAGAACCAACCATTACTAAGGTATGATCTCCCTGTTTATTAAATTCTATCCCGTTTAGGCTCGGAATACTGTTCGAGAAAGTGAAATTGTATTTGGTTCCACTGGCGATCTTTGTTACAAATACGCTTCCTGCATCTGTACTGATGTTGGTAGAACCTCCATCCTTATAGGAGACACTTCCTTTGTAAGTTCCTGCGAAAAAGTCATTGTCTGCAGGATCGTCATCCTTGCTGCACGACGAAAAAGATAATGCTGTAAACACAAACAGCATCAAAACTCCTAAAATTTTCATTGCTTTTTTCATAATACTACTTTTAATGTTTGGTTATTTAAAATGCCAAACATTGTGCCATGAAAAAATATTCTATCTTTTTTAACAGGTTGTTAATTAAATTAATAAAAAATTAAGATTTAAAATAGTTAAGTAATTCATTTTAAATCTGAAAGTCTCAGCGTTTTCAAACTGAAGAAAAAAATATGTGTACCTTTGTATAGCATTAAACGGTTTCGGAAAACTCCCGAAATCGCTTTTGTCGTTTATACCATTACTATTTATGCAGTTAAAATCCATCAACGAAAAATTTCTTCCGGACCTGTTGCAAAAAGAATTCGGCAAAGAAATTTTTACTCAGTTAGAAAATAGTCAGCATATTGCCGTGAAGGGAAGTGCCGGATCTTCAGTCTCTGTTTTTGTGGCTGAACTTTTTTTGGTTCAGAAAAAAAATATTCTTTACCTGGTAGATGATAAGGAAGATGCCTTGTATGCCAATACGGAAATGGAAGATCTGCTTGGGAAAGAAAAAGTATTATATTTCCCTGCTACCCACCTGGAGCCTTATCAGGTGGAAAAGACGCAGAATGCCAATCTTGTGTTAAGAACTGAAGTGCTTAACAAGATTAATTCCGGGAGATCTCCAAAAGTTATTGTGGCCTATGCCGGAGCGCTATCAGAAAAGGTATTAAAGAAGGAAGATTTCAAAGCCATTTCTCATCATATAAAAGTAGGCGATCAGCTGGATTTTGATTTTGTAGATGAATTGCTTAATCATTATCATTTTCAGCAGACGGATTTCGTTTCAGAACCAGGAGAGTTTTCTGTAAGGGGCGGAATTGTTGACGTGTTTTCTTATTCCTATGAAAAGCCCTACAGGATTACGTTCTTTGGTAATGAGGTAGAAAGCATTAAAACATTCGATATAGAAACCCAGCTTTCAGTAGATAAAGTGAAAGACTTTCAGCTAGTATCCAATATGAATTTCTCAGTAACAGGAAGCAGGGTTTCATTATTGCAGCTGTTGCCTAAAGAAAGTTATGTGATTTCCAAAAACGGAATGATAGGGATGCAGAAAATTAAAGCATTCTATGAGAAATCCCTTGAAAAATATGAAACCTTAAGCAAAGATATTGCTCATAGAGCTCCGCAGGAACTCTTTATTTCTGACCAGGAATTTTTATTTGATTACAAAAAATTTAAAACCGTTGATTTTGGAAACGCTTCTATTGAAGGCTTGAAGGAAATGGCTGAGGTCAAAATGGAGCAGCTTCCACAGCCTTCTTTCCATAAAAACTTTGAACTTCTTATTGAAGATATTGAAGGAAAGCAAAAAGACGGATTTGATACCTGGATTTCTTTCTCCACAGAAAAGCAGAAAGAAAGGCTGGAATCCATCTTTGAAGAGCTTGAACACGAGCTTCCTTTTAAAAGTTTTAAATCCGAACTCCATGAAGGCTTTGTAGATAATGGACATAAGCTGTTGGTGTATACTGATCACCAGATCTTTGACCGCTATCAGAGATATAAAGCCAAAAATACCTTTGCAAAATCTGAACAGCTTACTCTGAAAGATCTGATGAGCCTTAAGATTGGAGATTATATTGCCCATATCGATCATGGAATCGGAAAATTTATGGGGCTGGTGAAGGTAAATAATGACGGGAAGATTCAGGAATGTTTTAAGTTAACTTATAAAAATGGAGATTTATTATACGTGAGTATTCATTCATTACATAAGATCTCAAAATACAACGGACCTGATGGAAAAGAAATTGTGCTGAGCAAACTTGGTTCTCCAACCTGGAAATCATTAAAACAAAAAACAAAAGCGAAGGTAAAGCAGATTGCATTTGATCTTATTAAATTATATGCTCAAAGGAAAACAGCGAAAGGATTTGCCTATACACCAGATTCCTACCTGCAGAATGAGCTGGAAGCGAGCTTTATTTATGAAGATACCCCGGATCAGGAAAAAGCTACTGTTGATGTAAAAAAAGATATGGAAGCGGATACTGTGATGGATAGATTGGTTTGCGGAGATGTAGGTTTCGGTAAAACAGAGGTGGCTATTCGTGCCGCATTTAAGGCTGCTACAGACGGAAAGCAGGTGGCTGTATTGGTTCCTACCACTATTCTGGCATTTCAGCATTACAGAAGCTTTAAAGAAAGGCTGAAGGATTTCCCGGTAAATGTTTCTTACGTGAACCGATTCAGAACAGCTAAACAGAAATCTGAAACGCTGGATGATCTGAAAAACGGGAAAGTGGATATTATTATAGGAACCCATCAGCTGGTAAGCAGTTCGGTTAAATTTAAGGACCTTGGATTATTGATTATTGATGAAGAACACAAATTTGGTGTTTCTGTAAAAGATAAACTAAAAACCCTGAAAAATAATGTGGATACGCTTACATTGACGGCAACCCCAATTCCAAGGACATTACAGTTTTCATTAATGGCAGCAAGGGATTTGTCTGTAATCAAAACGCCGCCGCCTAACAGACAGCCGGTAGATACACAGTTGATAGGGTTTAATGAAGAGATCCTTCGTGATGCTATTTCTTATGAAATTCAGAGGGATGGGCAGGTGTATTTTATTAATAACAGGATTGAAAATCTAAAAGATATTGCCGGACTTATTCAGCGTTTGGTGCCGGATGCAAGAGTTATTACAGGGCATGGCCAGATGGATGGTAAACAGCTGGAAAAAAATGTACTGGATTTCATGGAAGGGAAGTATGATGTGCTTGTTTCTACTACGATCGTGGAAAGTGGAGTGGATGTTCCGAATGCGAATACAATCTTTATTAATGATGCGCAAAGGTTTGGGATGGCAGATCTTCACCAGATGAGAGGAAGGGTAGGACGAAGCAATAGAAAAGCATTCTGTTACCTGATTACACCACCTTATGATATGATGACTTCTGATGCAAGAAAACGTCTGGAAGCCATCGAGCAGTTTTCTGACCTTGGAAGCGGCTTCCAGATTGCAATGAAAGATCTTGAAATTCGTGGAGCAGGAGATTTATTGGGGGCAGAACAGAGTGGCTTTATCAATGAAATGGGATTTGAAACCTATCAGAAACTAATGCAGGAAGCCCTGGAAGAATTGAAAGATGATGCTGATTTTGAGAATTTATTTGAAAACGAAGAAGACAGACAAAAACTCTTCAAATCTGTGAAAGATGTCAATATTGACACGGATCTGGAACTGATGTTGCCGGATTTCTATATTTCTAATACAGAAGAACGATTATTATTGTACCAGAAAATAGCAGAGATTAATAATGAACAAGATCTTCATCAGTTTGAACTTGAACTGATTGACAGGTTCGGGGCATTGCCTAAAGAAGCCGTGAATCTGCTTAAGAGCGTTTCTTTGAAATGGCTTGCTGCAGATATAGGTTTTGAGAAGATTGTCATGAAGAACGGAATATTTTTAGGGTATTTTCCTGGCAATCCTCAGGATAAATTCTATCAGACAGATAGGTTCAGACATATTATTAATTATTTGACCAGAAATCCTGCGGAGGCTCAGCTTAAAGAAAAATCGGGTAAAGAAGGCAATCAGTTGATGATGAGAAAAGAGAAGGTGAAAAACGTAGATGAGGTTAATCTCTTACTAAAAGCAATCATTGAACATAATTAAAATATTGTGTTCAAAAATTACTAAGTTTTCTCTAAACAATACTAAACCACATAAAAAGAATGAATTTTTATGTGGTTTTTTTGTGATTGTTATCATGTTTTTTCTTCGGAATATTCCTGTTTAAGAGAATTAACACCCTTTTTGAGGGACTGAAGTCACTTCTTAATGAGAAAATAGAGTTGGGTAAACAACGATATAGAAGTGGTTTGGCATACTATATAATTTTAATTTTATTTCTAAAACAGACGTGTGTAGAAATAATTCTACTTTTTCGTGTAAATAATTCTACCATGTAATGTGTTTATTTCTATAGGTTTAAGTGTTATGACTGGAATTTTTTCGATTCGTAATTTGTACCTTTGCAGTCCTTATTATGAAAAAAATTATATTCAGTTGTGTAGTCGGAT
The DNA here is from genome assembly GCF_001684955.1 of Chryseobacterium contaminans. Classification (GTDB taxonomy): domain Bacteria; phylum Bacteroidota; class Bacteroidia; order Flavobacteriales; family Weeksellaceae; genus Chryseobacterium; species Chryseobacterium contaminans. The sequence continues at coordinate 55,606 of NZ_MAYF01000024.1, read as the reverse complement.
TTCTTTCCTTCTATGCAGAAGCACAGGTGGGAATCGGGACCACTAAACCAAAATCAACTCTCGATGTGAATGGAAAAACTACTTTAAGAAGAGAACTTAGGGTAGGTGGAACTTCCACTCAGGTAGGAAATGCAGGATTAAACGGACAGGTCTTAGTTTCTCAGGGAGAAGGAAAGCCGCCTGTTTGGAAATCATTGAATGTTCCCTTTATGGAAGAGGGACAGTACAAATTAATCAATTCTTATTTGTCGTCGGATCAGGTGGGTATTACTACTCTTTCTGGTGGTGTTCAAGGTGATGGAGTTTCCAGTAATAATGTTGGAGACGATATCAATGATGCCTCCAAAGGCAAATGGGCAAAAATTGATGGGCTTAAAAATGTTTTTACCATTAAAAATGGAAAAAACAGGCTTACTTATCAGTTTCAGACCGGAGTTGAAATGAAAGCACCGGTATCTACTACCTCTGACAATGTAAGATTCGCCTGCGCTGTTTTCAGAAATGATAAATTGGTTGCTGTACGTCCTGACAGGATAGCATCTACCAATAGCAGCGGAAAAGCAGGTATTCAGGATTATATTTTCACACTTAATTATACAGAACTGAATGTTCCCGTTGGTGTACAAAAGCTTGAAATTGCATGTAGAAAAATTAATACTTCAAATGTAAATTCTCAGTTTGCCATCGGTCGTGATGTTCAAAGTTCCAACGGCGCATCCAATGCATTTACGTTGGAGTCTAATATGAAAATTGATGTTATTGAGTATGTAACTTATAAATCCAACTAACTTAAGTGATGAAAAATATAATTTCGACTATACTTCTCGCATCGGGATTGATGCTTTCTGCCCAGGTGGGTATTAATACTAATTCTCCAAAAGCACAACTGGATGTAAACGGAGATCTGAACCTGAGAGATAGAATTGCTGTATTTAATGATACAGATAAAAGTCTTTCTTTTGGAAATAATGATCAGCTGCTGGTTTCTCAGGGTGAGGGCTATGCACCGATCTGGAAAACCCTTCGTATTCCGGAATATGAACCGAATAAGTTTTATCTTATCTTTAATAATTCCTTTTCAGATAAAGTGGGAGTTGATTTATCATATTCGGAAGAACCTAATATGAGTACTTCTAAGGCGGCAACTTTTACAAAAGGGGCAAGTTTTGGAAGTCTTACAGGATTTAAAAAAATTAGCGGGCTGTCACAAAAAATCAGTGTGTTCAGTACTGAGAGTAAAGCTTATTTCCAGTTTGAAACAGTAGTACAGGCTAATTTTACCGCTAATGGAAGCACAGATACATCTATAGATTATGCATGTGGTATTTTTGTAGACGATAAACTGATCAATTTAAGACAAAGCAACCTAAAAGCAAGCAGTGCCCAATTTCCTTTCCTGACCCATAATCAGATAGGAGTTATAGAAAACCTTTCTAAAGGTGACCATACGGTAAGTGTAGGATGTTCAAGACTTACATCTTATGGAGATGCCCCTAATAGGAGACTGGCTATAGGAAAAAATACAAATACCAATATTAACAGCTTTATTGCTCAATCTTCTTTGAAGGTAGAAGTATATGAAGTTCCACAAGCATTTAACACGATAATAAATTAAAAACCAATTATGAAAAAAATATTTTTTGTTCAATTTTTATTAATTGTCGGGTTAGCTAGCGCTCAAATCGGTATTAATACGCCTAATCCTGTTAATAAACTGGACGTAAATGGAGACGTAAATGTTAGAAAAGAGCTAAGAACTGCAGGTACCGATTTATTAAAAGGATCAGCGGGTAACGCAGGAGACATTTTTCACAATAATACGGAAATGGCTGCCAATGATTGGAAAAGTATTAAAATTGCCGATGGACAAGGAAGTATGTCTTTGTTTTCGATTAATACTGTTGCAGACCAAACAGGGATATCATTCAATAGCAATGGTAATCCTGTACCTTACAATGAAAATGATGATTTAACAAGTAGCTGGCTTGTGATACCTCAGGCTGTTGATACATTTTCTGTAACAAATATGACCAATAAAGTGACATTTTCATTTCAAACCACTGCTCAAAAAGTATTTGCCGGTACAGCATCAGCAAGTTTTGCATGTGGTGTGTTTGTAGATAATAAACTTAAAGCAGTGAGAACTGATGTATTGCAGGGAGACAGTGGGGCTTATAAAATATTTAATCTTAATGCAACGCTTGAAAATCTTATTCCTAAAAATAAATATTCTGTTAAAGTAGCCTGCATAAACAGGACATTAAATAATACAACACTGGGGATTGGAAGAGCAGTGGACGGATCAGTTCTTAGTAGTGATATGGCACAGTCTGTTTTAACAACATCTGTATTACAGCCTTATTAATTTTAATATCCATATAATAATTAAGAATCTAAAAGCGTTATGTTTTTAGATTTTTTTATTTATTGTCGCTATTCTTTATGAATTTATTGGTTGGTGTAGCCTGTGTTGTGTAAAATTGAATTATATTTGAACAAATTAAAAAAATATGGTAAAAAACTATTTTCTTCATGTGTTGGCTGGTATTCTTCCATTCGGTTTGCTGGCTTCACTTCAAACAGTACAGGAACATCCAAGATTCAGAGGGATTGTAATAATGGATCTCAGAATCTGATGTTTATCTATTACAAATCGTAGGAGAACTATTATTGTTAATCTTATCAGAATATAAATAATCGTATAATTTTTATGCAAAAAAAAATTATATTTGTGAAAAAATAATCAATTACCAGGAAATGAAACAAATTTTCTATTTTATCTTATTAATTGCAGGCTTTTCTTCAATACATTCCTGCAAAGATTTATTGGATGAAGACGGGAATCCTCTTTTGGATCTGAATAATACGGGAGGGCTGAGCGGCCCAAGAGCTTTATATAAAGAAATTACCGATAAAACCACTCTGGCGGAATATCAGTACAGCGGATTGCTGATGAACAGAGTTGTCACAGATAGTGCTTCTATTACAGATATAATGTACAGTGGTGATAGAATCAGCCAGATTAATTTCAGAGGTTTTCTTGATCTTGATGGAAACGGAAAACTGGATAAAGACAGTATATCTTATGAAAGACAGTTCAATTATGGAAATAACAGCCAGTTGCAGTCTATTTCTGAAACACGCTCTGTATTCAAAAGAACGCCACCGGTTCCACCTTCCACTAAGCCAGGACCTCAAACCTTATTCGCTTCAGAAAAGTATATTCATACCCTAACTTATAATGCCGGTACTTCAAAATTGGAGTCTATCACTACAATTAAAGGCGAAGAGGCTATAGGCGGGCCTATCAATTATAAAGAATATTACAAATCAGAGTTTACGTATGTGGGAGATAATGTATCTAAAGTACTTAATGTTTCTGGGCCGGTAACATCCAATAATCCAATTGTGTATGGTACACCTACTGAAAAATACGGCTATGAATATTATGCTTATGATCAACAGATCAGCCCGTTCACGCTATTACCAAAAGTATATAAAATCTCAAGATTATTAGCTACTAAACATACTATTAAAGAGAGCTTGATTCTTTCTCCAAATAACCCTAAGAGATGGTCTGTAACAGATCTTAGTGCAAATATCCCTCAGCCTATTGTAATGAGTACAAATTACGCATATGACTTGCAGACTTACATGACAAAAGGCTATGGTGTGAACTATATTTATAAACCACAATAAAATAGTTTTTCAATAATATTTAAACTCAATCTTTCCAAGGTTGAGTTTTTTATTTTTTATCCCTTAATTTTGTAAAAAATTTCTGATGAAATATTTAATTGTTGGGCTGGGAAACAAAGGCTCAGAATATGAAAATACACGACATAATATAGGTTTTAAAGTAGCTGAAAAAATAGCTGAAAAACTGGAAGCCCCGTTTAATACTGCTAATTTCGGCTGGATAGCAGAAGGAAAGTATAAAGGCAGAAAAGTTTTTGTTCTTAAACCGGATACCTATATGAATTTATCCGGTAATGCTGTAAGATATTGGATGCAGAAAGAAAATATTCCTTTGGAAAACGTATTGATTATAACAGATGATCTGGCGTTACCTTTCGGTACTTTAAGGATGAAAGGAAAGGGTTCTGATGCAGGTCACAACGGCCTTAAGAATATCAATGAAGTATTACAGACACAAAACTACGCAAGGCTTCGTTTTGGGATTTCGGCAGATTTTGCTGCAGGCCGACAGGTAGATTATGTATTAGGAACATGGAATGAAGAAGAAACAGAAAAACTTACAGAAAGAATAGAAACTTTTTCAAAAGCCAGCCTTTCCTTTGTATTTGCAGGGATCAGTAATACAATGTCTACATTTAACGGAAAATAATTAGCCATTTTTTTGCTATACCTGAAAAATAAAGGCCATCGGATTTCCGATGGCCTTCTGCTATGCATTTAATTAATTTCCAATCAATTGATCTGATCTCTATGATACTTAGTAAGTAGCTAAATAAGACTCTTGATTATTATAACCAGGTTACTGCACCTGTTTCAACATCGTAGTTAGCTCCAACAATCTTAATTTTTCCTTCTTCTTCAAGTCTTTTAAGTGTTGAGCTTTGTTTGCGGATGTCTTCAATGGCATTTTTTACATTCTGGTGATTAAGTCTTTCTAAAAGAGAACTGTTTTTTGATGAGCGTTCTTCATTTTCTTCAATCACTTCATTGATAATTGGGTTGAAATGATTGATCAGGTGGTTCAGGTTATCCATTCCCAACCCTTCAATTTGGGCTGCATCAAGACCTCCCTTCAGAGCTCCGCATTTAGTGTGTCCTAAAACAACGATCAGTTTGGAACCCGCTACGTTACAGCCAAATTCCATAGAACCTAAAATGTCCTGATTTACAAAATTACCGGCAATTCTGATACTGAAAACATCTCCCAATCCCTGGTCGAAAATTAATTCTGCAGAAGTACGGCTGTCTATACAGCTTAAAACCACTGCAAAAGGCCATTGCCCTTCACGGGTTGCATTTACCTGCTCCAGAAGGTCTCTGTTGGCTTTAAGATTATTAACGAATCTTTGGTTTCCTTCCTTTAAAAACTCTAAAGCTTTTTCAGGAGTAATGGTAGACTGAGTTTCGTATGTATGTGCTTTCATATAATTTTAGTTGTTTGTTGAATTGTTAAGTTTAAAATAAAATTGGTTTGAGCTTACATTGCTCTTTTATGAGTAATCAAGATGTGAGAATCCTGGCTTCTTTCATAATCTTTATATGACGTTTTAAAGCCCAGAAGTTCTACGTTGATATCTTCTTCTTTTGCACGGATATTGGCAAAATCCTGGATCATTTCCAGTACATCTGTCGCGATATATGAAGTTTCTCTTGCGTCAATGATTACAGTAGAGTTAGATTTAATGTTTTTTAATGTTTTTTTAATGGCTGCTTTATTTAAGAAAGATACTTCCTCAGCCAGTTTGATCTTGATTCCATCTGCATCATCCAGTTTTTCTCTGCTGAGATAATAAGCTCTTTTCATATTTCCCTGCAGGATATAGAATACAGAGATGGCAAGACCAATTCCAACCCCTTTTAACAGGTCGGTTGCTACAACAGCTACAACAGTTGCCACAAATGGTACAAACTGGAATTTTCCAAGATGCCAGAAATGTTTGAAGGTAGCAGGCTTCGCAAGTTTATACCCTACCAGAATCAACACCGCAGCAAGAGTTGCCAGCGGGATCAGATTCAGAATAACCGGAATACTCAATACACAAACTAATAGAAGTACCCCATGAATCATAGCAGATACTTTGGAAGTAGCTCCTGCATTGGCATTTGCTGAACTTCTCACCACTACTGAGGTCATAGGAAGCCCACCAATAAATGAGCTTACAAGATTTCCAACTCCCTGCGCCTTAAGCTCAAGATTCGTATCAGTAATTCTTCTTTGCTTATCCAATCTATCCGAAGCTTCAATACAAAGTAAAGTTTCTATAGAGGCTACAATAGCAATAGTTGCTCCTACAATCCATACTTTAGGATTGGTAAAGCCACCGAAATCCGGCATTGTAATAAGATTCTTAAAGTCATCCAATGATTGTGGAACAGGTAGTGAAACCAGGTGTTCTTTACCAATAGCCAATGAACTTCCTGATAGTTTGAACAGTTCATTTAATAATATCCCGGTAACTACTGCTACCAGCGCTCCCGGAAGCATTTTCATTCTTTTAAGAACCGGAATTTTATCCCAGGCAATAAGAATCCCTACAGATACTGCTGTTACAATAATAGCTCCAGGGTGAATCGCTCCGAAAAGTTCAGTAAAATACCCGAAATTAAGTCCATTACTGAATAATGACTGGTTTCCTTCATAATCTTTATCAAATCCCAGTGCGTGAGGAATTTGTTTTAAAATAATAATGATACCGATGGCTGCAAGCATTCCTTCAATAACATTATTGGGAAAATAATTGGAAATACTACCAGCTCTTACAAAGCCTAAGACCAATTGGATAATCCCCGCAATAATCCCGGCACATAAGAACAGTTCAAATGCTCCAAGGTCGGTAATGGCGGTTAGTACGATAGCTGTAAGCCCTGCGGCAGGCCCGGAAACTGATATGTTTGAATTACTAAGAAAGCCTACAACAAGGCCACCTACAATTCCGGAAATAACCCCGGATAATGGCGGTGCTCCAGATGCTAAAGCGATTCCTAAGCACAAAGGCAGTGCTACTAAGAATACAACGAGTCCGGAAGGGAAATTCTCCTTGATTCCTCCTAATAATGATGTTTTTTTCATGATATTTTTGAAAATAGTATAACCGATGATTTATTCTTAAATAATCAATTATAAAAGATTGGAAAATTAATTTTTAAAGCATAAACAGCTTATTCAATACCTTAAAAGGCATGAATAACTATAAAATCTAACTACTACTTTTAAAAATTAAGCTTCCGGAGGCGGAGAAAATATAGTAAGTAAAGGAGATAGATGAAAGGAATCATCTACCAGTACGAAAGACATAGATTGAGGTGCAGGCTCAGAAAACTTCAGATAGTCAAAAACATCCAAAGGTTTTGGAATTGTCTTTTCGTAAACTATAAACGAGGATGGGTGAGAATGTGGCTCTTCTTCATTTACTATTATATTTGTTCTGACAATGTCCCAGCCTGCCACCGCAGCAATGCTTGGCAGCGCTGTAAAATTTAGAAAAAACGTTAATACAATAATACTCCAGAATTTCATTTCACATTCTTTTTTGAAAAACTATTTAGTCTTTCTGCTCATTACCCAATCTGAACCGGTAAGGTTGTAGATCTTCTGAATGTCTTTTAAGATTTTCTCAAAATCAATCTCAAGATCAATAATTTTACCTGTTCTAAGGTCAAATACCCAGCCGTGTACAACAGGTTGTTCTTCTAAAATATACCTTTCCTGTACGCAGGCCATTTTGATAACGTTGATACATTGCTCCTGAACATTAAGCTCAACCAGCCTGTCATAACGCTTATCTTCATCTTCGATAGAATCAAGTTCTGCCTGGTGTAATCTGTAAACATCACGAATATTTCTCAACCAGGGATTCAATAATCCTAAATCCTGAGGAGTCATCGCTGCTTTTACACCACCGCAATTGTAATGTCCACAAACTACAATATGTTTTACTTTAAGATGTTCTACAGCATATTGAATAACTGCTGTGGAGCTCATGTCTAAAGTATTTACAACATTGGCAATATTTCTGTGAACAAATACCTCTCCCGGCTTGGCTCCCATTAATTCTTCCGCTGTAGCTCTACTGTCTGAACATCCTATATAAAGATAATCAGGATTTTGAGTTTTTGCCAGCTCATGGAAGAAGTTGGGGTCTTGTGCCACTTTAGATTCTACCCATTTCTTATTGTTCTCAAAAATAACTTCGTACGATTGTGACATAATTTTAAATTTAAAAAGGTTTATAATTATTTATTTCGTTTAAATTATTTTCAAAATCAATAGACCGAATCAATAATTATGCAAAAATATAATTTTTACGGAAAAACTATCCACTTTTAACAAAGTTTAATATTAAAATATGCTTAAAATCATATGTAATATTCCTATATACTTTGCTTTAGCATGAATAAAGGTTCTATAATAATCCAAACGTTTAAAAACTAAGATAAATTTACAAAGTAAAAATCATAAAATAGGATGTGAAGATTAAAATATTTTTAAATTTCCCTATCCTTCAAAAGAATGGATGAGATCTATTGAAAATAAATAATATTTACTTTAAAAAATGAATAAATTAAGGCTTTGATTTTAACCCTATAGTTTCAATGGCGGATTTATAATGCTGGGATTTACATGGCTTATTACTACATTGGCTGGCATTTTTCAGATCAGAAAGGGGAATATGATAAAGCCCAACAGTTTATGGTTTACAGTTATGCCTGTACCTTTGCTGCGGTAACACTAAGACTTTGGTATCCTTTGTTGCAGAATATCACTCATGATCCCGATAAATCCTATCTTGCTGTAGCTTGGCTATGCTGGCTTCCCAATTTGTTGGCCGCTTATTGGATTAATAAAAAGAATCTTGAAGTTAATTAAGATAATTTATTATTAATATAGCCTTGGGTAGCATTTTCAGCAGGATAGATCTTTCCCGGATTTCCCATAACCATAGAGTTTTCAGGAACATCAAAGTTCACATAGGCATTAGGCGCAATCAAAACATTGTTTCCTATATTTACATTGCCAACAATAACGGCATTGGGGCCTATCCATACTTCATCTCCGATAACTGGGTAACCTTCGTTTTTGCCTCTGTTCTGCTGCCCGATTGTTACTCCTTGGGCAATATTACAGTTTTTACCGATTTTAGCTTTAGGATTGATAACCAGTGCTCCCCAATGCCCCAGATATAAACCTTCTCCAATCTGAGTTTCAGGATAAATCTGGAAACCGTATTTTATCTGATAATGCCTTAAAACAAGCCTCCAGAACATACCGGAAACTGATTTTTTCTGGTGTTTCTGAGCCTTTCTGAAGATGTAGAGATAATGGAGATTGGGGTTAATGCATTTTTTCCAAATTCCAATTGTGGAAAGCCATGTACCGCTTTCCCTGTAAAAATCTTTCTGTATTGCTGTATACTCTGGCATAACAAAATATTTTATACATGATCAATAATTTCCTGAAGATGCGCTACCGATTTTTCAAGCACAAACGGAAGGTCCGTTTCTGTTATTGCCTTTTCATATTGTTTGGAAAGCTCACTGTTCGTTAAGAATTGTTTCATTCCTTCATAAATTCCTTCTTCAGAATTAGGGGTAATAAGACCCAGTTTGCCATCCTGAAGCAGGTCTTTTATTCCTGAAACATCTGTGGAAACTACTGGTTTATTAAGAATAAGAGCTTCTGCAATAATGGTAGGGAATCCTTCATGTCTGGATGACATTATATAAAAGTCCGAGTTTTTAAGATAAGGATAAGGGTTACTTCTGAAACCAAGCATCTTTACTGTATCCTGAAGTCCCAATTGATTAAGCTTTGCCTGTATATTGTCAAAATCAAAACCATCACCAATAATGATGATCTGATGTTTTAATCCTTCATCCATTAATTTCTTATGAACATCCAAAAGCCTGTCGTAACCTTTCTGAGGATATACGGTGCCAATAGTTACAAAGGTTGGTAAATCTTTGGAAAAAGGGTAGTCATCAATCTTAGCCTCTGCTTTCTGGAGTGTATCCTGAGAGTCTATGGGGTTGAAAATCTTAACAACGGCCTGTTTCTCTTTTTCATTACGGGCCAGCTTCTGCATTTCCTCTTTAAGCTTGTTGGAAATAACCAGAATTCTGTCGAATTTGAAAAACTGCCTGATTACTTCAGGTGTATATTCTTTCAGATTAAAGATATCATTCTGAACCCATACGATTTTTTTAGAATCTTTTTGCGGACTGGATAGTATCTCTTTGTACATCCCATGGATAGCCGCTATTTCTACATCGTATTTTTTATTTTTTAATATAAATTTATAGAGAAGGGAAGGGAACATCAGGAACATTTTCTGATACAACACCCTGAATGCCTTCACCGGAATTTCATGAGGCTTATTGGTGGTAATCATTTCTCCTTTCAGGAGATAATGGAGTTTTACCCAAGACGGAACTTCCTGGATGTACATTCCTGTATAGAGGTTAATCAATAAATCAACTTCATATTTATCTTTGGGAAGGTTTTTAAGAAAGTTAACCAGAACTTTTTCTGCACCGCCATGGCGAAGGGAACCGATTCTAATGAGAATTTTCTTTTTTTCAGACATTTATTTTTTTATAGGTTTATAAGTATGAGGGAGATGTTCTTTTACATAAGCTTCCAGTTTAGGCCTGTCTGCTTCCAGTTCCCGGGGATACATGACGTTGTTTTTTAATGCTTTGTCCCCATATTCTTCAATAGTACAGATAAACTTTGCAGGAACCCCGGCATACACCGTTCCGTTCGGCATAGAGGAAGTTAAAATGGAACCTGCTCCCAATACACAGTTATCGCCTATTTCTGAACCTAGCATGATGATGGTATCTGCGCCAATAAAGCACTGTTTTCCAATTTTTATGCGCCCGAATGCTCTTACATCCTTATATTTTTCAAAAAAATGTAAGGCATTGTAGCCGCCATCATGATTAATGAATCTAACATTATTAGAAAGTGTTGTTTCGTCACCTATTTCAATTAAAAAAGGTTCCGTACCTAATTCGGGAACTTCTACAAAACGAACATTTTTTCCTACCTTTAATCCTTTAGCAATACAAATTTTGAGATAGATCCTCTTGATAAGGTATTGATAAGTGGTATGAATTTTTAATATGATACGATATATAAATATCATTATTCTAAATTTGTTTTTCTCATACAAAGAAAAGAATTTATATGATAAGAATTTCTAAAATAGAATATTATTTGCCTGAATTGATTCTCACAAATAGGGATTTGGAAAAGGAATTTCCGGAATGGAGTTCTGAAAGAATCCGGGAAAAAGTGGGGATCGTGCAGCGTCATATTTCTTCAGAAAATGAGACAGTGTTGGATCTGGCTATTCAATCATCAGAAAAGATTTTTGAGGAATATGACAGGAATACAATAGATTTTATTCTTTTCTGCACTCAAAGTCCGGACTATTTTCTGCCCACTACGGCTTGTATCTTACAGGATAAGCTTGGGCTGAGAAAAAATATAGGTGCTGTAGATTTCAATTTAGGATGTTCCGGGTTTGTGTATGGGCTGGCCTTTGCTAAAGGATTAATTGCTTCAGGAATTGGCAGCAGTATTTTGTTAATTACTTCAGAAACATATACCAAACACATTCATCCCAAAGATAAAGGAAACCGCTGCTTATTTGGAGATGCTTCAGCCTCCGTAATTGTTGAGAAAGATTCAGATGTAGAGGATTATAAATTTTGTCTTGGAACTGATGGCAGTGGAGCTGAGAATCTGATGGTAAAAAAAGGAGGCTTCAGGACAGATTTTACCTTAAATCCAAATCATGAGTTTGGCCCTGAGAATCTTTATATGAACGGTCCTGAAATTTTTAATTTTACCATAGAAAAGATCCCAGGATTAATTAAAGAAACCATGGAGGAAAATAGCCTTACCATGGATGATATTGATTATTTTGTTTTTCACCAGGCAAATTCTTTTATGCTGAATTATCTGAGACGTAAAACAAAAATTCCCACCGAAAAATTCTATATTGATATGGAAACAACAGGAAATACCGTCTCTGCAACCATTCCGATTGCCCTGAAAAATATGATGGATAAAGGTTTGTTGCAAAAAGGAAATAGGATTTTACTGGCTGGTTTTGGGGTAGGATATTCCTGGGGAGCAACCATAATAGACTTTTAATTTTTAAATCATCAATCACAAAATTTAAAATATATGAAAACTTCCGTTTTTTTAGAAAAACTACAAGAAGAATTAGAAGAAAAACAAGCATTGCACCGAAACACTAGGCTAAAGGATCTGGAAAACTATGATTCTATAAGCTTACTCTCCGTCATAGCTTTTGTAGACGAAAATTTTAATCAGCAGCTTGATCCGGACCAGTTTAAAAATATGGAAACGGTTTCCGATCTGATGAATATTATTGGGTTAGAAAATTTTGAAGATGATTAATGATGGTTATATAATCATCATTTACTTCGTTTTTGCTGATAGAGATCTTCAAGGATGTGTTCAACGGTATTGAAGATCTTCTGATTATCAAACTGATCTTCAATGGTAAGAAGGTTCTTTCTGATTCTGGCAATCAACTCCGGATCAGAAAGGAACTTTTTCATCGCTTCATACATTTCGTTGGTTTCATACTTAATCAAGTATCCCGTTTCGCGGTCTTTAATCATAATTCCTACATCGCCGGTATCTGTTGCAATAATCGGTTTTTGAAGGATCAGTGCTTCTGCAATTACGAGTGGCCATGCTTCAGATTCGGAAGGAAGAATAAAATAATCTGCATTTTTAATGTAAGGATAAGGGTTCATTTTATTACCACATAAAATAAATGTGTCCTGAACATTATTGGTATTGATCTGTTCTTTCAGGTTTTCCATTTCTTCGCCATTTCCAAGAATTAAAATGGTGTGGTGGAAGCCTTCGTCTATTAATCTCTTATGAGCATCAATAAGTTTGTGGTAACCTTTTCTGTGATGAAGCCTGCCTACGGAAACAAAGACTGGTCCCTCAGGGAAATCGTTTAATTTTTCTTCTGCCTTTTTCTTAATTTCTTCAATAGGAATAGCATTGATGACTACACTTTCTGCGGGATATTTTAAGTCCGGATAATAAAGATGCATCATTTCTTTGATCCTTTGCGAACAGTAAATCATATGATCAAACTTTTGAAAGTTGCTGATGATCTCAGGAACGGCAGGCTGTAGGGCTGGTAAATTGATTTCAGAGTGAAACCAGCCTACTTTTTTTGAATGTTTATTGCTTGAATTATTGACGGCTGAGAAGGTAGCATAAGAAGGAGAAATCTCTATATCAAATTTTTTATTCCCTAAGATGCGGTCAGCAATTCTGGGATTTTTTAATATTCGCATCAGTTTAAGTCTTCTGCGGGCAAGCTGAAGTTTATTGATGAAAGGATTTTTAGAAAAATTCTCTTTGCCTTCAGTAAAATAAACCTTTTTGACATGATTGGGGATTTCGTCCCGAAGTTCCCCCTGGTTCATGTTGAGGCATATGGTTAATTCAAATTTATCAGGATTAAGATTGTTGAGCATGCTCAATACCACTTTTTCCACCCCTCCCATTTCCATAGAGCGGTGTCTGAAAAGAACCTTTATTTTCTTATTTTCTGACATTATCTGAATAGTTTTTGTAAAGTGATGGCTATATTTTTTTTAATTCTGTACCAAATTCCATGCTGATACTCCAAAAGAGCAAAAATCTCCTGGTGATTGGTATATTTTTCCGGGATTTTTTTTCCGTTGATGCTGGTAAGGTTTCGTCTTTTCATAGTTGCTAAAACAACCTGAGCAAAGTAATCATAAGATTTACCTTTGTTATTATTCTGGGAAATACCTCCCGAATGAGCCCTGTAAAGATAATTGGTGTCATCTATAAAATAAACGTCCCCTTTTTCATACATTTTTAAATACAAATCCTGATCCTCCGCAATTCTTAGTTCCGGATTCATTTTTTCGGTCTGTTCATAAACATCCTTTCTGAATGTGACAAAATGATTGATCTGATTAGGATAATTGAAGAAATAAGGATCGCCGTTCCTTACCTGCATTGCAGATTTAAACGGGGCAATAGGCTTTAGATCCTGGTCACACCCCATAAAGCGGGAATAGGTGAGCACCACTTTCTTTTTGTCTTTAAAAACCTGAATAGCCTTTTCAATAGCTGTGGGAAGTATAGCATCATCTGGGTCAACAAAACCACAAATTTCCCCTGTAGCTAATTCTATAAGTCTGCTTTTGGTAACTCCTACGCCAGAATTCTTTTCATTTTCAAAAAATCTGAATCTTTTATCTCCAGCAATAATGGTTTTTACCAGCTCTTTTTCATCTTCTGAAGAAGCGTCATCTACAATAACTGCTTCCCAGTCAGTATGAGTTTGTTTCAGTAGAGAACCGAAGCAATCTCTAAACAATGCAGCGTTGTTGTAATGAGCAATAAGTATGGAAAACTTCATCTTGATTTATAAAGAGTATTGACAATTAATTTCTGTAAAACTATAATGATTAACGGACTTGATATTTTTATCAGTTGCCACAGATGAATATTCCAGAAAATAGACTGAAAGAAATTTGTTCATTGAAAAATGAAATCCGGATGATAAACTGGCATTTTTCATAATAGGGATAGGGTAATGCTTTTTTTTCACTTGAGTTACACAAATATAACCTGTTTTTATATAAATGAAAAAAAAACTTTATTTTTGCTTTACATAAAGACAACACAGTGGGTGAAATAACAAGAGTTCTCAAAACATTTATCGGGTATTTGAAAAGACCCGATCTTTATCCGGAATTGGGCCGGAAAATTATTAAAAATACCGTTAACAGAGGAAATGCTTTTAAAGGAAAAGAAAAAACAAATTCCTGGGCAGCCGAAAGGGCAGTATCACAGAAAGAAGCCGTTTCAAAGCTTTTTGGGCTTGAAATAGATACTTTTCGTAAAGATTATCAGGAAATTTTAGCGAATGCTGCTCAGAGAGAAAAGCAATGTCCCGTGAAAATGGGAGGTCCCGGTGCTTTGGAACTGATTTACTATGCCTGTGAGTTTGCTAATGCTCAGTATGTTGTGGAAACAGGAGTCGCTTACGGATGGTCTTCATTGGCTTCCCTTTTATCATTGGTAAAAAGAAACGGGACACTATACAGTTCAGATATGCCTTATCTGGCTCAGGATGGAGATCAGTATGTAGGATATGTGGTTCCCGAAACGCTTAAAAACCATTGGAAGCTATTCCGCTTTGCAGACAGGGAGTCATTACCAAAAATCTTTGCTGAAAATGCTGTATTCGATGTTCTTCACTATGATTCTGATAAGAGCTATAACGGAAGGACATGGGCATATGAGGAGCTTTACAAGCATTTGAAAAAGGGAGGAGTTTTCATCAGTGATGATATTGGTGATAATTCTTCATATCAGGATTTCTGTGAAAAAAATAATATAGAGACCACTGTAGTAGAATATGAAGGAAAATACATCGGTGTTTTTATTAAATAATTTTAAACGGAGCTATTTCCAATAAAAAGATATTGATCCCTTTTATTAATTTATTTGATAAGAAATACTGTGAACCCTAGTAAGATAAAGATTTCTGGATAAAAAATGGTGTATAAATTTATTAAACAGCTGTTTACACGGTTTTTATGAAAATAAGTCAGATTACATTTACCAGATTTCTTGCGGCTATGGCCATTGTCATCTCCCATTTCAATAAAGATCTGTTTTTATATAAAATTGATTATATCTCAAAAATATTTCTGAATGCCAATGTAGGAGTGAGCTACTTCTTCATTCTTTCAGGTTTTATTATGATTGTGGCTTATCACAAAAAAGATAAAATTGAGTATTTTGAATATTATAAAAACAGGTTTGCAAGGATTTATCCCTTGTATGTACTGGGGCTTTTGCTGTATTTGGTAACCAGATACTCCAACTTCAGTATCTATAAAGGATTTTTGTATCTGTTTGGGCTTCAGAGCTGGATTCCGGGTGAGGCTATGATTCTGAATTTTCCAGGTTGGTCTATTTCTGTAGAGTTTCTTTTTTACCTGTTGTTTCCTTTGCTGTATAATTATCTTTATTCTAAAGGAAATAAAAGTATTTGGGTAATAACTGTTTTGATCTGGATTGTAACGCAGGTATTTTGTAGTCTATATTCAGATTCATTTTATTATAAGGGGCCTCATACGGAAAGTCATGAGCTGCTGTACTATTTTCCACTGATGCATATCAATGAATTCCTGGTGGGAAATCTTGCAGGATTATATTTTATGAAAAACTCAGGTCAGAAGAATTATGATGTACCGGTAGTTATTATTTTCGGACTCTTGCTGTTGTCCTTGATTTTTCTTCCGCTGTTCTATCATAATGGCTTGATGGCATTGCTCTTTATCCCTATCATTATTTTAATATCCAGGAATAATGGAGCAATAACGAGGATATTTTCATGGAAACCTCTGGAATATTTAGGGGAGGCCAGCTATGCAGTATATATTACCCATATTCCTGTTCTCTACATTCTGAGAGAGGTTTTAAAATGGGGGAATTATAATTTTTCCATTGATATTGTATTTGGGATTTATATCGTAGTTCTTATCATCACCTGTATTCTGTTTTATCAATTTATTGAGAAGCCATTAAGAGATTATCTGAAAAGGGTGAAGATCAAATAAAAATTTTTACTTTTGTAACCAAACAACACAATTATAAAATGAGAAAAGTTCCCGATACCTATATTTCAGATGAAAATCTGATATTACAACCCATCAGCAGAAAAAACAATAAAAAAGTGCAGTCAGCACTAGGAAAGTATACATTGATGTTTTAATAAAAAAGAATATTTATGTATAAAACATTTTCGGAGCTTAAAAAAGAACTTCGTAAAGAATCTAAAGGATTAAAGACTGTAAAAGTTGCCTTACTAGGCGATACTGCAACCCAGTTTTTAAATATTGCTTTAAAAGGAACTGCTGTTTCTGAGGGAATACATCTGGAGATCTTCGAAGCGGATTTTGGGCAGATATCCCGCCAGATCCTGGATCCTTCTTCAGAATATTATGAGTTTAATGCAGATTATACCATTATTTTTGAATCCTCCCACAAACTGCTGGGGCAATATTATAAATCGTATAACTCGCAGTCTGTTTTTGCTGACAATAAGATCAGTTATATTGCTGAGCTTTATCATACAATCCAAAGCAGGACTAAAAGCAGAGTGATTTATTGCAATTTTCCGGGTATCAACAATCAGGTTTTTGGAAATTTCTCAAATAAAGTAGAATCTTCCTTTGTTTTTCAGCAAAATAAGCTGAACTACCTGCTCTCAGCAGAATTAGCCATTAAGAATGATAATTTTTTTATTGCTGATTTAGTTTCCATTCAGAATAAATGGGGGCGGGACTTTATGTTTTCTCCCAATATTTATATCAATACGGAAATGGTTCTTTCTTTAGATGCGCTTCCTATTATTGCTCATCATATGGTAAGTATTATTTCTTCTTTGGAGGGGAAATTTAAGAAATGCCTAATTCTGGATCTGGATAATACAACATGGGGAGGAATTATTGGTGACGATGGCCTTGAAAAGATTCAAATTGGAAGCCTGGGAATTGGAAAAGCATTTACAGAGTTTCAATATTGGGTAAAAGCTCTGCAAAAAAGAGGGATCATTCTGGCTGTTTGCAGTAAGAATGATGAAGATAAAGCCAAAGAGCCTTTTGAAAAACATCCGGATATGGTTCTTAAACTGGAAGATATAGCGGTATTTGTAGCCAATTGGGAGAATAAAGCAGATAATATCAGAAAGATCCAGCAGATTTTAAATATAGGGTTTGATTCTATGGTTTTCCTAGATGATAATCCGTTTGAAAGAAATCTCGTAAGAGAAAATCTTCCGGAAGTTTGTGTTCCAGAGCTTCCAGAAGATCCTGCCGAATATCTGGAATATTTATATAGCCTGAATCTTTTTGAAACGGCCAGCTTTTCTGAGAATGATACAGAAAGAACCAAACAATATCAGGTTGAAGCACAGCGTGCCATTGCCCTGGAAAGTTTTACAAATGTGGAAGATTTTCTTGAAAGCATGAATATGGTTTCTGATGTTCAGTCTTTCAACAATTTTTCAAAGCCGAGGGTATCTCAGTTAACGCAGCGTTCCAATCAGTTTAATCTTAGAACAATAAGATATAGTGAGCAGGATGTAGACCATTTAATACACTCAGATAATCATATTACCATGTCCTTTACTTTAGAAGATAAATATGGTGATAATGGGCTCATCTGTGTTATTGTTATGGAAAAAAAGGATCCTGAAACTCTTTTCATTGATACATGGCTGATGAGCTGTCGTGTCCTGAAAAGAGGAATGGAAGATTTCACCCTGAATACCATTGTAGATACTGCCAGAAATAACGGATATAAATATATAGTAGGAGAATACATTCCTACAACTAAAAATCAAATGGTTGCAGATCACTATGAAAAGCTTGGATTTATCAGGCAGGATGAAAAGTGGATATTGGCAGTAGATGATTATAAAAATAAAAACGTATATATTAATAACAAACTATAAACACATTGAAACATTATGAATAATGATGAAACTCTAAGTAAACTAACTGGTATTTTTCGTGAAGAACTGGATAATGATGAAATTGTACTCACCCGTGAAACTACAGCGGAAGATATTGAAGAATGGGATTCTCTTTCTCATATTCAATTAATTGTAGCGGTAGAGAAAGGATTTGGAATACGTTTTACTTCATCGGAAATCAGAAGCTGGAATGATGTAGGGGAAATGATAGACTCTATAACTTCAAAATAAGTTGTATGCTTCTTAATTCCTACAGCTTTATATTTTTCTTTATTGCGCTTTATTTTATTTATTATCTCTGCGGAAAAACCTCGAAGATTCAAAATATAATTCTGCTCATAGGAAGCTATGTCTTTTACAGCAGCTGGAGTTGGGAATTTTTATCACTACTTATTGTTACTACAGGGGTTACCTATTTTGTAGGAAACAAAATAAAATCTGCCGAAAAGGAGAAAGCTAAAGTGTTGTGGCTGAGATCAGGAGTTTTTATGGTCCTGGTTCAGCTTCTGTATTTTAAGTATTTTAATTTTTTCATTGAGAACTTTAATGATTTCCTGAATCTTTTCGGAGTTAAAGATCAATTGGGATTGCTGAAGATTATTTTCCCGATAGGAATAAGCTTCTATTCATTCAGAATGATAAGTTACTTATTGGATATCAGGAATAATAAGCTGAAGGAAATTCCATCTTTACTGGATTATGCCGTCTTTATTGCCTTTTTCCCATGTATTATTGCCGGACCTATTGACAGGGCAACTCCATTTTTGAAAAACCTGAAAATAAAAAGAGAATTTTCTTCCCCTCAGTTTACAGATGGTTTGAAGCAGATTTTATGGGGGCTTTTCAAAAAACTGGTGGTAGCAGATAATATTGCCGGAATTACCTCTCAGCTCTTTGACTCCTATCATACCTTAAACGGAAGTGCTTTATTGGCAGGGGCTGTATTGTATTTTATCCAGTTATATTCAGACTTCTCAGGATATACAGATATGGCTATTGGGATTTCTAAGCTGCTGGGGATTAAAATTCAGCCTAACTTTAATTATCCGTTGTTTGCACAGAATGTTGCCGATTATTGGAGAAGATGGCATATTTCTTTAACCTCCTGGCTAACAGAATATGTTTTTACCCCTTTATCTATTCACTTCAGAGATTATGATAAATATGGATTGATAATGGCCATCATCATTAATTTCCTGGTTGTAGGATTCTGGCATGGTGCCGAATGGCATTATATTGTACATGGCCTGGTAAGTGGGATTATGTTTATTCCATTGATTTTGAGCGGGAAAATGAATAAGAAGATAAAAACGTCTAACAACTTCATTCCAACAAAGGAGGAAATGAAAAATATCCCCGTAACATTTATTCTTTTCACTTTATTGATGGTCCTTTTCTTTTCAAAAGATATGGAAATGGCTACGAAATATTATCAGGGAATCTTCTCATTGTCATTTTTCCAGTTACCTAATTTTCCTATTCAGAAAGAAATCATAGCTGTCAGTTTATTTATGATATTACTGGAGTGGGGGAATAGGGATAAAGAATATGCTATTAAAGAAATTCTTGTAGAGAAAAATATCGTTTTACGATGGGGTTTTTATTATGTGCTGGTGTTTCTGGTTTTCCTGTTTTATATTGCTCCTAAAGGATTTATATATGCCATGTTTTAGCCTACTATCAGAAATAATAGAAAGAACTCTGTAAGAACAAGCAGAATTTGAATTATGAAAAAATCACTTTTAAAATTGATACTGTTTTCTATACTGCCTTTATTGGTAGTAGGATACGCTGTCTATTTTTTAGCAAAAAATTCAGATGATTTTTATAGAAGGTTTACCTCTCCCCAGCAGAATTCTTTTATACTGGGGAGCTCCAGAGCTGCGTTGATGGAGCCTGCTATTATTGACAGTATTTTACATCCCAAATTTCCCAATATACGTTTGTATAACTATTCCTTTACCTGGGCACATTCTCCTTATGGGCCCAAATATCTGGAATCTATTGAGAAAAAAATTAAACCTGAAACTAAGGATGGTGTTTTTATTGTTACCGTTGAACCTACAGCTTTAATGGTAGATAAAAACAAACCGGACAATCCGGAGTTTTATATTGAAAATGATAAGAGTGTTGCCAAAACTTCAAGGGTTGCTGTCAACCCCAATATTGAATATCTGCTGGAAAGTTATGAACCTTCCATTACCCATGAACTGAATAAAAAAATAATACCTCCTAAAAACATAGTTGGAGTTCCTGTTATTTTAGACAACGGAAGATATTATCTGAAAATTATAAAAAAAACAGCTCCGGAAAAACTGAAGATGTCCAACAAGAAAAATATGAGGCTGCTTCAGGAAAGAGTAAATGGACTGAAGGCATCTGAAAACAGGATTCTGTATCTTGAAAAAACAATTGAGTTTTTGAGTAAACATGGGAAAGTAATTATTGTAAGAATGCCCGTTAATAAAGAGCCTTACTCAATAGAAAATAACGCATTCCCGGATTTTGATCGCCGCATGAAGCATGTTGCCTCTAAAACAAAAGTTTCCTATATCAATTACAATGAAATGGATAATCAGTATCAATGGCTGGATGAGGTTCATCTGGATGAAAAATCAGTTGAAGCATTTTCAGCAGTAGTAGCCAAAGATATTTTAACACATTGATCATATATAGGTTTGGCTAAAAGAATTGTAAATTTATTAGCTTAAATCATTTATTTTTATTTTCTGGAATATTCATGAAAATCAAAATAAGAAAAAGAATATGTAATCCAAAGTACTCCTAATGAATGAAATAATAAATATTCCACTAAAAATGGCAGGAATTTTCTCAGGAAAAAAGGCTGTATCTATGCTGGTTTATAAGATATACCATATTGAAGCAGAAGTAATAAAGGCTCACGGGGAGTATAATAACCGTTAACTTCTAAAATCAGCCGATGTTATTCAATTCAATAGGATTTCTTATTTTTTTACCAATAGTATTTTGTCTCTATTGGTTTGTTTTCAACAGGAAATTTCAGGAACAGAACAGGTTGCTGTTGCTAGCCAGTTTCTATTTTTATGCCTGTTGGGATTGGAGATTTCTTTTTTTACTGATGTTTTCCATTGGTCTTGATTATGTATCAGGAATTAAAATAGAGAACAGTAAGACGAACCGGGAAGCTAAATTCTGGCTTACTCTGAGCATTGTCATCAATCTTGGCTTTCTTGGTTTCTTTAAATATTATAATTTCTTTGTTGATAGTTTTGCAGACCTTCTTAGTGGCTTTGGATTCAAAGTAAATGTCTGGCTGCTTAATGTTATACTTCCGGTGGGAATTTCGTTTTATACATTCCATGGACTGTCTTATGTGATAGACGTCTATAAGAAAAGAATAAAAGCGGAGAGAAGCTTTACAGACTATGCTGTCTTTGTAAGTTATTTTCCGCTTCTTGTTGCTGGTCCCATAGAAAGAGCAACTCATCTTCTTCCTCAGATTCAACGGGAAAGGGTATTCAATTATGAGCAGGCGGTGGATGGAATGAGACAAATTCTTTGGGGATTTTTCAAAAAAATGGTTATTGCTGATAACTGTGCACCGCTGGTGAATGAAATATTTAACAACTATCAAACAGAAAGTCCCGGAAATCTTGTGTTAGGGGCTGTATTGTTTGCTTTTCAGATCTATGGAGATTTCTCCGGATATTCAGATATTGCATTAGGGGTTTCAAGATTGTTCGGAATAGAATTACTGAAAAACTTTGCATTTCCTTATTTCTCCAGGGATATTGCAGAATTCTGGAGAAGATGGCATATTTCGCTTTCTTCATGGTTCAGAGATTATCTGTACATTCCGTTGGGAGGAAGTAAAGGTGGGCTTTCTATGAAAATAAGAAATACATTTATTATTTTCCTGGTGTCTGGGTTCTGGCATGGCGCGAATTGGACGTTTATAGTTTGGGGAGGCCTTAATGCGTTGTATTTTATGCCTTTGCTCATCATGAATAAAAACCGCCAGAATATGGAAGTAGCGGGGCAGGGGAAGTTTCTGCCATCCTTTAGGGAATGCTTACAAATTCTGATAACTTTTGTGATTACCTGCGTTGCATGGATTTTTTTCAGAGCTGAATCTGTAACTCAGGCCATTCACTATATCGGTAGAATTTTTAGCCGTGAACTGCTTTCTATTCCGCATACATTACCGGTAAAAGTATTGGCCCTGATTGGGTTTATGATGACCGTAGAATGGATTAACCGAGAAAGATTCCACGGATTGGAAATTAAAAGATTCCAGCCTTGGATAAGACGTATTGTCTATTGGGTTGTTATGTATATCATTCTCCGTTATGCCAACTTCGGGAATAATGAATTTATTTATTTTCAGTTTTAGCATGAAGAAGTTTTTAATTAAAATAGTCCCTTATTTTGTAGCAGTGCTTATAGTGCTGGCCATCCTTGGATCTTATGCAGATGGTAATACGGATGATAACTATATGCATTTTGCGGTTAAAAAGCCAAAGAATATGATACTGGGAGATTCCCGTGGCTCTCAGGGAGTGGTTCCCGGAATTTTGAAAAACAAACTTTCTGTGGATTTTGATAATTTTTCTTTGAATATCGTAGAATCACCCTATGGACAGGTTTATTTTAAAGCCCTTAAAAGAAAATTAGATCAGGAAACTAAAAATGGAATTTTTATATTGACGGTAAGCCCATGGAACCTATCATTAAATAAACTAATAAAAAAAGAAAAAGATTTTCCGGAAGAACATTCTCCGTTGAATGATATGTACTTTTATGACAGGTCTCCTAATTATGAATATCTTTTGAAGCATTATACAAGAAGTTGGTTTAAAATTTATACCGAAAGGGAAGAAGCCGGAAGGTCCAATACTTTCCTGCATGATGATGGATGGCTGGAAGTAACAATCAATATGCATAAAGATTCTGTTGCGGTGAGAACCCATAAAAAGGAACAGTTTTACAAAGACTTAGCCAATACAGTAGAGCTGTCACCAGAGCGTCTTAAAGCCATTAATGAAATGATTAATTACTTAAGGACAAAAGGCAAAGTCTATCTCGTACGCCTTCCTACATCAAAAAGTCTTAGTGCCATAGAGAATAACAAATATCCTCATTTTAACAAACTGCTAAGAGATATAGCAAGGAAACAGAATGTGAAATTTTTTGATTTCTCAGGAAATTATGCTGAATATGATTATACAGACGGCAATCATTTATATAAGGAATCAAGTAAAAGAATTTCTTCTCAGATAGCGGATTCTATTATTGCAAATAGAGGAAAATAAAATAAGATCAGAACAGATTATTCCTAAAGTTAATGTTATAAATTCCAGACCGGATGCTTTTATAGTCTGTTAGAAAATATTTCAGGATCATTCCCCATTTTTTTGAACTAGGAGCATTGGCAATCTGAAAACTGCGATACATTCTTTTGATATGAAGCTTTATATGTTCAGAAAGAGTAGTCTCATTTTCAGCCCAGGTATTCACTTCTTTCCATAACAGGACACGGGTAGTTGCCGGATTCACCTTTTTTGAATCAACCAATGTAATTCTGTTGTCTTCATGTACACCTCTTACTGCAATAGCTTTATCTAAAATTCCAGGGTAAAGATTAAGATAATAAGAAAGCCTGAATAAAAATTCCGTATCCTGATGCAGCCTTAGACTGGATTTAAATAAGGAATCCATTTTTTGCATCAAAGAGTCCCTACGAATCGTTAAAGCATCAATACTGAAGAGCCCGAAACTTCCAAGCATATAGATTTGCCCCGGAAAAACATCTTTGGGTTCATGTCTTTTATAAACGGTGGTTAACCGGTCTCCGAATAAAGAATAATATTGTTCTTTTGCTTTTTCAGTATAATAGTGTACCCCAAGGGCTCCATATACGCCTTCTACTTCAGGGTTTTTGAAAAGCTCTTTTTCAGCATCAAATCTGTTAGGAAGAAAATAATCATCCGCATCCAGGAATGCAATGAAATCTCCGCTGGACTTTTCTATTCCCAAATTTCTTGTTGGGCCTGCACCATGATTCTCTTTATCCGGATGCTGATAAAGTTTTACTCTTTCATGTTTTTTGGCAAGCTGTTTACATACCTCTAATGCATGATCCGGCGATTTATCTTCCACCAGAATAACTTCGCAAACTTCATCAAACTGCAGAGCAGATTCCACTGCCTGGGAAACATATTTTTCGGCATTGTAAACGGGAATAATTACTGAAATTTTCATTTTTTTGTTTACTTAACTTTTTTATATCATTTGTGGCTAAAAGCGTTGCAAGATAGTTAATTATAAAGACTTATCTCTAATTTTTTTACATAAAAACAAAGAGGTGTTTTTTATTAAGATTCTGATTCAAAAAGTCTGCCGAACGAAATGCTTTCGGATGGCTTCAATTAAGAATTTGCAAAGTTTTTTGATTTTTGTTTTTTAATCTAAGTTTTGTAAATCTATGGTTATTATTTTATGAAATCAATGAATGCCGGAAATTGATATTGTATAAACCGGACCTTATGCTTTTGTAATCGGTAAAGAAATATTTAATAATCATTCCCCACTTTTTCAACAGAGGTGCTTTAGCGATTTCAAAGCTCCTGTGCATCCTTTTGATGTGAATCTTTACCTCCTCGGAAATGTCGCTTTCAGTTTGGGACCAAAGGTCAACTTCTTTCCACAGTATAGCGCGGGAAACGGAAGGATCTATGACGCGGAGGTCTACCTTTGTAATTCTGTTATCTTCATGTACTCCTCTTATCGCTATAGCTTCATCCAGGATTCCGGGATAAAGATCGAGATAATAAGAAAGGCGAAACAGAAATTCTGTGTCTTCATGAAGTCTTAAATGAGGTTTAAAAAGAGGTTTTACTTTGCTCATTAAAGCTTCCCTACGTATTGTTAAAGTATCAATACTGAAGAGCCCAAAAGTTCCCAGCATATGGAGCTGTCCAGGGAAAACATCTTTAGGATCATATTTTTTATAAACTGTAGTCAGTCTGTCACCAAACAATTGATAATATTGTTCTTTTGCTTTTGCGGAATAATAATGCACTCCAAGAGCTCCGTAAACGCCTTCTACTTTTGGATCTTTAAATAACTCTTTTTCAGCATCGAATCTGTTGGGTAGAAAATAGTCGTCTGCATCCAAAAAAGCAACAAAGTCACCGGTTGATTTTTCAATTCCCAAATTCCTACTTGGGCCAGCTCCATGGTTCTTCTTGTCCGGATGCTGGAAAAGCTTTACTCTTTCATGTTTTTCGGCAAGCTGCTGACATATCTGCAATGCATTGTCAGGGGATTTATCTTCAACCAGAATAATTTCGTGTACTTCATCAAACTGAAGAACAGACTCTACTGCCTGGGAAACATACTTTTCTGCATTATAAACGGGAATAACTACTGAGATCCTCATTTTTTCTCCTTTTTACAATAAATTTAGAATTACAATTGCGTTTTATTAGTACCATTTTGAATTGGAAATTTAAGCTTTTAATTTTACTTTTAAAAATGAAGGGCGTTTTTTTCTATAAAATAACACAGAAGTACAATCAGAGCAATTCCAATGCTGTTTTTTTTATAATGTGAGATGATCTAGGTTACTCTATAGCCTTATTTTCCTCAGAAAATTTCCCCACAAAACGGTGAGATAAGTACAAAAACAAACGGTTTTGACTAAGAAAGCTAAAAGTGACTGTCTTTCCATTTAAAAGTATAGTCACAAAAGAAAAATGCAAAATAAATTATCAAGCCTTATGAGAATAAGTAAATCTGTATTTTGTTCTCAGGATATTCGGGTTTTTTAAAATAGCAGCCAGCAATCCTATTTTTTTTGAAATACCTTTCTTTCCAGAAAGTTCAAATGCCTTTTTCTGAAGATAAATATGTTGTGCAATATCTGTTTCAAGGGATAAGGTATTAGACCATTCGTAAAGGGAATTCCAGAAAAGAAACTGCCGCTGGTTATACTGTGGAGAATACTTTATTATTTTAGTAATTCTGTTGTCATCATGCATACCCCGCATTGCTACAGGAATATCTATAATACCGGATTTTAGATGACAAAGGTATGAAAGTTTAATGATGAAATCTGAATCCTGATGAAGGCGGAGAACCTCATTAAATCTTAATTTTTTAGATTCAAGAGAGTATCTTCTTACGGTAAGGGCATCCAATGTGAAGAATGAACCAAAAGCTTCAGGTGTAAATCCCAATAGCCCTCTGAATACTTCTTTCCCTTCTGCTGCATAGTTAACGGTTAAAAGTTCACTGTCATTAATATTAGACATAAATTCTTCCTTACCTTTTTTAGTCAGATATTCCGTGCCAATAGCATTAAAAACGCCGTCTATTTTTGGATCTTTAAAAAGCTCTTTTTCAGCTGTAAATCTGTTGGGCAGAAAATAATCATCAGCATCCAGAAATGCAATGAAATCTCCGGTTGCCTTTTCAATTCCCAGGTTTCTGCTGGCTCCGGCACCATGATTTCCCTTGTCCGGATGCTGGAAAAGTTTTACTTTATCATATTTTTGAACCAGTTCACGGCAGGCCTGAAGAGCATTGTCCGGAGAATGATCCTCTATCAGAATTACTTCATAAACTTCATCAAATTGTAAGGCAGATTCTACAGCTTTTGATACATATTTTTCTGCATTGTATACAGGAATAATTACAGAGATTTTCATTTTCATCGTTTGTAGTAAGTGAAACGGTATTTAGTTTTTAATATCTCAGGGTTTTTAAGGGTTTCCCATACAATAGTACAGTATTTAATGAGGCCTTTCTTTAGCGAAAGATCAAACGATTTATAGAGCAAATAAATTCTTTTTCTGGCTTCTGGCGGGATCTGATTGGAAATAGCCCATTCGTTCAGAGATTTCCATAAAAGAAACTGCCTTTGGTTATATTGGGGAGAGTATTTTATAATTTTAGTGATTCTGTTATCATCATGAATACCCCTCATGGCAACAGCTTCTGTAATATTGCCTGTTTTTAAATGACAATGATAAGACAGTTTGATGATAAAATCCGAATCCTGATGTACCCGAAGTTCTTTATTGAATTGGAGATGATGTGCCGCCAATGAAGCTCTTCTTACGGTAAGTGAATTAAGATGAAAAGAAGTACCGAAAGTTTTAGTTGTTAAACTTAAGAGTCCTTTAAAGACTTCTTCGCCCTCTGCCGGATAGTTAACGGTACTCAAAGATATCTCTTTAAACTTAGATTGAAATTCTTCTTTTCCTTTTTCGGTTAAATATTCCGTGCCAATAGCATTGAAAACTCCGTCTACTTTCGGATCCCTGAAAAGTTCTTTTTCGGCTTCAAACCGGTTAGGTAAATAATAATCGTCTGCATCCAGAAATGCAATAAACTCTCCGGTTGCTTTTTCAATTCCCAGGTTTCTGCTGGCTCCTGCACCATGATTTCCCTTGTCCGGATGCTGAAAAAGCTTTACTCTATTGTATTTTTGAGTCAGTTCACGGCATACCTGAAGTGCATTATCCGGTGATTGGTCTTCTACTAAAACGATCTCATAAACTTCATCAAGCTGTAAAGCAGATTCTACGGCTTTTGAAAGGTATTTTTCTGCATTGTATACGGGAATGATTACTGAGGTTTTCATTTTCATCTATTGTAATGAGACTTTGTCTTCCAACGGAATTGTTTTATATTATAACATGGCTTTGTTATTGTCAGCCCATAATGCGAGCTGTAAAAGATTCCAGTGTCTTTCATCTTTGTCAAGGAAATTCTGAGCAGCTTTAAAATCAATGAAATTAAATACCTTATGGTTCGGGTCTTTCAGCAGATCATTTGAAAAATTCATCAGGTTTTCTTCCGCAAACCAACTTTTAACTCCAAGTCCAAACCCTTGTTTATGGCGTTTTCTGATGGTTTCAGTCCAATAAGAGCCCATTGCTTCACGAAGGATAATTTTATCATTGCTGTCATTCAGTTTCAGCTGATCCGGTAATTGAATACAAAATTCTGCAAAGTCCAGATCCAGGAATGGAGTTCTTACTTCCAGAGAATTGGCCATGGCCATTCTGTCGGATTTTACCATCATATTGGCAGGAACATAGTTTTCCAGATCTACTCTCATAATATCGTTAAGAGAATCCGGATTAGGGGTAAAGCTATAAGTTTGCAGATAGTCTGAAGAAACCCCAAGGAGATCACGTTCTTTTTTATTAAAAGCATTTCTTACATCATTCAGATGGAAATCCATAATAGATGAAAACTCCCCATTTTTCCTGCTAAGGAATGAAGTGGGTTTTATTTGCTGATATAATTTTAATCCGAATTGTGCTATGATATTTTTATAGCTGAAATGTTTTTTTAATTTATTTTCAACAGTATAAAAATGATATCCACCGAATAATTCATCTCCTACATCTCCAGACAATACAACTGTAAGGTTCTTTCTGGCGGCTCTGCAAATCTCATAGTGAGGGATAAATGAAGCATCTGCAAAAGGCTCATCGAAAAATGGTGATATTTTTAATAAAGAAGTAACAAGGTCAGACTTCTTTTCATGAACTTCAATATGATTGGTCTGATACTTATCGGCAATTTCCTTTGCGTATTTCAACTCATTATCTTTGTGATCGTATCCGAAGCTAATGGTGGTCTGATGAGGTAGAAATTCATCTACTAAAGCCACAACAGATGAGGAATCTAATCCTCCACTCAGGAAACTTCCTACTTCTACATCTGCAATCAGTTGTTTTTTTACCGCATTTTTCAACAGGTACAGAAATTCTTCCTTCGCATCAGAAAGGCTTATCACTCTGTCTTTTGCAGGTAAGCTATAATAACGGGAAACTGTAAATTTTCCATCTTTCCAGATCAGTTGATGAGCAGGTGGAAGCGTATGAATATTGCTGTAAATACTCTGATAAGAACTTACATATCCATATTGAAGATAGTGGGAGAGAGCCTCGGAACTTACTTTAGGTTGGATAAGCCCGGAAGCTAAAATGGCTTTGATTTCTGATGCAAAAATGAATTCATTATTCTTTCCAATGGCATAATAAAAAGGTTTTTCCCCAAAACGGTCTCTCGCACAGAATAACTGTTGTTTCTGCTCATCCCAGATGGCGAATGCAAACATTCCCGGAAGATCATGAATGAGGTTTTCCTGTTTTCTCTGATACATGGCAAGAATAACTTCCGTATCAGAACCTCCATGGTAAGGATATTCTGCATATTGCCTTTTGATATCCTGATAACCATAGATTTCACCATTAAGTACAATACATTCATTCTTAGTGCTAGAGAACATGGGCTGTTTTCCATTCTCAGACAAATCTATAATGGAAAGTCGGCGGTGGCCCAGTGCGGCATTTTCATAAAATTCATAATGAGAAGAATCCGGCCCGCGGTGAACCAATGCATCCGTCATCTTTTGGATCTCTTCCTGGTAATTTCTGGCATTACTGCTTATAATCCCCGCTATTCCACACATAATATATTATTTTTCATCATTAATTTTTCAATTTTTGTACAGCTAATTTACGACAGATTCAGAAAACTAGGGCCTGATTGAATCAATTGACTTCGTAGGCTGCTTAATTTCTCACTATCTCTTGCAATTTTTTTATACTTCAGAGACAGTTCTTTGTATCTGTTGAGATTTCCCGTTATAAAATTCTTAAGCATACTTTGTTTTAATGATCTCTTTTCCCGTTGTAAAGCGTTGGGGAGGCTAGGATTCAAAGTATTGATTTCCACACGAACATCTTCGTATTTGGTGAAATCTATTTTATGGAGAAGCTGCACCCCATCATGAACTACCTTGCTGCCTGGAACCAATAGTACTTTCTTTTGATGAAAATGAACTCTGTTAACATATTCATCATCTTCCCCATAATGAAAAAAATAAGGATTAAATCCTCCTATGGTTTCTATTGTTTTTTTCGGTAACAGCCAGTGAGCTGCATTTACAAAGTGAATTTCATAGTAAGGCTTCAAAGTCTGAAAATACAAATCCGAAATCATTCTCGTTTTTTCATAATTCTTGGCAATGTACTGATCCAAAAATATATCAAGATACTTTTCTGATCCATCAATGTGAATAGGGCTTATAATACCGATTTCGTCTTTGTTGGGATGGTTATTATATACTTCAAGCATTTTTTCCATACTGTTTTCATACAGCCATGCATCCTGATTCATCAGATAGAAGAAATCAGCTCCGTTTTTATAAGCTTTCTCTATGCCTATATTGTTGGCTTTTCCAAATCCGAGATTAGATTCAGATTGAGTAAAATCCACTTCCGGGAAATTTGTTTGTATGTATTCCTGAGTTCCATCTGTAGACCCGTTGTCTATTACAATGCATTGTACCGGGACAGAAGATTTTCTTAAACTGGTGAAGCATCTTTCTGCCCATTTCATGGCGTTGTAGGTCACAATAATAATTTGAATATCAGGCATTTTTTATTTTAATATTTTATTCCGGATTCATGAATACCCATCATCTTATAACAAATTCGTGATTCTAAAATACAAAAAATAGTAGATTTATTTGATAAAGGCAAAGAGGAGGATAATGTATCTTTTATAGCATTCTTTAATCAATAAAAACTTTTTTAAAAGTATCCATTACAGGATGAGGCAGAAATTTTTCATAAAGTTCTTTTGCTGATAAAGTAAGGTCTGCGTCCAGGATAATATTTTGCAGTTCTTTACTGTCATTATAATAGTAAGCCTGGTCCTGTAAATGAGTGATATGGGCTTTTTCCGGAGGATTGGCAAAGGCAATCACCGGTTTTCCCATAATGGCAAATTCTGCTACGGTAATCCCGAAGGTTTCTCCTCTTTCGCGGGCATGAAGTAAGGCATTACAGGTATTGATGAATTTTTGCTTCATTATGATATCCGAACTTGGCGGGAGAAAGATAATGTTAGAAGGAACAGATTTCCACCATTTCTTTTTGATAAAAGGATCTACTCCCATAAAAATGAAATAGATGTCTTTATATTTTGAAGCTATTTTTTCAATCGTTTTTTGAGCAAAAAGGATATTAAAGCTGATATGGCCGCCATAATATCCAAACACTTTTGCATGCTTAGGAATAGTAAGTTCTGCTCTTAAATCTTCATGGGTTTGAGAGTCAAAATTAACCATGTGGGGAACATAAGGATATTTTGAACCCGTCATTTCCTGGCTCAGCCATTCAGAAACATAAGCGTATACGTCTCCATGCGGTTCAAAATGTTTAAAAACACTATGGATCACAGATTTACATTCCTTGGTATCTATTCCATCTATATTCCCATTTTTAATGGCATAAAAAAGGTCTATATGATCTTCTCGGATAAGCTGATCTACTTCACTGAAATCCGAATAGCCATGTACACGGAATCTTTTTTCAAATTTTTCAATCCCTAACGGATGGTTGGTTTTTGAATTTTTATTGTATACAATTATAGATTCATTGCCCAGATATCTCTCATTGAAATCTGCGTAATCATATACTGCTATGGAAGTCCCTCTGTAATTGAGTTCATCCTCATGGAAAAGAATCTTCATCTTGGGATGTGTTATTTAAATATATTTTTCAGTCTTCCCACTATTTTCTGAATAATGGTTTTCTTCGGATATTTGGTAAGGTCATTATGCTTAAACAGCCCTTCTCCCTGGGCAATTTTGAAATTTTGTTTTACCCACCACGCCGCAATATTTCTTTCCAGCGAAGCGGTTTCTCCTGAGAAAGGAATAATGGTTTCAAGTAAGAAACTTTTTCGGACAAGATAAGGGTTATTGGTCCAGTTGGCCCAACGGGAGGTGGTAATGAAATATTCGCCTTGCTTTTGAATTTTATCAGGAAACTCTACCGCAGGATCCAGCCAATGCAAAGATTCCAGAAGATGAGGTGAAGTACATTCGTGCCAGTCATCATAATAGTTCAGCTCATTTCCTTTATGCCTGATGGAAATGAGAGGGTAGCCAGGCACGTTTCTGCTTCGGTAGCGAACTACATCAAAACCATTATCAAGCATTTCCAATCCACTTTTGAGGCGGGAAAATGCTGTTTTTTGATTTTCAACAAGCTCAAAGTCATGCTCCAGAAAAAGAATGTTTTCACAAGTCGCATTTTCTGCCAACGCTTTCATCCCTTTTCCAATACCGATATTCTCTTTTAGTCCTATATATCTGATATTGTATTGATCTGCCAGTTTTTTGTCAGATTCACTTACTTCCTGGAAAAGAATGACGATATCATCAACCATGTCCAGGAGACCATATTTTCGGTAGGACCTTAATGTGTTTCCTAATGTTTTTCCTGTTTTCCAGGAAAGAATGCAAATACTGATAGGGAGTGATTTCAAAGGATTAATTTTTATTTACGACATTATTCATCAGTTCAATTACTTTCTTTGTGTAACTTTCCCAAGTTTGATCTTTTACCAGGTCATGCGCTCTTAAACATAGTTTTGTATACTCCTCTTCGTTCATCGTAAGAATGCTTCGTATACTATCTACAATATCATTTACTTCAGTATTTTGAAGATAAATACCAAAATCATTCTTCTCCCCATAATCTAAAGCAAAAGCTTCATAAGGTTTTATAATGATAGGCGTGTAGTAAAACATACATTCAATGGTACTGGAATAGGCAGCCCAAATTTCGGATGGATTGACAAGAATTTTTGCTTTCGTAATAAGATTATAGTATTGGGTATTTTGTTCCGGATCTCCCTTATCCAAATATTCATAACAAATGATATTTCGATCTGTATTTTGTAACAACAATCTATCTTTAGGAATATTAATGATATTTAAAGTTAAATTGGGGAAATCTTTTTGTAAAATTCTAACCGCTTCTACCAGCTTTCTCGCCCCTAATAAATATTTCATAGATCCGATAAGCAGCAGTTCTTCCGAATTTTTTTTCTTATCTAGAATTTCCTGAACAGTAGGCTTATTAAAGTTGATATCATTCACAACATTACTGCCGAGGTGATGTACCTGTTTACCATGGCGTTCAGAAATTATTTTTTGTGCATCTTTAAAAAGTGAAACTACTAATTCAGAATTGTTAAATGCTTCATGTTGATATTTGATAAACCATTTTTCAAAGAAGTAAGGTTTCCTCTTTAGACGATCTAAGATAACCATGTCATAGCTCCAATCGTGAAACAATAGCGATGGTGTGTTGCTGAATTTATTATAAAAATCAAAGCTCAATATAATAACAAAATAAAGATCCGGGTTATTTTTGACAACCTTCCTGATCTTTTTATAAGCTAGCATCCTTGAAATAGGAGTTTTAATAAATTCATATTGTTGACTCGGGAAAAACCGGGATAAAATTCTTCCTGGGTATTTATTCCATAATGTTTCGTATTTTTTTATGGGCGAGAGGTCTACACGTAGAATTTCATACCCCTGTTTTTTTAAATTTTCGGAAAAAAGGAACGGTACATTAGACCAGGCTTTTGGAGAGTTTGAATCTCCGTAACAAACAAAAAGAATTTTTTTACTCATTTAGAAATTTTTAGATATTTAAAAATGGGTGTGATGAGTTGATGATTTTCTGGCGATGCTCATGAATTTCTTGCAAGCGGGGTAAAAAATACTGATTCATTTCACGTTGCTCAATACGTTCTTTTGTATACCCTTTTAGTGCGAATTTATAAAAATCCCTTAATAATTGCTTTTTTATTTTTTTTGGATCAAATTCAAATGCAGGATTCATAAATTGGGTTTGTTTTTGTAACCTCAATGAAAGCCATTTTTCTTTATAGGCAGCTTCGGGACTTTGAAACGTTTTGTGCTGTTTAGTATCATGAACTACAACGCTATCCGGGCAAAGTATAATTTTCTTTTTATGATACAAAAGACGATTGATATAGTCATAGTCTTCGCCATAATGGAAATAAAACGGATTGAACCCACCAACGATTTCAATGGTAGACTTAGGTAATAACCAATGTGCAGCGTTTACAAAATCTATTTCGTACCATTTGCTTTGCTGTTTTAAAAACAGGTCAGAAATTAAGCGGTTTGTTTTGGCATATTTTCCCAGATAATTTTCAAAATGGAGATCTAATTTTTTTTCGCTTCCGTCTAAATGCATCGGACTTAGGATACCAATTTGCTCTTTGTTCGGATAATGATGATAAACTTCCAGCAATTGTTCCATACTGTCTGGAAAAATCCATGCATCCTGATTCATCAGATAAAAAAAATCTGCTCCTTCTTTATACGCTTTTTCAATACCAATATTATTGGCTTTACCAAAGCCTAAATTTTCCGGAGACTGAGTGAAATCAACTTCAGGAAAGTTGGCTTTAATATAATCTTGAGTACCATCCGTAGAGCCGTTATCAATAACAATTGACTGTATGGGAATATTGGAGTTTCGTAAACTGGTAAAACACCTTTCTGCCCATTTCATGGCATTGTAAGTGACAATAATAACATAAATACTAGCCATCTTAAATATACTTTCTGGTTAAAGTTTCTAAATATCCCTGTGGTGTTTTTTCAGAGAAAAAAGTCATAATATCTTCGTCAAAATCTACCTTGTAGAAATCACCCTCATTGGTTTCTTTATAAAGTCCTTTTTGATCGGTTTCTTTTTCAATGGCATTAATGATCTCCTTTAAATCATAATAATAAGGAAAGGAGAAATTGATCGTTTTATTATGAGCTTGTAAGCCTTGAGAGTCTATAAACCGGCATATATCTTCAATATCTAAAAGAAGTCTTCTGGCCTTAAGATGAAGGGTGAATTCATGGTTGTTGGCAATCTGGGTTTTAAGAAAATTGAACAAGGTGTTTGGATTTCCACCTTTTCCTACAATGTTGCCGATTCTCAGGATGAGGTAATGGTCAATATTATGTTCTATATAATTTTCAATTTCTTTTTTATGAATGACATAAGGGCTTTTCTGCTTGGATTGGTCGTGAATGCTTAGAGTAGAAAAATAGATCAGTTTCTTTTCTTTGTTGTCTTCATACACTGTTTTTAAAAGAGAAAGCTCTCTTTCAAATTCTGATGTTCTTGTTTCCAGAGAGTTTGAAACTCCTGATGCAAAAAAAATAATGTCTTCTCTGTCATAAGATTTTACAGCGTTTGCTATAATACCGTTGCCAATAATCATATGTTAGTTGTTTCATTAATTGTGTTATAAGGGGAACAATATTTCATATCTGAAAAATATGAATTATTTATTTCAGGTAATCAAATATATGAAAATAGTATTTCATTTTGAGTTTGGTAATCATTCGTTTGAAAAAAGACATATTTTTGAGATAATTTTTATACTGTTCAAGGCAATATATAGTATGTCCTTTTTCAAGATCTGTATTTAAGCTGAGGCCTTTAATTGTTTTTTTAACAAAGGGATGCCTTTGAAAGATGGTAAATAAATTTTCTCGCGTGAAGATTGGTCTTTCTGAGGGATTAAAATGGGAAAATGTTTTATAGCCGATACTTTGTTTCGGATGTATGCGGTATTCTCCTAAAATTTGGTCCTCTGTCCAAACGGCATTTTTATCTGCAGCAAGCAGCAAAAGTTCATAATCGTGGATGATAACCGGATTGATTTTTTTCAGGGGAAGATGTTTCTTCAGAAAGGTATTGCGGATGGCCATACTCATACCGGGGAATACATTACCCTGATATAAAATTCTTTTGATAATATCCTGTGGCTGCGTGAGTGTACTTGGGCTGGGAGTATCTAGATCCCAGTAAGTAATTTCTTCTGAAGGGTTGATGGCTTCACCGAAAAGTTTAATATTATGGCATACAATATCAATATCGGATTGTTTTTCAAAAATTTCAGCAATTACAGCGGTTTTATTTGTAAACCAGCGATCATCCTGGTCACAAAGGAATACAAGATCTCCGGTACACAGGTTCATTGCTTTTTCGAAGTTGCCTACATAGCCCAGGTTTTCCGGATTTTGATAGACTTTGATAATATCTGGGAATTGATTTCCATAATGTGAGATAATCTTTACAGTATCATCGGCAGAGCCATCATCACAGATGATGATTTCATTTACAGATTTCGTCTGGCTGAGAATACTTTCCAGTTGTTCTGCTATATATTTTTCACCGTTATAGGTACAGAGGGCCACGGATATTTTCATCGGTTGAAGATATTAAAATTTTTATCTGTCAGAAGAGGGTTTTTGCAGATTTAAACTTTATTTTAAAAAAGCTTCTTTAAAATTTTATATACAGGAACCGGAAGCTTCTTTTTGATAGCAAAATCCAGTTTTTTCAGATGAAATGGATAGCTACGATAAGCATTGAGGTACTCTTCAGGAAGTTCTTTCCCTGATATGTAAAATTTCTGAGTCGTATGGTTGATGCTTCCTTTTGCAATTCCTTTTTTATCAAACATCATCTGAAGCAAAGCTGCCTCAAGCTCAACCCTGTCTGCTTTTATTTTAGAGATGTTTTCTGTATGTAAACGGTAGTACGCCAGTTTTTCCGGAATATAAGCGATTAAATATTTTTGGCTGATCTTTAACCATCGGTAATAATCTTCCAGAATAAATTGGGTATCATATTTTCCGGTTTCTTTAATAACGTCTGTTTTCAGTAAAACCGTTAAAGCTGCAATTCTATTACTTTTTAACAGATCATCTTTAAAGACGTAAGGGTCTACTTTGCCCAGTATGTCATAGTCTACAATATCTTCAATAACCTCACTGTCATTATTCACAAAATGAGTATGGCTATATGACATGGCGTATTCATCCCCAAGATTTTCAAGGGTAACCACAGACTTTTCAATAGATTCGGGATGCAAAAAGTCATCAGCTGCAATAATTTTTACATATTTTCCCTTAACCAGTTCCATGCATTCATTAAGCATTCCTGCAATACCTGTATTTTTGGTATGATAATTTTTCTCTGCAGGGTAATTATTTTCCTGTAACCACTGTTCAAAAACCTCCACCGAATGATCTGGAGAGGCATCATCACCAACAATTAACTGTATATTTTTGTAGGTCTGATTTTTGATACTGTCCAGGTTTTCTCTTATAAACATGGAGTGATTATAAGAAATGACAATAACTGTTACTAATGGATATTCCATGCTAGAATTCATTTACTGCTTTAATGATCGTATTGATTTCATCTTCTTCTAAAACGGAAGAAATAGGAAGACTAAGAACTTCAGAATGCATTTTTTCACTGATTGGAAAAGAAAGTTCATTCCATTCTTTATATGCCTGTTGTTGATGAGGAGGAATAGGGTAGTGAATAATTGTTTGCACTCCTTTTTCTGTAAGATAAGCCTGAAGTTCATCTCTTTTTGCAGTTCTTATCACGAAAACATGCCATACATGCTCTGCTTCATTTTCAGGATTTTCAGGAAGAATGATAGCAGGATTTTTTATTTCTTCAATAAATTTTTTAGCGATAACTCTTCTTGTTTCGTTCTCTTTGTCAATATGTTTTAGTTTAACATCCAAAACCGCCGCCTGCAACTCATCTAATCTTGAGTTTAGACCTTTATAAATGTTCACATATTTTTGGTTAGACCCATAGTTTGCTAAAGCTCTGATGGTTTGTGCCAGGTCATCATCGTTTGTAGTTACGGCACCGGCATCACCCAATGCACCCAAATTTTTACCTGGATAAAAACTGAATCCGGCAGCATCTCCTAGATTTCCTGATTTCAGACCTTTCCATTCTGCTCCGATGGCTTGGGCATTATCTTCAATGATTTTTAAATTATGTTTTTCTGCAATTTCTTTAAGCTGATCCGAAAAAACAACTCTTCCCTGAAGGTGAACAATAAGAATTCCTTTTGTTTTTGACGTGATTTTCTCTTCAATTTTAGAAATATCAATATTGTAAGTGTTAAGTTCGGGTTCTACCAATACCGGAACTAAACCATTATCTGAAACGGCTAATATAGAGGCAATATATGTATTGGAAGGTACAATAATTTCATCACCCGGACTCATTACACCCAATTCAATATATCCACGAAGAATAAGACGGAGTGCATCCAGCCCGTTAGCAACACCTATGGCGTGTTTTGTCCCTATATATTGTGCCAGATTGGCTTCAAAACCCTTATTTTTTTCTCCCTGAAGATACCATCCGGATCTGAAAGTCTGTAATAAAGCGTCTTCTATTTCTTGTTGATAATTAAGGTTTACTTTTTGTAAATCAAGAAATTTAATCATTGTTGTTTTTATTAAAAGTTAGCACGGTTTCTATTAAGGGACATAGTTTTTAAACTCTTCAAAATCTCTGAAATAATCTTTTTCGTCATAGAGTTCAGAGGCAAGACATAGAAGTACTGCACTATGGGAAAATTTTATATCTCTCCAGATCAGTTCCGGAAGATAAAGTCCTTTTGTAGGATGGTCTAAAACAAAAGTTTCCTTATTTCCTTCTTTATCTTCAGTATTAAAGGTAATAACGCCGGATACAGCAAAGATGACCTGCTGTAGTTTTTTATGGGCGTGGCCTCCTCGGATGACGTCTTGTGGAGTATAATAAGTCCAGTAAACACGCTGGATATCAAAAGGTACATTTTTTTGCTCTTCAGCAATGGTAATATAACCAAGCTCTGAAGAACCAATTTTATTAAAAGCTATTATTTGCGGTTTATTCTTTTTCATTAAGATCATTAAATAGTTCTATAAACTCGTCAAAGTTAATCATAAAATTGCTATTAGTATGTGCACCGTCATTTATGTAGAGCTGAGCATAATAGTTCACCTCAAAAATTTTTGACAGATTGGAGAATGCGCTGAATTCTTTTGCATTATCAGGAATGAAACAAATGGCCTTAGGACGGCTTCTGCAAAACAACATATTGGACCAGGCTGCGCCGGAGATTCCTATTATAAATTTAGCGTTTTGGAAATAGCTGGCCTGCTCATCTATGCTTAACTCTTCCAGACAAACAGGAGCAAATCCGAAGTTTTTAAGATATTCTAATATCTGATCCTGGTTCTCTGCAATGCGATGGGTATTTTTTCTGTATAAAAATATCTTTTCAGGCAAATCTTTTTTTATGGTAAGCCTGTCTAAAATAAGATTAGAAAAACTGCGGGTAACCTCATGATTATAAAATGTTCCTTCTGCTTTAATTAATCCATCAAAGCGATTAAACTGAACACGGTTAAAATCATTGATATAATATAGATTCTGTACCAAGTAAGTTTTATCTGAGTTTAGATATTTGATCTCAAATTTATTTCCTGCTACAATCTCCAATATCTTTTTCATACTTGGGACCTCCAGCACGATTTCATTTACTAATAAAGTAGTCGTGTTCCCATTAAATAATGTGAGTTTTGGCATTATTTCAATCAGGAAATGAAACCAGTTCCAGGAACCGTTACCACCCAGGAAAAAACCATCTTCCAATTTTTCAGGTTTTACTTTTATATCTATCCGGGCCTCTTCATCATTATGGGATGTTACAAATCCTTCGTTGAATCTTTCTTCCTTACTTCGATAAACAATTAATTCATCATTTAATAGGATTGAAGAAGATTTAATATCAATCTGAACATTTTGGAATTGATACAATGAAATTTCCGGACTAACAGTTTCAATGTATTGTTCATCAGTATTTAAAAATCTGGGCATATAGTTTTTAAATACACCTTTATCAATCAACTTTTGTGTGATATTGCTTTTATAGTTTTCAATATCTTTTATTTTGGCTTGTAATGAATAGGGTTTATGCTTATTTCGTAGAATTATTTTTTTAAAATAACTGAAAAGTGATTTGTTGTTTTTTATTTTGGTTTTCATCTGAAGCTTGTTTTAAGAGATAGGAGTACGATTAGAATGTGAAAAACATCTTTTTTATCAACTTGTGGTATCTCCAAAAGCTCTGATTGCTATGGGTTTTAATTTAGCAAGGCCTATCTTATTGAAAGAAATAGATGGTATATGTTTTATCATGGATATATAAATAAATAACACTCTACAATTGATACCATCGTAGAGGTGTTATAGCTCTTTGTGAACTGTAAAGCAAATTCAATGCTATTTTGGTCCAAAGGAGGATATTATTGTCAGACTCTTTATACTATTGAAGAATTACTGGAGTCATAAATGATGAAAATGTCTTATTTTGAGTTTAATAGAAGTAATACATGTTCAATTTCTCAGATTAGCCTTTATTCTGAAGTACAATTAGCTTTTTTTCTGAAAAAGATTATAATAATATTTTTTGAAATTCAGATAACCGGATATAAATCTGCCGCCTGTTATTTTATTAAATTCAGATCTCATTTCAATAAACTGAGAGGAACGTACATCAATGATGTGATAGGCTAAACGATCATGAAGATCATCGCCATACAGCCTTTTTAATATGGGAAGAATTTTGATTCTTTGATGAAGAATTTTGTATAGGTCTGAAGACATGCTGTTATTATTGTCTTCCTTGCGGTAATGGGCAAGCGGTTCATCTACTAGAAGAACCTTCGGATTATCTTTGGTAATATAAATCCACATCAGCCAGTCTTCACAGCTTTTTAAGGACGTATCAAAAAGGAAACCTTTGAGCAGTTCTTTAGAGATCAAGGAGCAGTGAATGGGGATGCTGAATTTTAAATCCCATCCGAAGACAATGCCCTCAAAGGATAGGTATTCCTGCTCAACGCGGTTATAACCAGGATCATGACTATGGTTTCTGTAAATGGTAAATTGACTTACCATTAATGGATATTCTGAATCATGTTTCAGGCTTTTGGAAAATTTTTCCCGATGAATCATATCATCACTATCTAAAAACTGAATGTAATCTCCCTGAGCTTTTTCTAACCCTGCATT
Organism: Chryseobacterium contaminans; assembly: GCF_001684955.1. GTDB lineage: Bacteria > Bacteroidota > Bacteroidia > Flavobacteriales > Weeksellaceae > Chryseobacterium > Chryseobacterium contaminans. The sequence continues at coordinate 14,511 of NZ_MAYF01000024.1, read as the reverse complement.
TCTGGCTGATGATAATCCTCCGTTCTCCTTATAGACATAGCTGAAGCGGGGATCTTTTGCAGTCCATTTTTTTGCGGTTTCCTCAGTATTATCTGTAGAGCCATCATTAACAATGATACATTCCCAGTTTTGATGGGTTTGGTCAAGAACAGACTGAAGACACTCATCAAGATACTGTGCCTGATTGTAGCAAGGTACGATAACAGATACTTTAGCACTCATAGTTTATTGGATTTTTTGCTTCTTCTTTTTTTAATACCTCTAATAGATATTGTTCATAGTGTCTTATATTTTTCTCAAGATCATGATTGGATAAAAATTGATCCGTCTCCAACTGTTGTAATTCTTCTAATTTATTGTTGGATAATATGTAATGAGTATGTTTCGCTAATGCTGAAGGGGTATAAAAATAAGGAGGAATAGATGTTTCATTATCAATAGGCTTTATTGAATTGTTTCCATCAATATTATCCAGAATAATAGGAATATTGTTCATGCATAATTCAGTAGCGGCATAACCTACATATTCATAAATAGAAACAATCCAGGCAAGGGAAACATTTTTTTCTTTAATGCTTTCCAACATGTTTTCGGCATGGCCCTCAAATGAAATATGATGAATAAGCCCTTTATTTTTAATGACCTCCATTAATTCTGAATGGTAATCAGGATCCTGAATATGGCCAAAGATTTTAAGCTTTACCTCAGAGTTCAGATTTTTTAAAATTTCAAATGCTTCCAGTATTTTATCAATCGGTTTAATTCTGTTGATTCTGGTAAAGACCCCAATATTAAGTTCTTTCTTTTCCACAATCTTGTGGTAGTCTACAGGAGTTAAATCATGAACATTGATTGATAATGGGAATCCAAAGGTATTTTTTATTCTAACCTCCTGGGCTTCTATTTCTTTTAATTGATATTCATCAGCATACACGAAATTGTATTCAGTTGAATTTTTATCATAAGCTTCATAGATTTTGAAGTCAGGATTAAACTGAGCCTGATGACACATCAGATGGGTTTCAAAGTGAATGTCAGGATTAAGATTATTTTTTATATGATGAAAGAATAAAGCATCCACCAGGATTACAGCATCAAAAGAATTAAGAAGCTTATTCAGCCTTTTATGATACAAACTGCTTCTCCTGTATCTGTTAATTCTGAACAGGATATAATTTGAAATTTTTTTGAAAGGAAGACGATTCATGAAATCCACCTGAATTTCTCCCGGTCTATAAAGGTTGGTATGAATCTTTATACCTAATTTTTTGAGTTCAAAATAATAAATGTGAGGAAATTTTTTATTTATATGAACATCGGCAGTGGTTAATACCTCCACATCAAATAGCGATTTATCTATATTCTTTACGATTTCAAAAGTATATTTTTCAGATCCCGCTTTTTGTAATGAATTGGTTACAAATAAAAGTTTTTTCCTTTTTATCATTTAAAACTTGTTTATGACTTTAATTATGATAGAGATATCTTCTTTACTCATTACTGAAGAGATAGGAAGACTTAAAACTTCCTGATGTATTTTTTCACTGATAGGGAATGAAAGGTTTTCCCATTCTTTATAGGCTTCTTGTTTGTGAGGCGGAATAGGGTAGTGGATCAGAGTCTGAATTCCATTTTCCGTAAGGTAGGCCTGAAGTTCATCCCTTCTGGATGACCTGATGACAAATACATGCCACACATGCTCTTTTTCATTTTCAGGATATTCCGGAAGAATGATGTCAGGATGTGTAATTTCGTGGATAAAACGTTGGGCAATAGTCCTTCTGATTTCATTTTCACGATCGATATATTTCAGCTTGATATCTAAAACTGCAGCCTGAATTTCATCTAATCTGGAGTTTAATCCTTTGTAAATATTAACATACTTCTGATTGGAACCATAGTTGGCTAATGCTCTGATGGTTTTTGCTAAATCATCATCGTTAGTGGTAACAGCTCCGGCATCTCCTAAAGCACCTAGATTTTTACCCGGATAAAAGCTGAATCCTGCTGCGTCTCCAAGGTTTCCGGATTTTATACCATTCCATTCTGCACCAATGGCCTGGGCATTATCTTCAATGATTTTAAGATGATGCTGGTGAGCAAGTTCCTTAAGCTGCTCCGAAAAAACAATTCTTCCCTGTAAATGAACAAGAAGAATACCTTTCGTTTTAGAAGTGATTTTTTCCTGGATTTTGGAAATATCGATATTGTAGGTATTGATTTCCGGCTCCACCAAAACAGGGATTAATCCATTATCAGAAATGGCAAGAATAGAAGCAATATAAGTATTGGAAGGAACAATAATTTCATCACCCGGACTCATGATGCCTAATTCAATATAGCCACGAAGAATAAGACGAAGAGCATCTAATCCATTGGCTACTCCAATGGCATGCTTTGCACCGATATAATGTGAAAGATTAACTTCAAAATCAGAGAGTTCTTTTCCCATCAAATACCATCCGGAACGGAAGACTTCTATAAGTTTTGCCTCTATTTCCTGCTGGTATTCTAAATTAATTTTCTGAAGATCTAAAAACTTAATCATTAGCTTTTGTATATAATATTTCTCCGTTATTATTAATCGTTCCCCTTTGTTTGGCCGGATTTCCAAACCAAACTGTATTGGCAGGAACATCTTTTGTGACTACACTTCCTGCTCCAATTAAAGCATTTTCTCCAATGGTGTTACCAGCAACAATAGTGGCATTAGCTCCAATAGAAGCTCCTTTTCTCACAAGCGTTTTGCTAAATTCTATTGGATATTGCTTAGAGCGTGGAATTAAATCATTAGTAAAAGTTACATTAGGACCAATAAAAACATTGTCTTCCAAAGTAACGCCGTCCCATACCTGAACGCCAGGTTTTATGGTGACATTATCTCCAATGACAACATCGTTTTCTATAAAAACATTGCAGTTAATATTACAATTGCTGCCAATTTTAGCATTTTTTAGAATTACACAAAACTGCCAGATCATTGTATCTGTACCAATATTTTCGGACTGGACATCTGCCAGAGGGTGTATTTTATAATTCATTCTGTATCTTTAAAAAAGTATCATAGTCTCTCACATAATCTTTTTCATTATAATGGTGAGACGCTAAAACCAAACAAATAGCCCCCGAAGAAAAATTAATTTCCGAGGCCCAGATTCCCGGAGGAATATGTAATCCTAAATCAGGACGGTTTAGAAATACCTGTCTTTTAAACTTTCCGTCATCCAATGAAACTTCAAAGCTTCCACTGGCTGCTATCAGAAACTGATGACACTCTTTATGGGAATGTGCTCCCCGGCTTTCACCACCTGCAATGTCATACAGATAAAAGACTCTTTTTACATCAAACGGGAAATGGGAATTGTTTTCAACCACCGTAAGATTTCCTTCATCAAAACCAACTTTACCCAGATCAATTACACTGCAATCAAAAACTGAAACTCTATCTTTCATCTGTAAGCTGTTTAAATATTTCGAAATCTCTTATGTAGTCATTCTCATCATAAGACTTATCAGAAACAATGAGTGCCAGAGAATTGGTGGAAAAATTTTCCAGCCTTCTCCAATACATTTTAGGAATATATAATCCGTAATAAGAACGGTTTAATGAGTACACTTTCTCTTCCTTTCCATCGTGTATCACAACATCAAGGCTTCCGGATAATGCGATAATTACTTCCTGTTGTTCTTTAAAAGCATGGCTGCCTCGCAGTTCTCCACCCGGAACATCATAAATCCAATAGGTTCGGGCAATTTCAAAAGGAAGCTGGTTGGGATGTTCCAGAAATGAAAGATTTCCCCGTTTATCATATATTTTCGGAAACTGTATTATCTGAGGTATCATGGTGTTTTTACATTATAGTCAAAATTAGGTCTTGTAATTCCCGGGTATATATGCATTTTGCTTCCCACTTTTACATTTTCAACTTCAAAACCAACGGAATTGTCAAGTATAAATAAGGCTTCAGTCTGGTCTTTTCCAAAGAATAATTTGAAATAGTAATTTCCTGCGTTTAATAATCCTGCCGGAATATCAAACTCAATAGAATATTCTCCAGTTTTAGAATCCTGATCTTTGGTAAGAATCTTCCCTACATGGAAAACAATGAGCTCTTCATAGTTCCTTAACTCAAAAGTTGCATCCAGATTGATATTGGGACGGTTATTATGGAAAACCAATTTAACTCTTATCCCCGAATTAATATCAATCAGTTTACCGTGTTGGGCAGATACTGAAAACTCCTTTATTCTGATGTTTTCATTTCCTATAGCATCATCCAGATTCCCATTATACAGATAATGAGAGGTAGATGCACTGTTTTTTTGATACTCTATGATGGTGCTTAGCATATCACCTTCATACTCTAATGTTCCTTGGGTAAGAAGAATTCCTTTATTACAAAGCTCTTTTACAGCCGTCATATTATGACTTACAAAAAGGATTGTTCTTCCTTCTCCTTTGGCTACATCATTCATTTTTCCCAGACATTTTTTCTGAAAATCTGCGTCTCCTACAGCAAGAACTTCGTCTACAATTAAAATTTCAGATTCCAGGTGGGCAGCGACTGCAAATGCAAGACGTACATACATTCCCGAAGAATATCTTTTAACAGGGGTGTCAATATATCTTTCAACTCCTGAAAAATCTACAATCTCATCAAATTTACGTTTGATTTCTTTTCTGGTCATCCCCAGAATGGCTCCGTTTAAAAATACATTTTCGCGGCCGGTCATTTCAGGGTGGAACCCGGTCCCAACTTCTAATAGAGATGCTATTCGGCCATTTGTATAGATCTTGCCTGTAGTAGGTTTGGTTACCTTACTTAAGAGTTTTAGCAATGTAGATTTTCCGGCCCCATTTCTCCCTATTATTCCTACAGCATCTCCCTGTTCAATTTCAAAGTTGATATCACGGAGCGACCATACATAGTCGGAATTTCCTTTAGAGGCTCTGTCATTGGCTTCACCAATCTTTAAATAAGGATCTTCTTTGCCTCTTACTTTATGCCAAAGCCTGTTGAGGTCATGAGAAAGAGTTCCTGTTCCCACTTCACCCAGACGGTATTGTTTTGATATGTTTTCTGCCTTTAAAGCTAGCATTTTTTTCAGTTTTAAATTTTTATTCTAGTGTTTTTGTCTTCAATTATACTGTATCCATAAAGGTTTTCTCCACTTTGTTAAAGGTGATCACCCCTATTACCAGAAGGATCAGTATAATAACAGTACTGGCGACCAGCATTACCGGAGAAAAATCTCCTACGCCTAACCAACCATATTTGAAGCACTCAAAAATACCCGTTAATGGGTTGAATTTTGCCAGCTTTTTGAAATATCCCGGAAGCATAGATACAGGATAGATAACTGGTGTAGCATACATATATAAGCTTATCCCAAATGTTAAAAGCATACTGAGATCCTTATATTTTGTAGTAAGTGCAGAAAATATCATTCCAACTCCTAGAGCAAAAAGAGCCATAAGGATGAGTAAGAAGGGGGTTGCCAGCACCCACCAGTTAGGAGAAACTTCTTTGTTGATAAGATAATATACCCATACCACCAGGAATAGAAGGAATTGAACACTTAAACGCATCAGGTTTGAAATGACAATTGAAATGGGAGTTACTAATCTCGGGAAATATACTTTACCAAAGATATTGGCATTTCCTGTAAAAGTGGCCGTTGTCCCCAATAATGCCCCGGAAAAATAGTTCCATAAAGTGACTCCGGAAAGATAAAATATGATGCCGGGAGCACCGTCGGTAGGTAGCTTTGCAAACCTTCCGAAAATAATCAGATAAGTGATTGTTGTAAAGATGGGATTAATAAAAAACCAGATTGGTCCCAAAATGGTTTGCTTGAAACTTGATATAAAATCTCTTTTTACAAACATGTAAATAAGGTCTTTATATCGCCATACTTCCTTGAGTTTTAAATCAAATAAAGAATGACTGGCTTCAATGGTTTCTGTCCACTTTTGCTGTGGTTCATTCATCTGTGTAAGTTTTTACAAATTTATAATAATTAATTCTTACCGGATTTCCTAGTGTGTAAATTATTGTTTACATAAACTAGAAAATAACAACTAATATATTGATATTTGTTATTATGAACAAAAACTATTGACTATAAAGCCAATAGTTTGTAAGATTTATAAATGATGCGGTTATTGACTAACAAGCTGTTTCAAATACTGACCATAGCCACTTTTTCCATATTTTGCTGCTGTTTCCAATAATTTTTCTTCGTTGATGAATTTATTTCTGAAAGCAATCTCCTCAATGCATCCAATTTTGAAACCTTGTCTTTTTTCAATAACGCTTACAAATTCTGAAGCATCGTGAAGTGAGTCAAAAGTTCCTGTATCCAGCCATGCTGTACCTCTGTCCAGAACTCCCACCTCAAGCTTTTCTTTGTTCAGATAAACATTGTTGACATCAGTGATTTCAAGCTCTCCTCGGGCAGATGGTTGAATGTTTTTAGCGATTTCTACCACATTGTTGTCATAAAAATAAAGGCCAGGTACTGCGTAGTTAGATTTAGGCTTTAAAGGCTTTTCTTCTATAGAAACTGCTTTAAAGTTGTCATCAAATTCTACAACGCCGTATCTCTCAGGATCTGCAACGTGATAGGCGAAAACAACACCTCCATCAGGATTGGTTTTATTCTTTAATAAAGTCCCCATTTCCGAACCGTAGAAGATATTGTCTCCTAAAACAAGTGCTGCAGGATCATTACCAATAAACTTTTCTCCTAGGATAAAAGCTTGTGCTAATCCATCCGGACTTGGCTGTACAACATATTCTATATTACAGCCAATCTGAGAACCATCACCTAATAATTTAATAAATCCAGCTTGGTCATGTGGAGTAGTAATAATCAATATATCCTTAATTCCAGCTAAAAGCAAGGTGGACAAGGGGTAATAGATCATTGGCTTGTCATAAACAGGCATTAGTTGCTTGCTTACGGCAATGGTTAGAGGGTAAAGTCTTGTCCCGGATCCTCCGGCTAATATTATTCCTTTCATCTTTTTATTATTTGGTATTTTCTATGGCATAGTCCAACAGATCTTTGCTATTACAAGAAAATGGTCTATGCAATAAAAGTTGGCACCATCATCAAAACTTTGATGATGGTGCCAACTTATTCTTAGTTGTACTGCTTTTCGTAATATTTCTGATAATCTCCGCTGGTTACGTTTTCCAGCCATTCCTTGTTTTCAAGGTACCAGTCAATCGTTTTGCTTAATCCTTCTTCAAAAGTTACTGATGGTTTCCAGCCTAAATCCTTGTTTAATTTATTGGCATCAATAGCATAGCGTTTATCATGGCCAGGTCTGTCCTTTACAAAAGTGATCAGCTTTTCAGAGTACCCTTCAGGTTTTCCTAGTTTGGCATCCATTTGCTTAATCAATTCCTTTACCAGATCAATATTTTGCCATTCATTGAATCCTCCGATGTTATAAGTTTCTCCGGTTTTAGCTTCATTGAATATCTGATGGATAGCTTTTGCATGATCAATTACAAATAACCAATCTCTTGTATATTTTCCATCTCCGTAAATAGGTAAGGGCCTCTCATTAATAATATTAGAGATACAAAGGGGGATTAATTTTTCCGGAAAATGATTAGGGCCATAGTTATTTGAGCAGTTCGATACAATAAACGGCATTCCGTATGTATTTCCATAAGCTCTTACCAGGTGGTCTGAAGCGGCTTTGGATGCAGAATATGGGGATTGTGGATCGTAAGGTGTAGTTTCAAGGAAGAATCCTGTTTCTCCTAAACTTCCGTATACTTCATCGGTTGAAACATGATAAAACAGATTTGTTCTTTTTTCATCCGGAAATCTTCCGTGTGTGTGATCTGGGTTTAAGGTCCAGAATTCTTTGCAAAGGTTAAGAAGATTTGCCGTTCCATTCACGTTGGTATTGATAAAAGCCATAGGATCCGTAATACTTCTGTCAACATGGCTTTCTGCGGCTAAATGTACAACAGCCTCCGGATTATATTTTTCAAAAACCTTTCTTAGTTCTTCAGGCTTTGTAATATCTGCTTTTTCGAAAACATAATTAGGTTCATTTTCAATATCTTTCAGGTTTTCTAAATTTCCGGCATAAGTAAGAGCATCAAGATTGATAATCATACTTTGCGGATTATTTTTTACAAATTCTCTTACGACATGAGATCCAATGAATCCTGCTCCTCCCGTAATAATAATATTTTTCATTGATTTATTTTGAGATTGTCTTTCTACCTATACTTTTATAATAAAATCCGTTTTGCTCGGGGATTTCAAGCGGATACATATTCCTTCCGTCAAAAATAACTTTATTTTTCATTTTTTTAGCCATGAGCTCAAAATTAGGATTTTTGAATTCCGGCCATTCCGTAGCAATAAATAAAGCATCTGCATCTTCTAATGCATCATACATCCCTTTGGCGTATTGAATTTTGCTTCCCAAAAGTTTTTGTACATTGTTTTCAGCAACAGCATCGTAAGCTATTATAGTTGCGCCTTTTTCCAATAAAAGAGCAATATTATCTAAAGAAGAAGCTTCTCTGATGTCATCGGTATTCGCTTTGAATGCAAGTCCCCACATCGCGATCTTTTTTCCTTTAATGCTGCCTCCAAAATATTTTTCAATTTCAGAAACAAGAATTATCTTTTGTGAAGTATTTACATTCTCAGTGGCTTCAAGGATCTGGAAGTTGAAATTCTCCTGCTTTCCTGACTTTATAAGTGCTTTTACATCTTTAGGAAAACAGCTTCCGCCATATCCGATCCCGGGAAACAAGAACCTGTGCCCAATTCTGTCATCACTTCCCATTCCTAATCTTACCTTATCTACATCAGCTCCTACTTTTTCACAGTAGTTGGCAATTTCATTCATGAAGGTAATCTTTACAGCAAGGAATGAATTGGCTGCATATTTTGTAAGTTCAGAAGACTTTTCATCCATGAAAATAATCGGAATACCGGTGTTGGTAAATGGCTGATAAATTTTAGCCATAATATCTTTTGCTTTATCAGAACTGGCTCCAACAACAACTCTTGAAGGGTTCATAGAATCTTCAACAGCAAAGCCTTCTCTTAAAAATTCAGGATTGGAAACCACATCAAAGGGAATGCTTGTTTTAGAAGATATCGTTTCTCTTACTCTGTCTGCAGTACCAACAGGAACTGTGCTTTTATTAACAACAACCTTATATTCGGTCATCATTTCTCCAATATCATTTGCAACCTTTAATACATATGATAAATCTGCAGAACCATCCTCTCCGGGAGGTGTTGGCAATGCCAGATAAATCACTTCACTTTTGTCTAAAGCTTCTTTTAAATTGGTAGTGAAAAATAATCTTTCAGATTGAATGTTTCTAAGGAACATTTCTTCAAGGTTCGGCTCATAAATGGGAACGATGCCGTTTTTCATACCTTCTACCTTTTTTTCATCAATATCAACACAGTATACTGAATTGCCAAGTTCTGCCAGAGTAGTTCCTGTAACTAATCCCACATAACCTGTTCCTACAATCGTTATATTCAAAATGTTTTCGTTTTTAAAATTCAAAGACAAAAATAATAAAAATACCTTCATATGCTTCTTTAATTTAATGTAAATGAATTTCGTTCTATTTGCTTGATAATAAGATAATTTTGCATTTTTAGAAAAAAAGCGTATATTTGCAATGGATTTACGGAAAAAATGGGAAGGCTTCGCAAGAAAGCCTTTTTTCGTACTGTAAATCAAGATAAAAAAATGTATGGAGTTTAAAAAAAGAATTGAAGAATTATTAAATGAATTCCTTGAAACCAGAAAAGATCTTTTCCTTATTGATCTTAAGATTTCTGCAGGGGATGATATTACAGTGATTTTAGATGGTGATAATGGAGTCTCTTTGCAGGATTGTCTTGATGCAAGCCGTGCTATAGAATTCAATATGGATCGTGAGGAGCATGATTTCAGCCTCCAGGTAATGTCTGCAGGATTAAGCGAGCCATTAGTAACACCAAGACAGTTCAATAAAAACATAGGAAGAGAGATTGAGGTGATGCTGGAGGATTCTTCTAAAATTGAAGGGGAATTGTCAAAGGTAGACGAAGAGAAGATCACTCTTGTTTTGCGTTACCGTAAACCGAAAGACATCGGGAAGGGAAAGGTGGATGTGGAAGAGGAAAAAGAAATTCCTTACACAGAAATCAAAAAGGCATTAGTAGTAATTAAATTTTAAAAAAGAAAAAGAATAGATGGATAATATAGCGTTGATTGAATCCTTTGGTGATTTTAAAGACGAAAAAGGGATCAGTAAAATTGATCTTATGGCAATTATTGAAGATTCACTGAAGACTCTTTTGAGAAAAAGATTCGATTCAGATGACCACTTTGATGTGATTGTAAACCCGGATAAAGGAGATTTTCAGATATTTTTAAATAAAACAATTGTAGAGGACGAAATGTCTGAAGACGATGATTTGGAAATTGAAATTTCTGAAGCAAAGAAGATTGATCCTACCTTCGAAGTAGGAGAAGACTTTACAATGGAAATTCCTGTTGCACAGTTGGGGAGAAGAAACATCCTTACCCTAAAGCAAATTCTGGCTACAAAACTTCAGGAGCATAACAATGCAATGCTGTACGAACAGTTTAGAGATAAAATTGGGGAAATCGTTGTAGGAGAAATCCACCACATCCGTCACAAACATGTAATTTTGTTAGATGACGAAGGAAACGAATTCATTTTACCAAAAGAAAACCAGATCCCATCCGATTTCTTTAAAAAGGGTGAGAATATCAGAGCTATTGTTGAGACAGTAGATTTTAAAGGTTCAAAACCGCAGATTATTATTTCCAGAACTGCACCTAAATTCCTAGAGAAATTATTAGAGCTGGAAATTCCTGAAATCCAGGACGGAACTATTATCTTGAAAAAAGTAGTGAGAATTCCGGGAGAAAAGGCGAAGATCGCAGTAGATGCTTATGATGACAGAATTGATCCTGTAGGAGCTTGTGTGGGGGTTAAAGGATCCAGAATTCATGGAGTAGTAAGAGAATTGAGAAACGAAAACATCGATGTTATTCAGTGGTCTAAAAACCCTGAGATCTTGGTGAAGAGAGCTTTAGGAAATGTTACGATTAACAAAATCGAGATCAATGAGGAAACTAGCTATGCGTTAGTATATACTCCGGTTGAAGAGATTTCTAAAGTAATTGGAAAACAAGGTCAGAATATCAGACTGGCTTCTTGGTTGACAGGATATGAAATTGATGTTTACAGAGAGTCCAGCGAGGATGACGATGTTGAATTGAAAGAATTCAATGACGATATTGAGCAGTGGATTTTGGATGAATTTAAGAAAGTAGGACTTACAACTGCAAAATCAGTATTGGATAAAGAAACTGAGAGTCTTTTAAATATGGTTGACCTTGAAGAGGAAACAATTGAAGAGGTTAAACGTATTCTGAGAGAAGAATTTGAGGATTAAGATGTAAAATAAATCTTAATAAAACAGTAAAAAGGAAATACTTTAATTTTAAAAATTAAAAAACAGTAAATAATATAGATGCCAAAAATTAGATTAAATAAAGCGGTTAAGGAATTCAACATTTCGATGTCCAGATTAGTAGAGTTTTTACAGTCAAAGGGTTTCGAGGTTGAAAGCAATCCTAACGCTCAATTGGAAGAATCGGCATATTCTGCATTGGAAGCTGAGTTTGCTAAAGATGGCGAACAAAGAAAAGCTTCCCATGAGGTGGTGATCACTAAAGTTCCGGAAGAAAAACTGGAAATTGAAGAGAAGAAAACCCCTGAAGTGATAAGAGCTAAAGCAAACAAACCAGAAACTAAAATTTTAGGTAAGATAGATTTAGAACCTGCTAAACCTGAAGTGGAAGAAACCCCTGCTGCTCCTGTAGCGACACCGGTGGAAGAAAAGAAAGAAGAAATTGTGAAAGAAGAACCGGAAGTAAAAGCAGCTCCTGAAAAGCAGGAATTTAAAGTTTTGGATAAGATTGATTTGTCTCAGATAGAATCTAGAAATAGACCTGTTAAAAAAGACAAACCAAAAATGGAGGAGAAAAAAGAAGAAGAAAAACCGGTTGAACCTGTAAAAGAAACTCCAAAACCAGTGGTAGAAGAGAAAAAAATAGACGCTCCAAAAGTGGAAGCAGAACCTGAATCTCAGGAACCTCAGAAAATTGAAACTGTTTATCAGAAACTGGACGGTCCTAAGATCGTAGGTGAAAAAATTGACTTAACTCAGTTTGCACCAAAACCAGGAGCTGGTGCTAAAAAGAAAAGAAAGAGAATTGAAAAGCCAGGCGGAGGTCAGAATAACCAAGGCCAAGGTGGAAACAATCAAAACTCTGGAAATAATCAAGGTGGCCAAGGCGGAAACCGTCAGCACAACAATAATGGTGGTGGACAAGGTGGAAACCGTCAAGGGCAGGGCGGACAAGGAAATCGCCCGCAAGGTCAAGGTGGTCAAGGCGGAAACCGTTTCGGAAATAACCAAGGTGGAAACCGTCAAGGTGGCCAAGGTGGTGGATTTAAGAAAGGAGGTCAAAACAACAGACCTGGTCAAAGAGTTATGCCGGTTGAATTAACTGATGAACAAGTTAAAAACCAGATCAAGGAAACCTTAGAAAAACTTACCAATAAAGGGGGTAAATCTAAATCTGCAAAACACAGAAAAGATAAGAGAACTTTCCGTAGAGAACAGGACGAACGTCAGCAGGAGCTTGAAGCACAAGACAGAACACTGAAGGTAACAGAATTTATTACGGTAGGAGAATTAGCGAGCTTAATGAACGTTTCTCCAACAGAAGTAATTTCTGCATGTTTCTCACTTGGGGTAATGGTTACCATGAACCAAAGACTGGAAGCTGATACCTTATTATTAGTAGCAGATGAATTTGGATATAAAATTGAGTTCTCAGATGCGGATCTTGAAGATACAGATGCAGAAGATGAAATCGATACTGAAGAAAGCTTAGTGTCAAGAGCGCCGGTAGTTACTGTAATGGGGCACGTTGACCACGGTAAAACTTCATTACTGGATTATATCAGAAAAACAAATGTAATTGCTGGTGAATCAGGAGGTATTACTCAGCACATTGGAGCATATAACGTGAAACTGGAAAATGGTCAGAGAATTACATTCTTAGATACACCAGGTCACGAAGCCTTTACAGCGATGAGAGCAAGAGGTGCTCAGATCACAGATATAGCAATTATTGTAATTGCTGCCGATGATGATGTAATGCCACAGACGAAAGAAGCAATTGCTCACGCTCAGGCTGCAGGAGTACCAATGATTATCGCGATCAACAAAGTAGATAAACCAAATGCAAACCCTGACAATATTCGTCAACAGCTTTCTGGATTAAATCCTCCGGTTTTAGTAGAAGAATGGGGTGGAAATGTTCAGGCTCAGGAAATCTCTGCTAAATTTGGTAATAATGTAGATGTGTTATTGGAGAAAGTTTTATTACAGGCTGAGATGCTTGAACTAAAAGCTAATCCTGACCGTTCAGCTAATGGAGTTGTTATTGAGGCATCTTTAGATAAAGGTAGAGGTTATGTTGCAACGATGTTGGTGCAGACCGGGACTTTAAAAGTTGGTGATTATGTAGTAGCAGGTAAAAATCATGGTAAAGTAAAGGCATTGCTTGATGAAAGAGGGAAGAATCTTGCGGAAGCAGGTCCTTCAATTCCTGCAACAATCTTAGGCTTGGACGGTGCTCCTACAGCAGGTGATAAATTCCGTGTTTATACTGACGAAAGTGAAGGTAAAGCTATTGCCAATAAGAGGGAACAGCTTCAAAGAGAGCTTTCTATCAGGACGAAAAAGCATACAACACTTGAAGAATTAGGTAGACGTATTGCTTTAGGAGAATTCAAAGAATTGAATATTATCCTTAAAGGTGACGTGGATGGTTCTGTAGAAGCATTATCTGATCAGTTGCAAAGATTATCAACAGAAGAAATCAGCGTGAAGATTCTTCACTCAGGTGTAGGACAGATCACTGAATCTGATATCAACTTAGCGGCAGCATCAGATGCTATTATCATTGGATTTAACGTAAGAGCTGGTGCTAATGCAAAAGAACTTGCGGACCGTGAGGAAATTGAAATCAGAACTTATTCTGTTATCTATAAAGCAATCGATGAAGTAAAAGAAGCAATGGAAGGAATGCTTTCTCCTGAGATTCAGGAGCAGGTAATCGGAAATGTTGAAATCCGTGAGGTGTTCAAAATTTCTAAAGTTGGTTCAATTGCAGGTTGTATGGTTCTTACCGGAAAAGTAACAAGACAGTCTAAAGTACGTTTGTTAAGAGATGGTATTGTGAAGTTTGATGGAGAACTGGAAAGTTTGAAGCGTTTCAAAGATGATGTAAAAGAAGTAACAAAAGGTTACGAATGTGGTCTTAACTTAAAAGGATACAATGATATTGAAATCGGAGATATTCTTGAAGTTTACGAAGAAGTAGCTGTTAAGAAAAAGCTGAAA